>CAIUKF010000010.1 GCA_903899655.1 uncultured bacterium
AGCAATTGCATTGCAATTGCTCTCGCTTTTGGTAGGTTAGGGTTGATAGAATAGGCCATAGCAGGTCTCCTTCTTTGTTTAGTTAGTACTTACAGTTTAGGATACCTGCTTTTATGTTGCAAAGGTTGTGAGTTACTACGGCATGCTTGCAATTTAATAACTTTTATGCTTAAATAAGTATAAAGGTTAACAAAAACAAAAATGTCATTACTAAAATATCTACAATTTCAAGAAATTGACTCGTCGCCAGACGACATTCCTGACGCGCACCGTCAACAGGATGATATTTTGTTGGATGAAAAGTTTGACGAACAATCACTAGAAGAGTTTTGGGAACAAGTTGTTCAGGACATTCACAACGATCCTGACTGGTTTTCTTTTGCTGATGAATAATTCATCCAGGGTTGGACCCTGGATGAATTATTTGTATGTATTATATTACAAGTGTTACAAGTATAATTAATATATGACTGATGTAGAATTTGATGTTTTGATTACGAGGGCAATGAATGAATTGCCTCAAAAATATATTAAGGGTTTGGATAATGTGGCGATTGTAATGGCCGACGAGCCAACACTTGAACAACGCCAAAAAATAGGTGTCGATGGTCAGCATCTATTGCTAGGTTTATACGAAGGTATTCCACTAACTCAACGTGGGGCAGGATATTCATTTGTTTTGCCTGATAAAATTACTTTATTCAAAAATTCACTTATTGCTTCAGTCAATAACGATGACGATTTATTTGAACAGATTAAACATACACTTTGGCATGAAATAGCCCATTACTATGGATTAAATCACGATAGAATGGATGAATTAACGAATCGTAATAAAAAATAGACTAGAAACAAATAATAACTCGCTTTTTATTTGTGATTGTTTTATATTAGTATCATCGTGAAAACGAAAACAAACAAAAAACGAAAGCTAATAAAGGCAGCTATAAAACGGACGCGTCATCATATTAAGATGGCGGTTGTTCCGCATCATAAAAATGGTTATCGTCCGCATTTAATACGCGGCTATGGGTTAATAGCGTTAGCTTTTGTAGTAATTGGTATACAGTTAGGTTATAACGGAGCGACAACTGGTAATGTGCTGGGGATTCAGTCGGATATTACGATTAATGCTTTGCTTGACCAAACAAATCAGACCAGAGTGGACGCAGGTGTTTTGCCGTTGAAGCTAAATCCCCAGTTGAATCAAGCCGCTTATTTGAAGGCTCAGGATATGTTTGCCAAGCAATATTGGGACCATGTTGCACCTGACGGCACTCAACCTTGGAAATGGTTTGGTGATGCTGGTTATAATTACGATGAGGCGGGAGAGAATTTAGCTAAGGGATTTTCATCAACCGATGCAATGGTAACTGCCTGGTTAAATTCACCTGAACATAAGGCAAATTTATTGCGGGATAGTTATCAAGATGTTGGTTTTGCGGTAGTTAGTGGAAATTTGAATGGTGAACCAACACTACTAGTCGTGGCTTTGTATGGTAAGCCAGCCGCAGTAGCGGTAGCGACTGTAACTCAACAACCAACAACATCACTTGCAAATGTGTCAGCATCAAATGGGTATATTAATATCTTAACGCAGTTTGCAGTTGCGATTAAATCGATTACTCCTGCAGCGGTCGTTGGGTTAATATTTATATCCGGCGCAATTATAGTGGCCTTGTTAGCACATGCCTACAGACGTAAATTACCCCGTCCTATTCGCTTATCTTGGCGCCGACACCATGGATTATATAAAGTTATGGTATTAATATCGTTTAGTATTATCGTGATTTTGATGTACGGTGGCGGACAAATTTAAGTTAGCTATTGGAATATGGCTATTAGAATATGGCAGTGAGTCACAGTAGGTTAATTAGAAGATGGCAATTAGTTTCATGCTAATAGCCAATAGCTAAATTCCAATAGCGGCTGAAGCTATTGCTTCAGTCCATCACATCTGTTATAGTGGACAATTGATTAGTAAAAAGTAATAAGGAATTATCAAATGACAAAAGCAGTCGTTAAGATCGGTGGCAAACAATTTATTGTCGCCGAAAAAGAGACCCTACTGGTGGACCTCCTCCAGGAAGGCACAAAAGAGCTCACGCTTGATGCACTGTTGGTTATCGATGGCGATAAAACGCAGGTCGGCAAGCCAACCGTTAAGGGTGTTAAAGTAACCGCTAAGGTTATCGAAGACCTCGTAAAAGGTGACAAAGTCCGCGTTATTCGCTACAAGGCTAAAAAACGTGTTCACAAAGAAAATGGGCACCGCCAAAAATACAGCAAGATTGAAATTACTTCAATCAAATAACTGACTAAAATCCCCGCAAAATCTGCGGGGATTTTTTTATGTGCTCATGCTATAATGAATTCAAATAGAGAGGGAATATCAACACGTGGCAACTGTAATTTCAGTGACTAATCAAAAGGGTGGCGTAGGCAAAACTACGACGGCTGTTAATCTGGCTTATTATTTGGCAAAATTTGGCAAAAAAACTTTGTTGATTGATTTTGATCCTCAGGGTAATGCAACTAGTGGATTGGGTGTTGATAAGCAAGATCTAAAACTGACGATGTCCGAAGTGGCTCTTGAGCAAGCTACTCTGGACCAAATTATTGTGCCGACAGATTATAAAAACTTTTTTTTGGCACCTACTGTTCCTGGTTTGGCTAATGCCGAGGTACAACTTGCACAAGCCGATAGGCGTTTTTCGCGTTTAAAAAATGCCATTGAGGCTTGCACGGGTGAATTTGATGTAATTATTGTCGATAGCCCACCTAGTTTAAGCCTACTGACCGTTAATGGGCTAGTGGCGGCTAAATATGTGTTATTACCGGTTCAGGCTGAATTTTATGCCCTAGAAGGCTTAGGACAGTTACTCGAGACTATGAAACTGGTGCGCAAAGGCATGAATCCGATGCTTGAACTGCTGGGCGTCTTGCCGACGATGATGGATACGAGGACGACTTTAAGCGGCCAGGTGCACGAAGAGATTAAAAAACATTTCCCTGGCAAGGTATTTGACACTGTTATTCCACGAAATATTCGTTTAGCTGAAGCACCAAGTCACGGTTTACCAATTGGTGCCTACGACAGGTTTTCAAAGGGCGCACGTGCCTATAAAGCGTTTTCAAAGGAGGTGATTAGTCGTGCCAGTATCTAATAAAAGCCAAAAACATGGTTTAGGCCGTGGATTTGAATCATTAATTCCAACTGACTTGTTGGATGAGTCATTTGATCCAACAGCGTCGCAAGATCAAATGGTGAGTGAATTACGTAATATTAAAATTGACCAAATAGTCATTGACCCTAATCAGCCGCGACGTCAATTTAGTCAGGAAGAACTGGATGAACTGGCGGATTCAATTGATGAACATGGTGTATTGCAGCCAATTATTGTCACACCATATAAAGGTGGTTATCAAATTGTAGCTGGCGAGCGTCGATATAGGGCGTCTAAGCAGGCTGGGCTTGATAAAATACCTGCCCTAGTTAGGACTTTAACTGATCAACATAGATTAGAAATTTCATTGATTGAAAATTTACAACGTCAAGATTTGAATCCTATGGAAACAGCGACTGCCTATTTAAAATTGCGTGATCAATTTAATCTGACTATCGAGCAAATTGGTAAACGAGTTGGTAATCGTTCGATGAGTGCCGTCAGCAATAAATTGCGACTGTTGAAATTACCTGATTTAGTCAAGGATGCACTGGTTAGTGGTAAGGTATCTGAAGGGCAGGCGAAGCCTTTGATTGGGCTAGATTTAGATATAATTGAAAAAGTTTTCCCAAAAATCGTCAAAGAAGAATGGACGGCGCGTAAAGTTGAACAATTTGTGGTTGATTTAAAAAAGAATCGTTTGGACCATGAAGTTGTTTCACCTAAAAAAATTGTCGAACAACCTTACAGAGCACAACTCAAACGCATCCAGAATCATTTGAAAGCAGATGTTAGAATCCAAACAAACACCAGGGGCGCTGGACAAATTACGATTAAATTCAAAGACGAAAAAGAATTTGAACGTTTACAAGATTTATTAGGCAACTAAAAAATTCGTATTTTGTCGAATGGGAAAATGCGAATGCCAACTGGTCCGACAACGTCATAAAGTGGAATTGTACCAAGTCCATTACGGGAATCAAACGAGTATTGTCCTTGACGGTGATCGCCTGATACGAATAATTCGTCGGCTGGCACAACCTCATCAATAACACCGCTAGTTGGACTACCGGGCTCACCATTATTGGCGTCATCCGGATTAAAACCGTTATTCGGGTATGGATGTTCATTGTTAAATACGGTATAGCTGCCGTCTTTTAGAACTACTCGTTCGCCCGGTAACCCAATGACTCGTTTTACGATAAATTCGTCACTAACCCCAGTTGTGAACAAAGGGTTTTTAAAAACAATAATTTGACCACGTTCGGGAATGTAGGTTTTATTCTGAAGTTGAGCCCAAGTAACTGCCAGTCGATTAACAATCAATCGATCACCAGTATACATAGTTGTTTGCATGCTTGGTCCAACCACGCTAAAGCTACGAAAAACAAATGTGTTAATTAACAAAGTACCGATTGCGACACAAGCAACAAAAATAATGATGCCAATAACATCTTTGATTATGGGGTAGCGTCTGAAAAAATTTGAATCCATTACTACTGACTACTATACACTTTTTGTTAATATATGGACAGAAAAACTTATGCATATCAAGGTTTTAATATGCTTATAAGTTAGGTATAGTAGTATAAGTATTTATGAATAAGAAAAATGCCTCTACTGACGGTTTTATCCCCAGAAGGTCTGGTGACCAACTGGGCTCTTTGCATGATAAAAGAAATAAGCGCTATGCTTTGACGGATATGTCAGAGAACAGGCCACTTCATACTAACGGTGGCGACATTACTCGCCCAATTGGTGAGCCACAAGAAGGTCGTGGCTTGGGACGATCTGATATCGATGAGTCGCTTAATGATATTGATGACGATAAGGAACCGATTAAAAAACTCAGTCGTCGTCAACGACGTCGTCTAGCTGGTCAAGTTAAAAGACCAATTAGTCTAGCGCGACGTATTGTGAAGTGGTTAATAATACTGATTATTTTAGCGGCTTTGTCGGCCGGTGGCTATATGGCTTATAAGTTTTATAATGCTGGTAATAGCATTTTCCAAGGTAGCTTTCTTGATATTCTGAAAAATCAGGCGCTTAAACAGGATAGTAATGGACGGAGTAACTTTTTAATCCTTGGAACGTCCGAGGATGATAAAGGCCATGACGGGGCAAATTTGACTGACTCAATGTTGGTCGTCAGTATTGATCAGACTAGTAAAAATGTATATATGTTTAGCGTGCCAAGGGATTTGTATGTCAAGTATGGTACGGCCTGTACGGCGGGTTACTCGGGTAAGATAAATGCGTACTTTAGCTGCGTGAACGATGGTACGACTGATGAGGCCGAACAAGATAGGTTAACTCAGACTCAAAAATTTGTTGGTAATATCTTTGGTATGGATATTCAGTACGGCGTTCATGTTAACCACACGGTTATTAAAGAGGCTGTTGATGCAGTTGGTGGAGTCGACGTTGATATTCAGGGAAGTAATGGTGACTCAGGTGTCTTAGACCGTAATTTTGACTGGCGCTGTAAATATACTTGTTATCTGGTGAAATACAACAACGGCGTGCATCATTTGGATGGTGAACATGCCCTTTATCTGTCGATGGCAAGGGGCGATGTGGCCCCTACATATGGTTTGGGCAATTCAAATTTTGATCGCGAAAAAAATCAGCAAAAGATTCTGATGGCATTAAAAGACAAAGCTATGACAACTGGTACTCTAACAAATTTGTCTTCAGTAATGAAATTAATCGATACTTTTGGCGCTAATCTACGCACAAATATTCAGAAAGCCGAAATACGGACGATTGCACAGGTGGCTAGTGAAGTCAAAACAGCTGATATATTTATGTTAAGTCTTGTTGGTGTTGATAATTCTGTTGTTACGACAGGCAATTACGCTGGTGCTAGCGTAGTTATGCCTTCGGCTGGAATTTATGATTATAGCGAGATTCAAAGCTTTATTAAAAAGAATATTACTAGTGATCCTGTAGTTAAGGAAGCAGCACCGATTGAGGTGTTAAATGGTACTGGTCAGACTGGATACGGACAAACGCAAGCAGACAAATTAACAGCAGCAGGGTATACGGTATTAAAGGTTGATAATGCGCCTGATGGAACTTACGACAAAGTTGAAATCTTTCAAATTGGAACAGGTAATGCCGCTACGGCTGCTAAATTGTCAAAGGCTTATAGCGTTACAATAAAGACAACTAAGCCGCCCGTCTTGGTTGCTGGTGATGTAAAATTTGTAATAATTTTTGGAGCCACTAGTTAGACTGCGGGTCTAATCGTGTTATACTGGTAACAGATATGGAGTTTCTGAAAATTGTTAAAAGACGATCGTTCTTGAACGAAGCTGTATATATAGCTTTAAATGTGGCTTTAGCTGTTGGTTTAATGTTGTTAATCAGAACAACAGGATCGGTTTATCCGGCATTTGGATTAGTCCTGCTAAGTAAGTGGCGTATATTTGCCGTTCGTCCGCGTTTTTGGTTTGCTAATATCCAAACCAATATGGTTAGTTTTATCGTCAGCGTTAGTTATGTAATTTTCTTGTATACAACAGGGCTAACTAACATGAGTGAAACTCAAATATTGATTCTCCAAAGTATTCTGGCAGTTTTGGATATTGCGTGGTTAGTACTATTAAAGCCACAATCAAAACGAATTTATATTGTATTGCAAGCTGGTGTAGCGCTGTCTGTTGGTATTACCGCTATTTTTAGCGTGGCTTACGGCTGGATGTCATCGCCAGTTGTATTGTTGACTTGGCTGATCGGTTACGCTGTGTCTCGACATGTGTTGAATAATTATGACGATGAAAGTCATACACTATTTTTGAGTTTGGCCTGGGGCTTTGTACTAGCCGAGATTGGATGGTTGGCATATCACTGGACGATTGCATACCAACTGCCAATTTTTAACAAGATACTATTGCCACAAGTTTCGATTATTACATTATGTTTTGGATTTTTGACATTCAAATCTTATGACTCATATTATCATCACAAAAAGATACGCTTTGTTGATATTATTCTGCCACTGATTTTTACGGTCAGTATTGTTGCAATGCTACTGCTTGCTTTTAATAATGTTACTACCGGCGTTTAAATACTAATATATAGTTGATCTGTTGGTCGATTGTAAATGAATGCCGCTGAGCGTAATTTATTAGGTCTTGATGTTGTTCGGGGTCAGCCTCGATGATCAGATAGCCTTCATTATGTATCTTTTTGCTGGCTTCAATTATTAATTTTTCGATTAACGCCTTGCCGTTATTGTCGGCAAATAGTGCTAACGCTGGCTCATAGTTAGTCTCGGGTGATCGTTCCCATAATTTATCGACATATGGTAAATTTGCGATGATAAAATCAGGTCTAGCTTTATATTCTTTTAACAAGTCACTTTGTAGGATTGTTACATCGGCTGTAAGACTTTTTGCATTTCGAGTAGCAATTTCAAGTGCCTCAGTACTAATATCAGTTAGTGTGACATTCAGGTTTGGGAATTCTAATTTAGCGGTAATACCTAGGCAACCGCTGCCGGTGCCAACGTCGAGTAGTTTGGCTATTGGAATATGGCTATTGGAATATGGCAATACAATACCTTTTAGGATAGTGATTATGTCTTCGGATTCGGGGCGGGGGATTAAGGTTGCTGGGGTAACTGCAAAATTTCGTCCGTAAAATTCTTTGTAACCTGTAATATAGGCAATTGGTATACGATTTAGACGCTTAACTAAGTATTCATTGGCGTTATTTAATTGTTGGTCGTCAATAATTTGTTCGGGGTGGGCATGTAAAAAGGTGCGGTCTTTTTCGAGCGCATAGGCCAAAATAACTTCGGCGTCCAGATGTGCACTAATTATTTCAGCTATTGATAGTTGGTTTGTTGCGTTGTTTAACCAATCTTTAATGGCTGGCATTTGCGGCGTTCAACTCTCTTTCATAGCCTTGTAAGTGTTCGATCAAGTCTTCGATATCACCGTTCATGGCGCCAGGAATGTTGCTACGTGAGTATCCGATGCGGTGGTCGGTAATGCGGTCTTGAGGGAAGTTGTAGGTCCGAATTTTTTCACTGCGATCGCCTGATCCAATTAGACTGCGACGTTCGGCGGTTTGTTTGGCTTGTTCGGCATCAACCTTTTGTTGCAACAGACGGCTGCGCAAAACACCCATAGCTTTTTCTTTGTTTTTGGTCTGAGATTTTTCATCCTGGTTAATTACGACCATACCACTTGGGATGTGGGTGATTCGAACGGCACTGTCAGTTGTATTAACAGATTGGCCACCGTGTCCACCTGAACGATAAATATCAATCCGCAGGTCATTAGCGTTGATTTCGATGTCAGCTTCTTCGGCTTCGGGCAAGACTGCGACAGTAACGGTGCTGGTGTGAATGCGGCCTTGTGATTCAGTAGTAGGAATACGTTGTACGCGATGAACGCCAGATTCAAATTTGAGTTTTGAATATGGAGCGTCGCCTTTGACGCCAAAAATAACTTCTTTCAGACCGCCAGAATCGTTGGCACTTTCGTTGATAAGCTCGGTTTTGAGGGAATGGGTTTCGCAATAGCGCAAATACATTCGGTAAAGTTCGGCTGCAAACAAACTGGCTTCGTCGCCACCAGCACCAGCCCGAATTTCGACGATGATGTTTTTTTCGTCATTGGGGTCTTTGGGCGCCAGCATCGCAAATAAATCTTCTTCTAATTTTTCAAGGCGATTTTTGATATCTTCGACTTCGATGGCTGCTATTTCAGCCAGTTCATCGTTACCGCTGGCAAGTTCTTTGGCTTCGCCTAGTTGGTTTTCAAGAGTTTGGCGCAAAATTGCTTTTTCCAGAATTTTTTCAAGTTCAGTTAGACGTTTGTTTTTTGCGGTGTAATTTGGGTCGGTATAAGCTGAAGGAGACGACAAAAATGAAGATAGCTCGGTTTTCTCGAGTTTTAATTCGTCGATGTTGAGTGATATTTTTGCCATATTTTCCTTTAGTAATTTAAATCCCTTAATTCATTGTAACAAAAAAGAGGCTATCATGACGATAACCCCTTTTTAAATAGGCGCTACTTTTCAGTTTTGCTAGCTTTGCGAGTGCTGGCTTTTTTAGCTTTGCTGGCAAGAGCAACTTTGCGAGCTTCGGCAGCTGCAAATTTAGCTTTAAAGCGATCGACGCGGCCTTCGGTGTCGATAATCTTTTCTTCACCTGTAAAGAATGGGTGAGAAGCTGATGAGATGTGGACTTTAACGAGCGGATACTCGTTGCCATCTTCCCATTTAATAGTTTCGGTAGTTTGCGCGGTAGACTGTGTCAAAAACGCAAACCCAGCCACCTCGTCGCTAAATACGACAGGGCGATATTCGGTTGGGTGTAATTTAGTTTTCATATTGGACTATTGTATCTGTTTTTTACTAAATTGTCAAAGGGTTAGTTGGCTAATGGAATTTGGCTATTAGAATATAGTAAATCAATACCAATCTCAATATTGTTTTTTTGAATAATGACTTGAAAGATATAATATATCTTAATGATAAGCTTGGTTTAAAACGGGTGACGTTCGGCGGGGTGAGTAGTGCAAGTCTGCACTACGCAAGGAAACATTCCGATGCAAACTGTGTTTGCAATCGTGAATTTTCGAGGTCGCGGAACGCGACGTCCCATATAATATTTTATGGTAATCCATTTTTATAAATCATGGGCGGACCGGACGGCAGGACCCGTGCCAACGAGCGTAATTACTCTTGAATTTTACTACCCAAGGTGTTACGATAGTCAAGTAAACAATTTTAATGAAGCAGTTTGCGTAGATAACTCCTGGTAATTAATCGGGTACGCAAGCGAAGAAAAAGGAGTTCAAATATTATGGCAGTAGATGTCGATATTAAAGCTTTACTCGAAGCTGGTGTTCATTTCGGACACAAAACGAGCAGTTGGCACCCTAAAATGGCGCCTTATATTCACAGTAAACGCCAAGACAGTCACATTATTGACTTGGTAAAGACAGTTGAAGGTTTGGAAGTGGCTTTGCCATTTTTGACCAAAGTTGTATCAAGCGGCAAAAAAGTATTATTTGTTAATACTAAAAAACATACCAAAGATATCGTTCGTGCTACGGCCGAAGCAATTGGTCAGCCATTTGTTACTGATCGTTGGTTGGGTGGAACATTAACAAACGTTTCAACCGTTACTCAACAAGTAAAAAAACTAAAAGACCTTGAAAAGCGGATGGCTTCAGGTGACTTGGAAAAACGTTACTCTAAACTAGAAGTTCAACGTTACCAAGAAGAAATCGACGATTTGAATATTAAATACGGTGGCGTCAAAGATTTAAGCGGCAAACCAGGTGCATTGTTTGTAGTCGATGTTATCGGCGACATGAATGCTATCAAAGAAGCTAACACATTGGGGATTCCAGTGGTTGCGATTGTTGATACCAATGCCAATCCAACTTTGGTTGACTACGTTATTCCAGGCAATGACGATGCTATCAAAGGCGTACAATTAATCCTTGATTATGTACGTGCCGCAATTGCTGAAGGTGCAACTTCAAACAAAACTGTTGAAACAATCGAAAAAACTGATACAAAGGAGAATTAAGCGATGGGCGTATCGATCGAAGATATCAAAAAATTAAAAGAGTTAAGCGGTATTGGTTTGACTGATGCTAAGACGGCATTAGTTGAAGCTGGTGGTGATTTTGATAAAGCCCTAGAAGTACTCCGTAAAAAGGGTGTTACCAAAGCCGAGAAAAAAGGCGACCGTGAAGCTCGCGAAGGCCTAATTGACAGCTATGTCCATGGTGGACGTATTGGCGTAATCGTCGAAGTTAACTGTGAGACTGATTTTGTGGCCCGCACTGATGGTTTTAAATCTTTTGCGCACGAAATTGCTTTGCAAATTGCATCGATGTCACCAATTTATGTCAGCGAAGCTGATATCCCTGCCGAAGAATTAGAGCGTGTTCGTAATGAATCAAAAGAGCGCGTGATTGCTGAAGGCAAGCCATCTGCAATGATCGACAAGATTGTCGAAGGACAGGTTAAAAAGCACTTTGCTGAAAAAGTTTTGATGCAACAAGAATACATCAAAAACGACAAGCAAACTGTTGCAGATTTTGTGAAAGAAAACATTGCTAAAACCGGCGAGAATCTAATCGTTCGTCAATTTAAACGCATTGAATTAGGCGTTAACGACTAGAAATTCAGGTTGATATTGAATGACCACGTAGAAATTACGTGGTCATTTTGTTACAATGAATATATTATGTTTGACACGAAACCATATGAGAGCAGATTCGAGACAGCTATTAATCACTATTCAGAAGAACTGAAAAAAGTTCGTACTGGTCGAGCGCATCCAGGTCAACTGGAAGGTATAAAGGTCGAGGTTTATGGAAGTTTGATGCCATTAAATCAGGTGGCTAATATTACGGCGCCCGAAGCGCAATTATTACAGATTACGCCATTTGATCCAAGCAATATTACAGCAATAAGCGCAGCGATTCGTAATGATCAAAGCCTGGGCTTTAACCCAAGTGATGATGGACGCGTAATTCGTGTACCAGTGCCACCGCTAACTGAAGAACGTCGCAAATTGCTAGTAAAACAGACTAGCGAAAAAGTCGAAGAGGCGAAAATTGCGCTTCGCAACATTCGACAAGATGCCTTAAAAGAAGCTAAGCGCAAAAAAGAGGCTAAAGAATTGTCTGAAGATGACGTTAAGCGCGTCGAAAAGACGATTGATAGTATTATGACGAATGAGAATGCTAAAGTTGATGAATTATTTAGGGCAAAAGAGAAAGATATTCTGACAATTTAATGACTGAAGTTAATAACATTCCCCGGCATATTGGCTATATTGTTGACGGTAATCGTCGCTGGGCTAAAAAACATGGACTACCAAGCTATGAAGGCCATTTGGCAGGCTATAATACCGTCCAAGATATTGTGACGGCAACTTTTGAGGCTGGCGTAAAATATATTTCGCTTTATATATTCAGTACCGAAAACTGGAAACGCAGCGAAGATGAAGTCAGTCGAATTATGGGCATGTTGATAAAGTCGTTAACGTCCGATTTACCGATTTTCGAGAAAAACAATATCAAATTAGTTATCTTAGGATCTCGCGAAGGTCTTAGTGACCGTATTATCAAAGAGATAGATAATGCCGAGGCCGTAACTGCAAAAAATACATCCGGTACATTGGCAGTTTGCTTTAATTACGGCGGTCAGCTTGAAATTGTCGATGCGGTTAAAAAAATTATTCAATCTGGTGCGTCTGCCGATGAAATTACTCCAGAACTAATTGGGGAAAATATATATTTGCCAGAAATACCACCGATTGATTTAGTTGTACGTACTAGTGGTGAACAGCGTTTGTCTAATTTTATGTTGTGGCGCGTGGCATACAGCGAAATTATGTTTATTGATAAGCTGTGGCCAGATCTAACCAAAGATGATGTGACGGATATTTTGACAGAATTTAATCGACGCTCAAGGCGCTTTGGAGGCTAAATGGGGGTAATACTTGGTGTTATTATTGGGCTTTTAATACTAGTATTTTTGGTTGTGGCTCATGAACTAGGGCATGCTGTTATTGCTCGTCGTAATGGCGTGGTAGTAAAAGAATTTGGTATTGGTATGCCACCACGTGCATGGAAGAAAAAGTTAAAAAATGGTGTACTACTCACTTTAAACTGGTTGCCACTAGGCGGTTTTGTTAGCCTAAAAGGTGAGTACGATGCGGCTGATAAGCCAGGTGATTATGGTGCAGCGACATTTTGGCAAAAAACACGCATATTATTTGCCGGGGTAGTGGCTAACTGGATAGTAGCCGCCGTGTTGTTATCAATTTTGGCGGTCACTGGTTTACCAAAAGTTTTATCAGATCAATTTACAGTTGCTGGTGATACGACGATTGTTAATCAACCAGTTATGATTGCAGGTTTGACGTCTGGTCATGCGGCTGAAAAAGCCGGTATTAAAACAGGTGATACAATAATTCGATTTGCTGACCAAGAAGTATTGACGGTTGATCGAATGATTGAATTGTCGCAGCAAAATAAAGGTAAAACAATCGATGTGATTTATAATCGGGCTGGCGTCGAGCATAATATCAAAGTCGCACTGGGCGATAGTTCGGAAGGTGGCTATTTTGGAGCTAGCTTGGGTCAACGTGATTTAATCAAAGCGACTTGGTCGGCACCGATTGTTGGTGTTGCGACGACAGCTCAATTTACATGGCTGACGTTAACAAGTTTGGGTGATATGGTCAGTAATCTAGCGAGCGGACTGGTGTTACAACTTAACCCTGATTCTAGTGTCAGACAACAGGCGTCAGCTGATTTAAAGTCGGTCGGTGATGGTGTATCTGGTCCGGTTGGAATACTGGGGACTATTTTTCCAGCTGCTCAGCAGGCGGGCTTGACTCAATTAGTATTTTTGACGGCAATTATTTCGTTATCACTTGCCGTGATGAACGTGTTACCGATTCCAGCACTGGATGGGGGCAGGTGGTTTACGATTGTAGCCTTTAAATTATTCAAGAAAAAACTAACAAAAAAACGCGAAGAGAAAATTCAAACCATTGGTTTTTCAATCTTAATGGGGCTAACTTTGTTGGTCACAATTGTCGATGTTTCCAAACTTTTCTAAATTGCCAAAACTAGCATTGGCAATATTATTGCCAATTTGGGTATTTGTAAGCTTCATTGCGGCGCAACTTATTATCGAAGCCGTTGTATGGATATTAGTAAAATTAGGAGCACCACTATCGTCAGTTAATCAAACGGTTTTAAGCGCTATTATTGCGGCTGTTTTGTATATTATCACCTTAATTATCGTGATTGGTGGTCCGTTGTTGACGCAAAAGAAGGCAACTAGCCTAAAGGAAGTGGGTTTAACAAACCTACCAACGTGGACTGATATTTTTATGGCACCAGCTGGGTTTGTTATTTATTTTATACTGTCATCTGGTTTGATTTACGTAGTAACGCAAATTGTTCCAGGATTTGATGCAACCCAAACTCAAGACACTGGCTTTGGACATGTTAGTCAAAACTATGAATTAATGCTAGCCTTCATTACATTGGTTGTTATCGCGCCAGTTGCCGAAGAGGTGTTATTTCGAGGTTATTTGTACGGAAAACTAAAAAAGTATGTGCCGGTTTGGGCTGCTATATTAATAACAAGTGCCTTATTTGGACTAATTCATGGTACGTGGAATGTAGCCGTCGATACTTTTGCGCTGAGTATAATTTTGTGTTTGTTGCGAGAATCAACTGGTGGAATTTGGGCGTCAATTTTGTTGCACATGATAAAAAACGGCATTGCATTCTATTTTTTGTTTATTGTCGGTTTACGCTAATAACTTTGAGCGAATATCCACTCAGTTGACGAAGGTTCGCCAGTTAGGAAGTCTTTGCCGACTTTTTCATGGTGATCAATAATCATACAACGGCTAGAAGCAGTTGTCTCTTTTTTGATTTTTTCTTCTATCTCGGAATTATCATTCCAAAAGACTTTTACGAAACCTTTATGAGTAGAAATAATTGACTTAAATTCGTCGTAATTTGTGGCCGTACGGGTGTTTTCAGCCAAGTTTCTTGAGCTATTTGCTAACATGGCGGTTTGGATGTCATCAAGCCATTTAGTGGTTTCATTTAAGCTGGTTTCAATTGAGATTTCTCGCTCTTCTTTGTTGAAACGGGCTTTCGCTGTGACTTTTTTATTTTCAACTTCTCGAGCGCCAATTTTATAAATAATAGGGATGCCTTTGACTTCCCATTTATTCAGCTTAAACCCAAATCGTTCATCATCACGTGTATCAATCTCGGTTGTTATATTGCCATTCTCCAGAATGGTTTTGAGTTCGTTAGCGAATCTCATTTCGTCATCAGACATATTAACAGTAACGATGACTACTTGAATTGGTGCTAATTTTGGTGGCAAAACTAATCCATCATCATCACCGTGTGTCAAAATTAGTCCGCCGATAGAACGAGTAGACAATCCCCAGCTGGTTTGCCAGGCAAATTCATCAGCGCCATCTTTGGTTTGGAATGAAATATTAAATGGTTTGCTAAAATTTTGTCCCAAATTGTGTGAAGTAGCAGCTTGTAATGCTTTGCCACTTGGCATTAACGCTTCGAAGGTCATAGTTTCATCGGCGCCAGAAAAGCGCTCAGCCTTTGATTTATTACCGATGCAACCGTCGATTGCAAAGTAATTATTATATATATTTTTATACATATCCATGGCCCATTTTTGGGTTTCAAGGGCTTCATTTAAAGTAGCGTGGGCAGTGTGGCCTTCTTGCCATAAAAATTCGCTAGTGCGCAGGAAGGGTGTAGTACGTTTTTCCCAGCGAACGACGTTATTCCATTGATTCATCATGATTGGCAAGTCGCGCCAAGATTGAACCCAATTTGCGTATGCATTATACATAATTGTTTCGCTGGTTGGTCTGACGACCAATGGTTCCTCTAGCTTTTCATTGCCGGCGATTGTAACGACGGCCAATTCAGGGGAGAAGCCTTCAATGTGGCTAGCTTCTTTTTCTAGTAAGCTCATTGGGATTAGTAGTGGAAAATATGAATTTCCGACGCCTTTTTGCTTGATGATAGGATTCATGGCGTTTTGGATATTTTCCCAGATGGCGTATCCGTAAGGTTTGATAATGATTGACCCTTTTGATGGACCATAATCAGCTAAGTCAGCTAATTTGATGATAGTAGTGTACCATTCAGCTGGAAAATCTTTTTTCGATGGTAGGAGTTTTTTCTTTGTCATAATAAGATGATTATAACAGTTTAATGTGTAGCAACCAACTGCAGTGATGCGATTTATAGCTTTCTGCTTGATCTGCTCTCAGCTCCTGTGTGGTCGGGATTAGGGACTGGGAAATGGGAAATAGGAAATAGTATTTAAGTCTCGTAAATTGCATATTGACACATAATCAACTGCTTGCTAAACTAAGCTGACTATAAAAGGTACTAGGTGAAATTACGCTATATATAGCGTATCTTTACTTTCAAAAGACACTTTTTATATTGAAAAGAGGAATTTAATTTATGAAAAAACAATATCAAATCACCATCGAAGGCCAAAAAGAACTCAGTTTAGAACTGACGACTTTAATTGGCCGCCGCAGCGAAGTTGCTGCCAAGATTGCTGAAGCGCGTGAATTTGGTGATTTAAGTGAAAACGCTGAATATGATGTTGCCCGCGAAGAGCAAGGTTTGGTTGAAACTAGAATTGCTGAAATTGAAGATATTTTGCAAAATTCTGAAATTATTAAAGGTGGCAGTAAATCAAAAGTCACCTTAGGTAGCCAAGTTGAATTGAAACTTGGTAAAAAACAATTTGTTTACTCAATTGTTGGACCTGTCGAAGCTGATCCACTGGCTGGCAAAATCAGCAACGAATCACCAATCGGTATAGCATTATTTGGAAAAAAAGTTGGCGACAGTGCCACCATTGTTACTCCAAAAGGCGAGGTTACTTACGAAATTGCCAATATTGGCTAGAGTTTGACTAAGTTGGCTAATAGCTATTGGAATTTGGAATATGGCGAATTATAATCGCGCCAAAGTCAAAGCCAATAGCTAATTACTATGTCTACGTTTTTTTGTGCGTTTTAATGTAATTGTGTTCCGCTATATTCCAATAGCCAAATTCCAATAGCCATCTATATGTTATAATTAACCAATATGGCAACACTACAAGATTTTCGTGACGAACGACTACGCAAACTACAAAACCTAAAAGATTTAGGTGTTAATCCTTATCCTGCCGAGACTCATCGGACTCACAAGATTGCCGAAATTATTACTCAATTTGATAATTTGCAAGGTCAAGTCACCACAATTTCTGGCCGCATTGTTGGTATTCGTAAATTTGGCAAAATCGCTTTTATTGTTGTCAAAGATTACAGCGGACAAGTTCAATTATTCATAAAATCTGACACTTTGTTAGGTTTGGATGCAGCCAATAGCCAAATTGGTATTGCTGAATTGCCACTGCTGGACACCGGTGACTTTATCGAAGCAACTGGTAAAATTATCAAAAGCCAAACTGGTGAAATATCAGTCGAAGCAACTAACTTGCGAATTTTAACTAAATCACTTCGTCCAATGCCAAGTGCGACCGAAGGTTTTACTAACAAAGAAGAACGCATGCGCCGTCGTTATGTCGACATGAACGTCAACCAGGATGTACGTGACCGATTCGTCAGGCGATCAGAATTTTGGAAGGCAACTCGTGAATATTTGAATCAACACGAATTTGTCGAGATTAACGTACCAGTGATTGAACATACAACTGGTGGGGCAGATGCCAACCCATTTGTAACCCATATGGATGCACTGGACCAAGATTTTTATTTGCGTATTAGTCACGAATTGCCATTAAAACGTCTGATTGGCGCTGGTTTTGAAAAAGTTTATGATATCGGACCACGATTCCGCAACGAAAATTACAGCGACGAACATTTACCTGAGCACGTTGCTATGGAATGGTACTGGGCCTATGCCAATTGGCAAGACGGCATGAAATTCATGGAAGACATGTATAAATTTGTGTTGGAAAAAGCTTTTGGTAAATTACAATTCCAATTAAACGGCAAAGATGTCGATATGAGTAAAACTTGGGAAGTTTGGGATTACGAAACTGTAATCCGTGAACGATACAACATCGACGTTTATAACAGCAGTTTAGACGAAGTTAAACAAGCTTTGGCTGATAATAAGTTAGAGGTTGAACAGACCGAAAATCGGGCACGTGGTATCGACAAATTATGGAAGAATATTCGCCGTGATGTTGCTGGTCCTGTTTGGTTGATTAATACGCCAAAATTCATTAGTCCCTTGGCCAAAAGTAATCCAGGTAACGAACAAACTGTTCAACGATTTCAGCCGATTATCGCTGGGTCCGAATTGGGTAATGGTTTTTCAGAACTTAACGACCCAATTGATCAGTTAAATCGTTTTGTCGAACAACAGGGCATGCGTGAAGCCGGTGATGACGAAGCTATGATGTTGGACATCGACTTTGTCGAAATGTTGGAATATGGCATGCCACCTGCATGTGGTTATGGATTCAGTGAACGTGTATTCTGGATATTTGAAGGTGTTACCGCCCGCGAAGGAGTGCCTTTCCCTCAATTACGCGCCGAAATCGACAACACCACTCGCGAAATTTATCCTGATATTAAATTAGGTTAATGTCGATTTTTTCCAAGGTCAGACCTTGGAAAATTTGCTATACTGATAATATGAAACGATTTATTTTGGGGCTAATCGCGGTAGTTTTAGTATCGGTACTTAATATAAATCTGACCTTTGCTGACACTAGTAATTTTACTATCAATGATTTTACGGCTGATTATTATCTGGATCGTGATATTAGTGGTCATTCGACGCTAAAAACTATCGAAAAAATTACAGCGCAGTTTCCTGATTATGATCAAAACCACGGGATTGAACGGGCGATAGTTGCTAACTACGATGGTCATACGACTAAACTAAATATCGAATCAGTCACAGACCAAAATGACAGCAAATTAAACTATTCAACCTATTGGAATAATTCAAACTTAATCTTGCGCATTGGTGGCAGTAGCACTTATGTGCATGGTTCAAAAACATATGTAATTAAATATTCACAAACTGATGTGACGCGGTATTTTGCCGATACTAATGACGATGAATTTTATTGGGACGTTAATGGCACTGGATGGAGCCAAAAATTTTATAATGTTACAGCTAGATTACATCTTGGGGCAGGAATTACTGGGCAGGCGACAGATAGTAATGCTTGCTATTATGGCCAATTTAGTTCAAACAGCAAATGTGACATTACAAAATCCGGCGATGTAATTACGGCTAATGTGACAGACCTCGGTGTTGGTGAAAACATGACGATTATATCTGGGTTCAAGCCTCATACCTTTGCTGATTATAAAATGACATTGCCCGATTTTTTGGCGATGTACTCGTTTGTAATATCTGGTGCTGTCGGACTAATATTATTGATTGTTTTAATTGTCTTAAAATTAACTCGTGGCCGTAACGCTAAGGGACGGGGAACGATAATTGCTGAATATTTGCCGCCCAAAGGCGTTGATGTTGCGCTGTCGTCAGTTATTGAGGGTAAAGAAGTAACATGGTCGTCTGCGATGTATATTGATTTGGCGGTGCGTCATAATTTAAAAGTTATTCAAGCTGAAAAAAAATTATTCAATAAAGTTGGTTATAGTTTGGAATATATTAATTCTGATGGGTTGGATGATACCGAAAAAGCGATTGTCGCAGCGCTATTTGGCGATAATCCAGTTAATGGTGCGAAGTACGAAATTAATCCAAACAAATTTGATTACAAAGTATCGCGATTATTGAAAAAGGCCTACAAAGAAGTTAAGTTATTTGCCAAACAAAATGACTATTATATAATCGATAAAAAATTGCAAAAGTTGATGATAATTCTGGTTGCAATAATAGTTTTACAGTCGATGATTATGTGGTTAGTTTCAATGTCATCGGAGCTTGGTTTTTTGAATATTGTATTTGGGGGGTTCTTTACGATGATGGGGGCATTAGTAGTTGCCTCAATCAAACCACTGTCTGTAAAAGGTCGTGAATTACATGATTATTTAAAAGGTTTGCGGGTATATATTAAATGCGCTGAGGCGGATCGGATTAAAGTACTGCAAAGTCCGATGGGCGCCGAAAAAACACCAGTCAATACTAATGACACTGATATGATGATTCATTTATACGAAAGAGTATTGCCCTATGCAGTGCTGTTTGGAATCGAAAAAGAATGGACTAAAGTGTTAGGTAAATATTATGAACAGCAGAATACGTCCCCAAGTTGGTATGCTGGCAATAGCGCTTTCAATGTGGCGGCATTTAGCTCGTCGATGTCGAGTTTTTCGAGTAGTGCAGTTGGCAGCAGTTACAGCTCGTCCAGTGGTGGCTCGGGTGGCGGCGGATTTTCGGGCGGAGGTGGCGGCGGCGGAGGTGGCGGCGGCTGGTAGCTGGTAGTCAACACCTTTAAAGAGTATAATAGATGCATGATAGAGGTGAAAAAAATATCGAAGACTTATGGCAAAGGCGACAATGCTTTTAGGGTTTTGAAAAACATAAATTTTACAATTCCAGATGGTGCCAGTGTAGCGATATTGGGTAAATCGGGCAGTGGTAAATCAACTTTGATGCATGTCATGAGCGGTCTCGATCGACCTGACAGTGGCGAAATTATTATCGATGGCAAAGACATATTAAAACTTAGCCAAAAAGATGTCGACAAATTTCGCTCGACCAAGATGAGCTTTATTTTTCAAAGCTTTTTCGTCCAAGCTAACGAAAGTTGTTATGACAACGTAAGCTTACCACTTGAAATTGCTGGTGTATCCACCAGTCGTCGTCGATCGAAAATTGAAGCGGCTTTAACTGCAGTTGACTTGGCTGATAAGATAAAATCACGGGCCAGGGATTTGTCTGGTGGCCAAAAGCAACGTTTGGCAGTCGCTAGAGCAATTGTTAATAGTCCACAAATTTTATTTGCCGATGAACCAACTGGCAACTTAGACAGTGTGACTGGTGGTAAGGTTGAAAGTTTGTTGTTTAATTATAATAAAAAGAACAAAATCACATTGATTGTTGTGACGCATGATCCAGAACTCGCGGCTAGGTGCGATATTCAGATTCATATCAAAGACGGCAAGATTGATTCAATCAAGGAGATGAAAAAATGAAGTTACGTGATATAGCAATTCGTGCTGGGCGCAGCCTTAAGCAGGCAAAGGCTCGAACTTTATTAACCAGTCTAGCGATTGGCGTTGGTGCTTTTACGATTACTCTATCACTGGCGGCTGGTGTCGGTGGACGATCTTACACTGATCAAATCGTCAATGCCAATACAAATGTTAAAGAGCTGAGTGTGACAAAAAAAGCGCCAGCTAGTCAGCAGGGTCCGCAAAAATATACAGGTGGCGTGGCGGTTTCATCCAATTCATTTTATTCTGGTCAGTATTTAACTCAGGATGATATTAATAAGATTCAAAAACTAGACGGCGTGGTTTCGGTGTCACCAAATTATAGCCCGCAAATAAAATATATTACTCGTTTAGACCAAGAAAAATATGTTGCGACGATTAGCACTTTTAGCCCCAGCGTGACGCTCAAATTTGCAGCTGGCTCGGTCAACGGTGATTTAACCGATAATGAAATAATTTTAACCGAAGAATACGTTACCGCGCTTGGATTTAGTAGTAATGCAGATGCCGTTGGTAAGACAGTCGATATTGTGGCTGATAAATTGTCATCGCCAGTGACTGCACCTGAAAGTAATTCGTTTGTTTATACAGTCAAAGGTGTCAGTAGTAAATCTGGTCTAGCGTTTAGAGCCCAAAGTTCATTGTTAATATCAAACGCCTCGGCAAAAACTTTGTATGATTATATAAATCTTGGCACCCGTGGCTATGGTAACTATCTGGTTGCCTCAGTTGAGACCGCTAGCGCTAGCCAAGCGACAAAAGTTAAAGACGATTTGACGAGTATGGGTTATTTGGCGCAGACGGCGGCTGATATTTTGGGTGTCGTCAACACATTTATCAATGTATTGCAGGGAATATTACTGGGATTCGGTGCCTTGGCTGTTTTGACATCGGTATTTGGAATAATTAATACTCAATATATTAGCGTCTTGGAGCGCACGCAACAGATTGGATTAATGAAGGCGTTAGGCATGCGACGCCGAGATGTTGGACGATTATTCAAACTTGAAGCCGCCTGGATTGGGCTGTTGGGTGGATCAATTGGCACAGGCTTGGCTGTAATCTTAGGTACAATTGCCAATCCGATTATCAGCAAAGCGCTAGATATTGGCGATGTTAGCCTGATTGTCTTTACACCGATGAATATTGCGATTGTAATTATCGGCTTGGTAGTCGTATCTGTTTCATCTGGTATCTTGCCAGCACGCAAAGCTGCCAAATTGAATCCGATTGAAGCTTTGCGCACTGAGTAATATAAAAAAATCTGATACAATAATGACATGTTAGATATTAGATTTATTCGTGATAACGCCGACGCAGTTCAAATCAATGCCAAAAACAAGGGATATGATGTAGATATAACTACATTATTAAATCTAGATTCTGAGCGTCGTGAGCTGTTAGTCCAAGCTGACGATTTGCGCCAAAAACGTAATGATATCGTATCTCAAACTAAGGGTGGCAAACCAACAGATGAATTAATTGCAGCCGGCAAAGCTGTCAAAGACCAATTAGCGGTTATAGAACCTAAACTTAAAGAAGTCGATGTTAACTTTACAACATTACTTAAGAAAGTTCCAAACATGGCTGCCAGCGATGTGCCAATTGGTGCCACCGAAGATGAAAATGTTGTTACTAAAACGGTTGGCGATGTGCCGCAATTTGATTTTGTACCCAAAAATCATGCTGATATTGCCGCTGGTCATGGTTGGATTGACAAAGAACGTGCTGCCAAAGTTACCGGCAGTCGATTTGCGTATATCGAAGGTGATTTAGTCAGGTTACAACTGGCAATTGTTCAATACGTGATTAATACTTTGGGAGATGAGGCTACGATTACCGAAATCGCCATAGGTGCAGGTCTAACGGTCTCGACCAAACCATTCACGCCAATTTTGCCACCACTATTAATTCGCACTGATATGTATGACGCCATGGATCGTCTGGAGCCTCGAGATGACAGATACAAGCTGGAAGGTGATGATTTATGGTTGCAGGGTAGTGCCGAACACGTACTGGGTAGCATGCACGCTGGTGAAGTTTTTGAAGAATTGCAATTGCCGCTACGTTATGTAGGTTATGCAACTAGTTTTCGTCGTGAAGCTGGAACTTATGGCAAAGATATGGAAGGCATCTTTAGGATGCATCAATTCGACAAACTTGAAATGGAGAGTTTCGCAACGGCCGATGATGGTGCGAATGAACATCTGTTGTTTGTGGCTATTCAAGAGTATTTATTAGCCCAACTTGGATTGCCTTATCGGGTTTTGCAAAAATGTACGTTTGACATCGGCAAACCAAATGCGCGCGGTGTAGATATGGAAACGTGGTTGCCGGGACAGGGAAAATACCGTGAAACCCACACAGCTGATTATATGACTGACTATCAGTCACGACGTTTGAATACACGCGTCCGTCGTCAGTCTGGAGAACTTGAACTGGTTCATACTAATGATGCCACGGCATTTGCTTTAGGCCGTATTATGATTGCGATTATTGAAAACGGTCAAACGGCGGACGGAAAAGTTCGCGTACCAGTCGTGTTGCAGCCTTATTTGGCTGGCAAAGCAGTGCTATAATTATAGTATCGACCGATTAATTAGGAGGGTAGAATGATTGCACCAATTCAAATTACAGGTATTGCATATGAAGTTGACGATAATACTCGTAAGTACGTCGAAAAACGTATTGGACGATTGGACAGATATTTACCAAAGCATGCCCGTAACAGTGTAACGGCTGATGTAAAACTGGCTCAAGTTAACCATAATCATGGTAATAAATATGAAGTTGAAGTTATTTTAAATGTTCCAAATAAGATAGTTACCGCCAAAGATTCAACCAGTAATATTTTAGCTGCAGTTGATATTGTTGAGGCTAAAATTCAAGCACAATTACGTGAATACAAGCAATCGGCGATTGCTCATATCGGCAAGCGTGGTGTGATGAGCCGATTCAAGAAAAGCTTCAAACGCGAATTATAAAGGTTGGCTATTAGAATATAGCTATTGGAATATGGCGCGGGTTAGATATTGGCTAATAGAAGTTGGCTGTTGGAATTGAGATTTCCGCCATATTCCACATTCCAATAGCCAATAGCTAAAAACATAGTCAATGGATGGTATTGAAATTGCTCAGATATCTTGTCTAATTCTTACCTAGGCTTTATAGTAAGGTGTAGTATTTCACTTTAGGATTTTCATAAATAGGGAGTAGAGGTTTTTAGCTATGGTAAGCAAGAATAAGGTTTTGACTAAAATATTTGGCGACCCACAGGCGCGTCTGTTGAAGGGGTTGCAAAAAAAAGTTGTAGCGATTAATGCCTTGTCTGACAAGTATAAACAAATGTCCAAGGTTGAATTGAAAAAGCAAACATCAGTACTAAAAGAGAAGCTACAAACAAAAGGTGCGACACTAGATAGTATTTTGCCTGATGCTTTTGCTTTAGTACGTGAAGCCAGCGACAGGGTGCTTAGTATGCGCCATTTTGACGTGCAGTTAATTGGCGGTATGACATTGCATGATGGTAACGTTGCCGAAATGAAAACTGGTGAAGGTAAAACTTTGGTAGCGACTTTGCCAGTGTATTTGAATGCACTGGAAGGCAAGGGTGTCCACGTCGTAACAGTCAACGATTATTTGGCGCAACGTGATGCCAGTTGGATGGGTGGCGTTTATCACTTTTTGGGTCTATCGACGGGTGTAATTATTAACGAAGCATCGTTCATTTATGATCCCGAATACGATAATGAAGCTCATGATGACGCCAGAATGAAACATTTGCGACCCGCCACTCGCAAAGAGGCTTATGCGGCCGATGTGACCTATGGAACTAACAACGAATTTGGATTTGATTATTTACGCGACAACATGGTCAACGAAGTTGATTTGTTACGGCAACGTGATTTGAATTTTGCGATTGTCGATGAGGTCGACAGCATATTAATCGACGAAGCTAGGACGCCGCTTATTATTAGTGCGCCAGCCGCCGAAAACCCTGATAGCTATTATCAATTTGCTAAAATCGCTGCTAAATTAGTTCCCGAAGATTACATTATGGACGAAAAACATCGTACAGTTGCGCTGACTGACGAAGGTACTGAAAAAGTTCAAAAAATGTTGGGCATTAAAAACTTATACAGTCCAGATTATGTTCGCTCAGTCTATCACTTGGACCAATCTTTGCGCGCTCAGACGTTGTTTAAACGTGATAAAGACTATGTTGTGACTGGCGATGGTGAAGTCATCATTGTTGATGAGTTTACTGGCCGTTTAATGCAAGGTCGTCGTTATAACGAAGGTCTACACCAAGCCATTGAAGCCAAAGAAGGCGTACCAGTATTGCAAGAAAGTATGACGCTGGCGACGGTTTCTTTTCAGAATTACTTCCGTCTGTATAAAAAACTATCTGGCATGACAGGAACAGCCTTTACCGAAGCCGAAGAGTTTCAACAAATTTATAGTTTGGATGTTATTCAAATTCCGTCAAATCGACCAATTGCTCGTATCGATGGTCAAGATTTAATATTTAAGACTGAAAAAGCTAAATTAAAAGCTGTTGCCGAAGCCATCAAAGAATATCACGCTGCCGGTCGACCAGTTTTGGTTGGATCAGCTTCGATTGCAAAAAACGAGTTGATTGCATCATACTTGGACCAAGTTGGCGTTCCATACGAACTGCTAAATGCTAAAAATAACGAACGTGAAGCGGCTATTATTGAAAAAGCCGGTGAAAAAGGTGCAATTACACTAGCAACTAACATTGCTGGCCGTGGTACCGACATTAAATTAGGCAAAGGTGTGGTTGAACTGGGTGGTTTGATGGTGATTGGTTCGGAACGACACGAATCACGCCGTATCGATAATCAGTTACGTGGTCGTGGTGGTCGTCAGGGCGATCCAGGTGAAACACAATTTTATGTTTCGACCGAAGATGATTTGATGCGTATCTTCCAAGGCGAGCGCATTGCTAGTCTGATGGATCGATTAGGTGTTAGTGAAGATACACCGATTCAAAATAAGGCTGTATCGAAGACTTTGGAGGCGGCTCAAAAACGCGTTGAAGGATTTAACTTTGATACTCGCAAAAACGTCGTTCAATACGATAACGTTATCAACCGTCATCGTAAGTTTGTATATACTGTTCGTCGCAAAATTCTTGAGGGTGGTGATATTAAGCCCGAAATGGAGCGACTGATTGAGGCGAAGACTCGTGAATTAGTGGCACTACCTATCAAAAACAACAAAAATTTTGTTGAAGATTTTGAAGCAATTTTTCCATTAAGTAACGAAAAAATCAAAGCTATTGGTAATGAAAAGAACGATAAAGCTCGTGTTGAATTTGCGCAAAGGGAAGTTGATGAACTTTACGTCGACAAAGAAATTGAGTTGGAAACTGAAGTGTTGCGTAAGGTTGAACGTGAAGTTTACTTGCAAGTATTGGATACTTTGTGGATGCAACATCTTGAAAATATGCAGCATTTGCGCGAGGGAATTCATTGGCGTAGTGTCGGCCAACGTGATCCATTAGTTGAATATCGCAGTGAATCACAAAAATTATTCGACAGTTTGCAGGCAACTTTGCGTGATGAAGTCTTGCGCGCGATAATGCACGTTCGTAAAACTGACGTAATAGCTAAAACTGACGAAGAATATCAGACAGAATTGACTCGTTTGGCTGAAAATGCAGTCGAAAAGGGCGTTAACGAAGTCACTGGTGGCGAATTAAATCGTGATAGTGATTTTAAAGTCAAAAAAGCCGTATCGACAAATTTATCGAACAAGAAAAAACATGATTCTCGCAAAAAAAAGAAATCACAACGTCAAAATCGTAAGAAAAACCGTAAATAACAGTTAGGTAAAAGCTTAATATATGAAACACACCGTCGAAGAGATACGTTTAAAAAATGGGGCTCGAGGATTATTAATTGACGTACCTGATGCGACGACTATGAGCATGCAGTTTCAGTTTCGAGCTGGTAATCGATACGTTAAATCCAAAGATATCGAACAAGTGGCCCACATCATGGAGCACATGGCTTTTGGAGCCAATGCTAGATTTAAAAGTGATCATGAATTTGAGTTTGAATTTACTAAAAACGGGGCTTATCGTAATGCATACACCAGTGATTTGTCGATGGTTTACGAAGCCGATTGTGCCGATTTTGAATGGGATCGAATTTTAGACCTTCAAAAATTAGCTATTTGTCAGCCAAAATTTAACGAAGAAGAGTTACACGCTGAAAAGGGGAATGTTAGAAGCGAGCTAACAAATTATTTGAACGATCATTATCGAATTCTGTGGCCACGTGTTCAGCAGTTGATTGGTGAAGATGTGTTAACCTTCCGTCAGTCTTTGCAGACAATCGCTGCCGTGACGCTATCGGATGTGCGTGAGCATCATCGTCGAACCCACACAACTAATAATTTGCGGTTTGTTATTGCTGGTAAATTACAGGGGCGTAAAGCTGAAATTAGACGTCAATTAGAAGATATGGCGCTACCTGAGGGTGTACGTCTGGAAGTCCCTCGTGATGAATTATCTAAGGCTGGTCCAAGTGTGATTCGTCGTAAAGATGCAACAAATATAACATTTGGCTTGTTTATGGCGATTCCTAGGGAATTAAACGATGAAGAGCTTGATGCCATGCATTATTTGAACCATATTTTAACTGGTACGATGCACTCGCGTATTTTTGGCGCCGCACGTCAAAAAGGTTTGGCATATAATATCAGTTCATACGTTGGGACGGGAATGTATGATAGCGGCTGGGATATAACTGGCCAAGTTAATCACGAAGCGGCTGGTGAATTATTTGACATTATTGCTCGCGAGATAAAAAATGTTTTGGATGGAAAAATTGCTGATGAAGAAGTTAACGCCGCTAAGTCATTTGCGCTAGGCCGTTATCAAATGGGGGCTCAAACTGTATCGCAAATTAGCGGTTTTTACACTGGACGCTACTTTGATGATGGATTCATTAAAGATTATGATAAAGTGCCTGAAATGATTAAGAACGTCACCGTGCAACGTATGATTGATACGGCTCGGAACTTTATAAAAGAAGATATCTGGGTATTAGCGGCCGTCAGTAGCGGCGACAAACAAGAATTAGTTGATTTGAATGATAAAATAGCTACTCTCTTTGAAAAAGAGTAGACTGGATATATGAAGATTGCGATTGCTGGTTACGGTCAAGAAGGTAGGTCAAGTTATCGATATTGGTCGGCTGATCCGAAAAACGAATTGACTGTTTTTGATGAGAATAAACTTGAACAGATGGAACCCGATGGTGTATTTGCCATTATTGGCACTGACGCATTTTCACAACTCAACGGGTATGATTTGGTTATACGAACAGCTGGTTTGGCGCCAAGCAAGATTGTGACTGACGGTAAAATTTGGTCGGCAACCAATGAGTTTTTTGCTAAATGTCCAGCCCAAATTATTGGTGTAACGGGCACAAAAGGTAAAGGCACAACTGCCAGTTTGATAGCGAGCATATTTGAAGCGGCTGGTAAAAAAGTATGGCTGCTGGGTAATATCGGTACGCCGTCACTTGATTCACTTCGTAATATCAAATCTGATGACATTGTAATTTACGAATTATCTAGTTTTCAATTATGGGATTTAGAATATTCGCCGCACGTTGCAGTAGTGTTGTTGATTGAGCCTGACCATTTGAACGTTCACATTGATTTTGATGACTATGTTAACGCCAAGGCTAACATACGTCGATTTCAAAAGGCAGGTGATTTGTGTGTTTTTAATCCCGCAAATGATTTATCACTGCAAATTGCTAATGTATCATCCGAAGGTAAAGCCGTCCGTTATGCGGTTCCAGACGATGGCGGGGTATATGTTAGGGACGGTTCCTTTCGCGACAACGAACACATAATTTGTTCAATTGATGCATTACAGTTAATCGGTAATCATAATGTCGAGAATGCTTGTGCCGCACTGACAGTTGCTAGGTTTTATAAATTAACAGATGTAGATATTGAATCTGGTTTGCGTAAATTCCAAGGTTTACCGCATCGTATTGAGTTTGTTCGTGAAATCGATGGTGTTAAATATTATAATGACAGCTTTTCGTCGGCACCATCAGCAACAGTCGCGGCAATAAAATCATTCAAACAGCCAGAGGTATTGATATTAGGCGGTATCGATAAAGGCGCTGATTTCAGTGAACTAGCCGATGCGATTGCTGGTCAAAAAAATATTAAATCAGTGATTATTATGGGCGAAATTCGTCAGAAATTAGCTGAAATCATACAAACAACAAGCCCTATTTTGCAGGTCGAAACAACTGATTTAACGACTTTGCAGCCGATTGTTGAACTAGCTAAGTCTTACGCCCAGCCTGGTGACGTTGTTGTGATGAGCCCCGGTTGTGCTAGTTTTGATATGTTTAATAATTTTTATGATCGTGGTGATCAATTTAGGAATATCGTAAATAACTTGTGAAACAATTTATTTTCAAGTCGTATAGTTTTAACAAGGCTAACTCGTTAGCGAAATTTGAATATGGTTTTGATGACGGGCAAAATTTTATTGAAACGGTGACATTCGAGGTAGGTGAAAAATATGACGATCAAATGCTTGATAGGGCGCTTTTTTTAGCCTTTATGGTGATTGGCACGTCGTATTATAAAGCTTTTCCGTCTTCTACCGTCAAGCTGGACGTTCAATTGGACGCTTTGCAAGTTGATTTTTTTAATAACGTTTATCAAGAGGGCATGGGACAATTTGCGTTTGAAAATAATTTAACGCGTGATGATTTGGCGCATTTTACGGCGACTGGTCCAATGCCTACGGGAACCACTCGCTATGATGGTTTAGGAGTTTTGGCTTTACAGAGTGGCGGCAAAGATTCACTTTTGACGGCTGAACTGCTAAAAAAATCTGGCAAAGAATTTACATCCTGGTATGTTTCCAGCAGCGACAATTATCCAAAAGTAATCGATAAAATTGGCTCGAAATTTGTATTGAGTAGACGAAATATCGATCATGACGGTTTGATTCAGGCCAAGGCCGACGGAGGACTGAACGGCCATGTGCCAGTCACGTATATCGTGCAAAGTTTGGCGGTTATTCAAGCGATTCTGTTAAACAAAAACGAAGTTATTACATCGATAGCACACGAAGGCGAAGAACCTCACGCCTTTATTGGCGATTTGGCAGTTAACCATCAATGGTCTAAAACTTGGGCGGCCGAAATGGTGTTTGCAAATTACGTATCACTTTATATTTCACCTGATTTGCATATTGGGTCATTGATTCGTAGCCTGAGCGAACTGCGGGTGGCGGAATTGTTTGTTAAAAATGTATGGTCAGATTATGGCCATCGTTTTAGCTCGTGTAACTTGGCAAATTACAAACAGGGTGATGATAATAGTGTATTAAAATGGTGTGGTAATTGTCCAAAATGTGCTAATTTATATTTGTTGTTTGCGCCTTTTTTGGAGGCTAGTGATTTAAAAAGTCTATTTGATGACCAAGATTTATTTTTAAAGCCTAGCCTTGTTGATACATTCAAAGGCCTACTGGGGATTGATGGTGTCATGAAGCCCTTTGAATGCGTCGGTCAGGTTGATGAACTACGTTTGGCATATCATATGTCGCAAAAAAAAGGTGGCTACACACAATTGCCGTTTGATGTGCCAGAATCAGATTTTGATTATTTGAAAACATATCCATCGCAAGTGTCGTTATAAAAGCCCATCGGGTCCTGTTAGGTCGGGATTGGGGGTTGGGAAATGGGAAATAGGAAAGTAAAAAAGCAAGAAATAGTCTAACATAGGAAAAATAGAAAAGATGCACAAAATAACACTTCTCAAGGTCGGTGCTCTAACAGAGGGAAAATATTGCATTTTATGAAATGGTTATTAATCAACCTTTGCCACCTTCCAATAGCCAAATTCCAATCGCTAACTTAAGGTGTTACAATAAATACAATGCAACCACTGTTAAAAAGACTGACAACATTGTTGACGCAAATTGATGCGGCTTTTGATCGTTTGGATATTGTTAAAAAGCAAGAACAAATTGCGATTTTGACTGAACAATTGGCGCAACCAGAAGTTTGGAATAATCCAACCGAAGCGCAGGTGAAAATCAAACAACAAACGACGTTATCAAATACAGTTGATCCTTGGGTAACTTTGCGCACTCAAGTTGCTGACATTATTGAATTTATTGGGTTGGGTGATGACAGTATGGTGCCAGAATTCGAACAGCAAACCTTGGCGCTGGAAAATGACTTTGCAAAATTACGCAAAGAATTGTTATATCATGGTAAATTTGACGACCACAACGCCATTTTGCGCCTAAGTGCCGGTGTTGGTGGTACTGATGCTCAGGATTGGACTGAAATGCTGGAAAGAATGTATTTGCGCTGGGCAGATAAGTCAAATATGAAAGCAACTATAATTGAACGTTCGGCGGCCGAAGAAGCTGGCATTAAATCATCTGTGATTGAAATTATTGGTCATAATGCCTATGGGCGATTACGTAGCGAACATGGTGTTCATCGTTTGGTGCGACTAAGTCCATTTAACAGTGATAATTTACGCCAAACAAGTTTTGCATTAGTAGAAGTTTTACCGCAAATTGATACACCCGATGAAGTTCAAATTGATGACAAAGATTTGAAAGTTGATGTTTATCGAGCTGGCGGTAAGGGAGGTCAGTCGGTCAATACAACTGACAGCGCAGTCCGTATTACGCATATTCCAACTGGTATTGTAGTGGCGATTCAAAACGAACGGTCGCAACTGCAAAATCGCGAAACGGCTATGAAAATTTTGCGGTCAAAACTAACTCAATTGCAACTTGAACAACATACAGCCAGTATCACTGATTTGCAGGCAGGTGAGTCAGCCAATTGGGGTTCACAGATTCGTAATTACGTTTTGCATCCATACACGATGGTCAAAGATACGCGCACTAAACACGAAAACCAAAACGCCCAAGGCGTGTTGGATGGCGATATCGATGAGTTTGCGGAAGCCTTTTTAGAGTCAGCCGCTTAACCTTACTACTTTAGTTCAGTTCCACCCCATTCAACTACGGTAAACCCTTTGCGGACGAATGGTTTTAATTTTTGCCCTGGAATACTTTGAAAACTGTCGAGTGGTTTTACGACCATAAATACCCGTAATATTGAATCAGGGGTAGGGATGATTGTTAATTTAGCTGTGTCGGTATATTCAGTGCCAGCAAAATGTATCAAATTATACTTATTATTTTCGAGTTTTGGCAACCAATAAACAATCATCTCGTTGTATTCTTTGGTTGTAAGGCCGAGATTTTTTAATGTTGTCTGAAGGAATGTTTTCGTGTCCGATCCCTTAACTACGAAACCAGAATCGTAATTAGGAAATGCAGTATTCGGCAAACCTTCCCAGAATAAATAGCTGTAACTTAAACCATCTTGGTGGTTTATTAAGCTACCGTCAGGATTGGCTGTAACTTCCCAGCCGTTAATTGATCTGTTGTAATCAGGGTAAGTTGAAGTTAATTTACCATCATAATTTAACTCAACTTTGACGTTTTCGGTTTTGGTTGGATATAAATATATGACTGGCTTGTCGTCTACGGTGTGTTCAAAGTTGATGTCAGTATGTGAAGAACTGGGGTAGTATGTGTGGTAGTCGGTATTTATTAATTGTTGGTTTTCATCATGCAGTCGATTTTGATTATATGCAGATAAGCCAGTCAATGCTACGGCTAAAACCGCAAAACTACCCACCAACCATAAAAGAATCTTATTTGTTTTTGAAATAATTTTTTTAGTTTTAGATTTACTAGTAAAGTAGAAGTACAAGAATATCGTTGCAGAACAGGCTGATATTAGCGCTGAATAAACTACTAAATCAACAGGACAAATACCAAAATCTAATGGACTAAGCAGATAAGAGATAGTTATCATGGTAATAAGAATAGAGCTAAGCGCAACAGTTAATGATATCGATTGATATTGTTGTCGTTTTGCGATTGCACTTTTTGATATATTTACACCCATTTTTATACCCCAGTTATTTATATAATCATATTGTATCACTTTATACAGTCAGTATATTTATTGGTTGTAGGTATTAATAATATATCGCTCGCTAACCCTCTTATGTTATAATTAATCAAGCAATGATTCTAATTGATAGGGTAACAAAATCATACGGCAAAGACCTAAACCCAGCTGTTAACCAGGTGAGTTTATTCATTGAACCGCGCGAATTTGTGATTTTGGTTGGCACATCTGGCGCCGGCAAATCAACCTTGTTGAAGTTATTAACTCGTGAAGAAAAACCAACCAGTGGCAAGATTGTCGTCGGCGGAATTGACTATGATACTTTAAAAGACAGTCACATTCCAATGTTACGTCGCAAGATTGGCGTCGTTTTTCAGGATTTTAAATTATTGCCACAACGTACGGTTTTTGAAAATATTGCTTTTGCCTTGGAAATCGCTGGTATGACCCGACGCGAAATTCGAAATACTGTACCAAAAGTTATTGAACTAGTCGGTCTAACAGGCAAAGAAAAACAATTCCCAAACCAATTGTCGGGCGGTGAACGTCAACGAGTTGCAATTGCTAGGGCAGTGGTTAGACAGCCAAAAATTTTGATTGCCGATGAACCAACCGGAAATTTGGACCCAAAACACAGTTGGGATATTATTCGGTTGCTTGAAAAGATTAACAAATACGGCACAACCGTACTGTTGACGACGCATAATGCTGATATTGTTAACAAATTGAAACGTCGCGTTATTACATTAGAGCACGGCAAGATTACAGGTGATCAGGCCGAGGGGAGTTATAGACAATAATGATTGGCAAAAAGAAAAAATCAGATTCCAAATCATTGGCGTCACAAAAACGTAATCGTCGCAAATTGTTGTCGTTTTTTAGGGTAATTCGATACGGTACTGACAGTTTTATTCGTAACTCTTGGTTGTCGATTGCGGCTACGGCTGTGATGACTATTACATTATTGATTATTTTTACGGCATTTGTAGCACAAAATATACTGACAGATACAATTGGTGATTTACGCAGCAAAGTTAAAATGTCGATATATTTGCAAACTGACACGACTGACCAGGTTGGATCAGATTTGTCAGCCGAAGTCAAAAAATTATCATCGGTTCGCTCGGTGACATATATTAGCGCTGAAACTGCTCGATCTCAAGACGCCACAAACCATCAGAATGACAGCAGTTTTTTGGAAGCACTAACGGCTGCAACTAACAAATATCCTGCAACATTAAGTATCGAAGTAAATGACATTAACACTACCACACAACTACAAGATTTTGTTGACAGTAACTCGATGGTTAAAGAACATTTAAATCCTGACCACAAGCCATCATTTGCTGGTGAAAGGCGCAATACGATTGAATCAATCGGACGGGCAGTTGGTTTTGCACAAAAAGTGGGATTAGCGGCTGCGGCAGTATTCATATTTATATCGTCTTTGATAATTTTTAATACGATTCGTATGGCGATTTTTAATCGAAAAGAAGAAATTCAAATGATGAAGTTAATTGGCGCTGATAAGTCATTTATTCGTGGGCCATTCTTGGTTGAATCGATTATTTATGGATTTATTGCCGCACTTTTATCGACTGGGTTGGGCATCTGGGCGGTGCAAAGTGTAGCTAAAACACTTATAAGTTATCAGATGAATATTCAATTTGCAAACAATTTGACGACTATTTATGCCTGGCCATTATTATTGGTAATGATTGGAATTGGTTCGGTTATTGGCATTATCTCGTCATTACTCGCAACCTATAGGTATCTAAAATAATGAAAATTGCAATTTCTAAACCAAAATTGCATTCTGTCGCTACTAAGTCTGCACTGGTTATAATTAGTTTAGTAATTGCCGTGTCAGCACCAATGCAGATGGTAAACCAAGTTGAGGCTAGTCCGCAGACTGATGCGTTGCAGGCTCAAATAGATGCTATTAAACAGGATATATCGCAATATAGTGCTGAGTCGACAAGATTAAGTAACGAGGCTCAAACATTGCAATCTGCAATTGATAAATTAGTTAATGAAAAAGCGATTATTCAAGCACAACTTGATATTAGTCAAAAAACTTATGATCAACTAGTAATTAAAATAGCCGAGACGGAACAACAGATTGTCAACAACAAAGACGCTCTCGGCGCCACTATCGCCAATATGTATGTAGATGGTAACGTTACTCCAATCGAGATGTTAGCCAGCAGTAGCAGCATTAGTGATTATATGGACAAGCAAGAATATCAAGCGTCAATTCGTGACCAATTGACGGCGACTATTAAGACGATTAATGACTTAAAAGTTCAATTGAATAAGCAAAAATCTGATCAAGAAAAAATATTGGCTGATCAAAAAGCCGAGCGGGATGATTTAGCTCAAAAGACTAGTCAGCAGCAATACTTACTTGATCAAACTCAAGGTCAAGAAGCTGCGTATCAAAAGTTAATAGCACAAAAAACAGTTGACCTCAAGGACAAGCAGGCTCAAATTGATTACTTTAATTCATTAACTTCAACTAATGTTAGTGCTGGCGATCCCAGTAAGGGCGGGTATCCGTCGTATTTAGCTAATTCTGCTCAAGATTCAACCCCTGATCCGTGGGGTATGTACAACCGGGAATGTGTTAGTTATGCTTCATGGAAAGTTTATCAGGCTTACGGTAGCATGCCGTATTGGGGTGGCCGCGGTAATGCTTGGCAATGGGCCTTTAGTGGTAATGCTTCAACTAGTTGGAGTAATTATGGAGCTCGGGTTTGGTATGATTCTGGTTGGTATCATACTGCAAATACAGTAACGTCCAACATTCCTCAGGGTACCGAGCCAAAGGCTGGATCAGTTGCGATTATGGCAGCAACTCCAAATAATCCTTGGGGTCATGCCGCTTGGGTTGAAGCAATATTACCGAATAATATGATTAAAATTAGCCAATATAATTGGTATGTTGCATCACTTGGTGGTTGGGGGCAGTACAGTGAAATGATAGTTAGTAAAGATATCTTCCAAAGTTATATATATTTTGGTGATTGGAAATAATTTAAAAGCATAACTTCTATAGCGCAACCACCATGTGTTGCGCTATAATTATATATAATAGAAAAAGTTTACCTAAGTAGGGGATATAATGAAGCGTATCAAAGCCAAAATCAAAGCTAAAATTACTAAACATATTTCAAACCATCAACTCAAGGCAAAGTTGTTAACTCCTTCGGTGTTTTTTGTGTCGTTTGCGTTGGCTTTGGTGCTTGGTTATAGTGCTGGCGTCTATCATTATAACGTTGAATCGGCGATTGGTCCGGTCTTTGGTGTAAAATCCCACGATGCTTCTATTGATATGAGTTCGTTGCAAGAAACGTATAACAAATTGGCGGCAAATTTTGACGGCACTCTGGATAAGAATGCTTTGATTCAAGGTGCGAACCGCGGTATGGTAGCTGCAGCTGGTGATGCTTATACAACCTACTTCAGTCCATCTGAAGCAACTGATTTTAACAATAATTTGTCGGGTAATATTGGCGGTGGTATTGGTGCTGAAATTGGTCTCAAGAATGACAAGGTTACTATCAATCGGCCACTTGCCGATAACCCTGCGATTAAGGCCGGACTACTAGCGGGTGACGTTATTTTGAAAGTTAATGACGAATCGATTGCTGGCTGGACAGTAGACCAGGCGGTTGCTGTAATTCGCGGCGAAGCTGGCACAACGGTTAAACTGACAATTCAACGCGGTACAGACATTAAAGATTACACAATTACGCGGGCGATTATCAATAACCCAAGTGTCTACAGCACCATTGTTAACGGACTTGGGACAATCACAATTTCACGATTTGACGGCGAGACAGGTGCCTTAGCGAAGGTTGCTGCACAGGACTTTGTCAAACAAGGTGTAAAATCTGTAATCTTGGACTTACGCTATAACGGCGGTGGCTATGTATCAGCCGCTGTCGACGTTGCAGGCTTGTGGTTGGATAATCAAGTGATTGTGACTGAACGAACAGGCACTAACGGTACTACTATCAAAGATACCTTAAAATCAGGTAGCGACGCGATACTAAAGGGTATTCCGACCGTTGTGCTGGTCAATGGTGAATCAGCTAGCGCAAGTGAAATTGTTGCTGGCGCATTGCAAGACAATAAAGCAGCAAAATTGGTTGGTGAAAAGACATACGGCAAAGGTAGTGTTCAAGAGCCATTACAATTAAGTGGCGGTGCTGAAATTAAAGTTACGGTTGCTCGTTGGTACACTCCAAACGGTAAAAATATTACCAAAGAGGGAATAACACCAGATGTGACGGCTACTTTGACACAGACAGACATTAATAATAGTGTCGATCCACAGGTTGATGCAGCTAAAAAAGCTCTTGGTCTTTAAACGCTTGTGTTTTTAGGTCAGGGTGTAGTAATATAGGGGTAATATGGATACAAAGAAAAAGATTCTACTTGTCGAAGATGATGTTGCACTGTCTGCAGTATATAAATCTCGTCTTGAAATGGAAGGTTTTGACACGCACGCTGTTAATAATGGTGAAGTCGCATTGTCGGCAGCGCTAGAATTCAAACCTGATTTGATTTTGTTGGATGCTATGATGCCTAAAATTAGTGGTTTTGATGTTTTGGATATTTTGCGAAACACTCCTGAGACATCGAATATTCGGATTATTATGTTGACTGCACTGAGCCAACCTAAGGATAAAGAGCGTGCTGAGTCATTAGGCGTTGATGACTACTTGGTTAAATCACAGGTTGTTATTGGCGATGTTGTTGAACGTGTGAAATATCACCTTGGCTTGATGGAACACAAAGCTTTGTAATAAAATATGCAAATTAAAAACTGCCCGATTGGGCAGTTTTTAATTGATTTCAAGAAATTTGTTATAGTACAGAAACTTGAGTACGAGGAGTTGTTTTGCCAGTAAAGCGGCTTTTTCGAACTTTACCGAAACTGACGACACCGTCAACAGCAGCATGAATTGTAAAATCACGGCTGGTAAATGTACCAACACCACCGATTTTGGTTGATCCGGTTTGACGAACTAATACTTCGCCAGTGCGGACTTTTTGGCCGCCAAAGCGTTTAACACCAAGTCGTTGACCGGGACTATTATGGACGTTTTTGGCTGTTCCACCTGCTTTAACATGTGACATGAGATAACTCCTTGAAATTTAATAACAAAATTTAGTTAATTGTATCAAATAATGGTGGTAGCGTCAAGGTGTTTGCGGATGTATTTTACATCACCACCACTCCATCCCCTCATTCCTCTGAATGTCCTGTTTGTCTGACGCGCTTAAAATTAAATCAACTAAACTATGTATCCTGCGTAACTCGCGTTGCTCAAACATACTCGGATAGCCTGGTTCAGTCGATTTAATTTTAACGGTCATCCAAAGGGACACTCAGATGAACGATGGGATGTAGGGGTGGCTAGCGATTAGTTAGACTCGAGTTAATACTAAAAGTTCGCGGGCGACAACTTGATCTTCGCGGTAGTATAAAAGGTCGTTTTGCGAGATATTGGTAAATTCGTGCGGTTTATAACCAAATCGGGCGATGATTGATGTGATTGGCAGGTGAGTGAATCGACCTTCTTTGTTGCGCCAAGCTGGAACAGCGATACAAACAGGGGTGCCTGGTTTAATTTGGGTACCTAGATTACGCAAAAACTCGGTAATTATATGATCGCAATTTTTGACTACTTCTTCGAGTTTGGCGGGTGATGGCGGAGCGCTAAATGGTTGTCCTAGGTAGGTCTCGGCGACGACTGCATTGATTGGTTGTTGCCATTTATTAGTCATGGCATCACCGTGGCTAAATTTATAGTCAAATTCTTTGTGATAAACTTTTTCCAGCCATTCGATGTTGGCGTGGCTATATTCAACCATTTTTTCTGACAAATCAGTTCCATAGGCAGCGTGTCCCATCAAAACGGCTTCTTGAGGTATAACGCCAGTGCCGCAGAATGGGTCCAAAACAACTAATTTGCGACCTTCTTCGGGTTTTAATTGTCCGCAGGCTAGGTTGATCATGATTTGAGCTAGTTTTGGCGGCAACATTCCAACGAAAGCATCGCGTTTCGGACGTTCTTGGTCGCGCTCGGCATAGGCGGTGATGTTTTGCGACCCAGTACTTTCGGCGATATATATTTTGCCTTCGCGAGTGCGGACGATTATCAACTCAACCTTATTAGGTGATAGCCCCAGTTTATTATGGTGACTAGTAGCGGTGCTCAGGGTAGGGTCAGAGTTTGGGATTAGGCGTAAACTGACATTATGTTTTTTAAGTTTTTGTTTTAGTATGATACCGGCTTGTTGAACCTCACGATTACTGACGACAAAATCATAGACGCTGATTCCGAGTGTAATTTTGCCTTCAAAACTTGACCATTTATCTGAATATAATTGGACGATTCGCTGACTGACTTGACGCCAGTTGCTTGGTTGTAATTCGGTAATAATTTTGCCAGCTTTTAAAACACCGCCAAATCTTTGAATTTCAAAATCTTCACAGTCAATAATGACTGACTGAAGTGATATTGGCGTGACAGCTTTGCCGCCGTATGTTCTTTCTAGCTCGGCTGTGCCAAGTGCTGGTTGTCGTCCTAAAATTGCTATGTAACTCATTCTTCTATTATACGTTGTTGATGGCGTTTTGGGTGCTATAATTATATTAGTTATGTCATTTCGTTCTTGGGTATCATTAATTACTATTTTATTGCTGGCGCTAGTTATATATTTTGGTTGGGACCAAATTACGAAAGCCTGGGGATTATTGGGCAGTGTTAATATTTGGATTTGGTTATTGCTAATTCCAGCACAACTTTTAAGCTATTACACAACTGGTGAAATGATGTTTTCATACCTTCGTTCAAGAGGTGAATTGAAAACTACGTCACGCTGGGAAATGACACGCATGGCGTTAGAGTTAAATTTTGTAAACCATATTTTGCCAAGTGGTGGCGCAGCTGGTTTTTCATATTTAGGTTGGGTATTGCATCGTCATGGTGTCAGTCCTGGACGGGCAACCATGGCACAAATTATTCGATTTGTCTTGTCGTTTGTTAGCTTTGTCGCTATGGTTATAATTGCGGTAATAATATTAGCGTTTGATAATGGCATCAACCAAACGATAACAGTCGTCAGCTCGATTTTGATTATTACGGCCATCGGCGGCACGTCATTCTTGATATATGTTGTCAGCAATCATCAGCGTTTAATATCTTTGTCTGGCTGGATTACGCGCGTTGTTAATAAAGTAATGGCAAAATTGACGCGTGGTAAAAAGAAAAATATATTAGTTTTATCCTCAGTTGAGGAATTTTTTACAGATATTCATCGTGACTACCTTGAAATTCGCCGCGAAAAAAAGATATTAATTCGTCCGCTGATGTGGTCGGTTATAACAAATGTCTTGGATGTGTCATTGATTTTGATAGCATTTATTTCACTAGGATATTGGATTAATCCGGCGACGTTATTTATTGCTTTTGGGATTACATCAGTTGTTAGTATTATTTCTTCATCACCAGGCGGCGCTGGTGTTTACGAAGCAGTAATGATTTCATTTTTGGCATCATCTGGTGTTCAGCCTGATGTCGCAATTGCCGGTATACTATTGGCGCGCGCAACATTACTAACTGGTACGATTTTGTTTGGCTATGTTTTCTATCAGTTGACGATAAATAAATATGGAAAAAACTCAGATTAAACCTATTTTCAGCGTCAGTGATTTTATTGCGGTTGTTAATCAAACGCTAGAATATGCCTATCCGACCGTCGAGGTTGAGGGCGAGGTTGCTTCATTTAAAGTCAATCAAGGCAAATATGTCTTTTTTGACATCAAAGACGCCGGTGGTAGTATCGGTTGTTTCATGAGTGTTTGGCAATTACGGGTTCCGATTGAAGACGGGATGAAAGTTATTGTTTCGGCTGTTCCTAAATTAACCCAATGGGGTAAGTTTAGTCTGACGGTTAAAACAATTCGACCAAGTGGTGAAGGGGCCTTAAAAAAGAGCTTTGAATTGTTAAAATCAAAACTAGAAACCGAAGGTCTTTTTGCGCCCGAACGTAAACGTCGATTGCCGATTGTTCCGCAACATGTCGCTGTTATCGCCAGCACACAATCGGCTGGTTATGCTGATTTTATCAAAATATTAAATGATCGATTTGGTGGCTTAAGGGTTGATGTGGCACACGTTCAAGTTCAGGGTACGGATGCGCCCGATCAGATTATTCGGGTGATTAATTATTTTAATCAGCAAGAATCGTTGCCCGAAGTTATTGTAATTATTCGTGGCGGCGGTAGTGCTGATGATTTGTCAGCCTTTAATGACGAACCGCTAGTTAGGGCGATTGCTGGCAGTCGTATTCCGACACTGGTTGGTGTTGGTCACGAAATTGACACCAGTTTATCCGATTTGACGGCTGATGTTAGCGCAGCGACGCCAAGCAACGCGGCTCAAATTTTGGTGCCCGATCGGATGGAAATTATTCGAGCTGTCAGGGCTCAAGTTATTTCGTTGTTGCCACGTGTCTTGCAGCTAATTGATGGGCAAAGGCAATCAGTTAAGGATATGATGATTAATGTAATAGACGCAGTTGAGCGCGCCGCTGATGAACAAATGCGACGTTTATTGTCACTACGTAATGTCCTAACGCAACTTGATCCAAATGTGGTACTGGCTAGGGGTTATGCATTAATTCGAGGCAATGTAAAAGTCGGTGCAACGATTGAGATTGAAACAAATAAAGTTATACTAGAAGCAGAGGTTAAAAATGTCATCAACAAATAAATCGATTCAAGAAAAAACAGCCGAACTCAACAAACTAGTTGAGTGGTTTGATAGCGAAGATTTTAAATTAGAACAAGCGCTTGATAATTATAAGCAGGCTGAAAAATTGGCTAGCGAAATTGAGAAAGACTTATTGTCACTAAAAAACGAAATTCAAATCGTCAAACAAAAATTTGACAGTGAAAGCTAGATAGTTATGATTTGGATAATTTTGGCGATAATTACGCTGGTATTTGGTTTGGTGGTTTTTCGTGGGGCGCCGTATGTGCCCAGCCATAAAAAATCTATTCATCAGGCATTTACCGACCTATACCCATTAAGCGCTGATGATTATTTAGTTGATATTGGTAGTGGCGACGGCGTTGTATTGCGAATGGCATCAAAATTTGGCGCGCAGACTGTTGGCTATGAAATTAACCCAATATTAGTACTTATTTCAAGATTTTTATCACGTAAAGATAGCCATGTCAGTGTTCGTTTAGCTGATTTTTGGTTGACGAATTTACCCGACAAGACGACTGTTGTCTATGTTTTTTCGGTAACTCGCGACATGGGCAAAATCGCCAGACGACTACAATCACAAGCTGATAAGTTAGGTAGGACAATAAGTTTAATCGTTTACGGCAGCAAGATTACTGGCATAAAATCAGTAAAAAGTGTGGGTGCATATAACTTGTACGAGTTTCATTCTTTACAGCCAGGCAAACCACAAGTATAATGACGCTATGACACAGATTTATCGTAGGCGCGAAAACGGCTTTGTAAACGGCTGGATGGTTTCATCAATTGGGCTAATTGTTTTATCAACTGGTTTGTTGGCGTTGTCGATTTGGGCGTTTATGAATTACACCGATCAAAAAACCAACGTTAATACAATACGTGACACCGCGGTTGCGGCTGCCAAAAAAACTCAATTTGATACTGATGAAGCAAATTTTACTCAGCGCGAAAAAGAACCAATGCGTCAATTTACCGGCCCAAGTGATTACGGTGCGGTTACTTTTAACTATCCAAAAACTTGGAGTTTGTTTATCAACAGGGACGCCAGCAGTGGTGGCACATACGAGGCATATTTAAACCCAGTGGCTGTTCCGGCTATCAGTTCAACACAACAATTTGCGCTGCGTGTTTTGATTGAAGAAAAAGATTATGACAAAGCATTGACCAGTTATGATTCGTTAGTTAAAAAAGGTGACTTAAAATCAAGCAGTGTAACATCGGCCGATGGTAGTACTGGCACTAGGTTAGACGGCAAGTTTTCAAATGATATTCATGGTTCAGCAGTTGTTTATAAAATTCGTGACAAGACTTTGACAATCCGTACTGATGCTACAACATTTACGGCTGATTTTAACGCTTTGATTACAACAATTAAGTTCGTTAAATAGAAAATAGCCACACCATACATGCTACAATAAGTACATATGGGTGCAACAACGGGGGAGCACGAACGAATCTTGGGTGGTCCATTAACTGATGGCTTGTCTTCGTTTGTAGCAGCCGCCCACGAACTTAAATCACCGCTAGCCCTGGTCCGCCAATTGTCATTAACACTAGAAGATGGCGATGTAACGCCGGTTGAACGAAGTCGAATGTTGCGTCAAATTAGTTTAACCAGTGAACGTGCTTTGCGCTTAACCAGTGACTTAACGCGTTCGGTGCGATTATCTGACGCCATGTTTACACTTGAACCAATTAATCCGCAGCAACTTTGCGAAGATATTATTCGCGAACTAAAACCATTATTTGCGGCTCATGATCGCGATGTTAAATTTGTGCCTAACAAAAATCCGCTACTTCTGGTTGCGAATCGTGATTTATTGCGACGAATTTTGATTAATTTTAGCGATAATGCTTTGTATTATGCTGAAAGTAATATGTCGGTCGAAATTCGCATCGGGTCAATAAACAAAGGCGAAACGATTCGTTTGGGCGTGCGTGATTACGGCCCAGCGCTACCGATTAACACCTTGAAATCATTGAAGAGTAAATTAACCCAGGCGTCGACACCGATTCACGCTAGGCCGCAAAGTAGCGGTTTGGGACTGTATATTGCTGGCCAGTTTGCAGATGCTATGAACGGTAAAATTGGCGTAACTCAACACCGTGACGGCGCGACTTTTTATATTGATTTACAAGCTTCTAGGCAACTCAGTTTATTATGAATGGTGCCTCGGTATTAATAGTTGAAGATGACAAATGGCTGGCTGAACAACACCAACGTGTTTTGACTAAGGCTGGTTTTAAGGCCACAATTGCATTACATGCGATTGCAGCGATTCACGCGATTGATGAAGTTCATCCCAAAGTGATAATTTTAGACGTTTTACTGACTGGTAATACCGCTTTTGCGTTAATGCATGAATTACAATCGTATGGTGATACTGGTGGTATTCCAATTATTCTTTGTACGAATTTAGCCAGTGAACTGACAATTGAAAATGTGGCGCCATACGGCGTTAAACGGATAATAAATAAAGCTACCATGGTACCAGCTGATTTGGTGGCGGCGGTTCGAAGTGTACTACAATGAAAACTAATCGAACTACGGCGATTGTTTTGCGTCGGACAAATTATGGTGAGGCCGACAGAATTTTGCAACTGCTGACACCTGACGGCAAACGCAGTGTGATGGCGCGTGGCGTCCGTCGTGAAAAAAGTCGATTGGCGGGCGGAATTGAACTATTTGCCGTTTGTGAAGTGGTTTTGACTGAAGGTAAAGGTGAACTTGGCATTTTAACATCGGCCAGATTAGTGCATTTTTACAAAAATATTATGACTGATTATGACCGCATGCAATTTGGATATTTAGTGATTAAATTAGTTTCGGGTGCCAGCGAAATGGTCGAAGGTCCAGATTGGTATGATGTTTTGGCCGAGACTTTGATGGGTTTAGACGCATTGTCGATTCAAATCGGTGTTGTGCAAACTTGGTTTTATCTGCATTACGCGGCGCTTACGGGTTATGAATTAAGTTTATGGCACGACACGGCTGGCGAAAAATTATCAGCCGACAAAACTTATCGTTATGATGTGGCCGACAGAGGGTTAAAGGTGGTGACTGGCGGTGAGTTGACATCCGAACATATCAAGTTATTACGCTTGATTGCGACTAGACCATTAAAGGTTATCGCTCAAATTGGGGGTCTGAGTGAAATCATACCAGATTGCTTGTTGGTAGCCCGCGAACATGCAGCGTTATAAAATTTACAAATAACTGATATAATATACATAAATATGAGCGACAACAATATTGACAGCAAAACCATGGAATCAATTATCAGTCTGGCCAAGCGCCGAGGCTTTGTTTATCAAGGCAGTGAAATTTATGGCGGCATGGCCGGCATGTATGATTTTGGTCCATACGGAGTTGAGTTGCTTAATAACATCAAGGCTGCTTGGTGGAAAGAAAATGTCCAAAAACGCGAAAATTACGTTGGGCTAGATAGCGCAATGTTTAAAGAGCCAAAAGTTTGGGATGCATCAGGTCACACTAGCGGTTTTTCGGACCCATTATCGGAATGCAAAGTCTGTAATACTCGTATTCGAGTCGATAAAGAATTGGCCAAAATTAATATCACCGCTGATGAAAAAATGTCAGAGTCTGCAATCAATGAATTATTTGATCAATACAAAAATCAAATTAAATGTCCAAAATGCGGTAAAAGTGATTGGACGCCTGTCAAAGCCTTTAACTTGTTAGTTAAAACCAATATGGGTAATTTTACTGGTGCTGACGAGCAGCCAGTTTATCTGCCAGGTGAAGCATGTCAGGGTATTTATTTGAATTTCAAAAATGTTGTTGATACAACCAGAATGAAAGTTCCATTTGGTATTGCTCAAATAGGCAAGGCGTTTCGTAATGAAATATCGCCACGTAACTTTTTATTCCGTACGCGCGAATTTGAACAAGCCGATACGCAATATTTTGTAAAACCTAATGAAAACAAAGCAGATTACGAACGAATCAAGCAAGAGCGTATGAATTGGTATGTCAAAATGGGTATCAAACCTGAAAATTTGCGTTTTAAACAACATGAAAATCTAGTATTTTATGCCTCTGATGCTTGGGATATTGAATATAATTATCCATCGTATGGTTTTGACGAGATGGAAGGAATTCATGATCGCACCGATTATGATCTGTCTCAGCACTCTAAATTTTCTGGTGTTGATTTATCTTACAAAGATCCATATACAGGCGAAAAATATATTCCATGGGTGCTGGAAACCTCATCTGGCCTAGGTCGTATGTTGTTGGCTTTTATGTCTGACGCTTATACCGAGGACGTTGTTGGTGATGATAAACGCACTGTGCTTAAACTGTCATATGATTTGGCGCCAATTAAAGTTGCTGTTTTCCCATTACTTAAAAACAAACCAGAGCTTGTCGCCAAAGCCCGCGAAGTTTATGACAATATAAAAGAAACTGTTCGCTGTGAATTTGATGACAACGGTAACATCGGCAAAAGATACCGTCGCCAAGACGAAATCGGTACGCCATACTGTGTTGTGATTGACTTTGATACTTTGACTGACAACTGTGTCACAGTTCGTGACCGTGACACAACCGAACAAAAACGCGTTGCTATCGCTGATTTGACTTTCGCCCCCACACGCGCCTAGTAATCTAGTTATTACTAGGTGTCAGTCGTGTGAATTATTATTTGTGTCTAAAATAAAGGGGAAATTGTAATGAAAAGTAAAATTCTAGTTGTTAAATATGGGTCCAGTACCTTAACAGGTGATAGTGGTTTGGACCAAAATAAAATTGATAGTTATGCTGCCAAATTAAATGATTTGCGCCAAGATTATCAGGTAGTTGTTGTCAGTTCGGGCGCTGTGGCGGCTGGACGAGCAATTCTGGGCGGTTCGAGACAACTTCCGCGACTCTAGCATTTATGCCATGGTTGGATCGGCGGCGCTGGTTGAAACTTGGCGACAAGCGTTTAATAAATTTGGTGTTAACGTTGGTCAAATTTTGGTGACGTACCAAGATATCGAAGACCGAGTTGAAGGTGGTCGTTTAAAAAAGGTGATTAATTCGGCAATTCGACATGGAATCGTGCCAATTATTAACGAAAACGACGTCCTAAGTGACATCGAATTGGCGCGCTTAAGTTATGGTGGTGACAATGACGGTTTGGCGTCTAAAATTGCCGTGGCGGTTGGCGCCACTGAATTAATGTTGTTGACCAACGTTGATGGATTATTGGATAAAAAAGGTAAAACCGTATCAGTGATTGATTCATGCAATATTAAAAAAGCCCTAATGCTGACAAATGGTAAATCAAGCGTTGGCAGGGGAGGAATGCAGTCAAAAATAGAGGCCGCCGTCCAAGCCAACTGGGCTGGCGTCAAAACCCACATCGGCAGTCCATCCGCTAATTACGAATCAATATTATCAGGCAAATCCGGCACAAGTGTCAGGTAGTAAATATAAACAAAAAAACGCTAGTTCTAGCGTTTTTTTGTTTTGTAAAGCAAATTTACTTTTTAGCAACTTTTTTGGGTTTCTTAACTTCTTTCTTCTTGTCTTGACCTTTTGCCATAATATTCCTTTCTGGGCGATTACGCCTCGATAGTATCATTATTATGCTAATGCTTGGGAATGTAAAGACTAAATGGAATATGGAAGGTGGCTATTGGAATATGGCTGGGTAAATATACTATACTTTAAATATATCTTGAGATTAAACCCATTCTTATTGTTTAACATGTCGCCAGCCACCACTCCATTCCATCGTTCATCTGAGTGTCCCTTTGGATGACCGTTAAAATTAAATCAACTAAACCATGCTATCCGAGTATGTCTGAGCAACGCGAGTTACGCAGGATACATAGTTTAGTTGATTTAATTTTAAGCGCGTCAGACAAACAGGACATTCAGAGGAATGAGGGGATGGAGTGGTGGTATAATAGAGTTAATGATTATTTATTATACTGATGGCAGTTGCAGTCCTAACCCTGGTGCCGGCGGATTCGCAGTTATAAAAGACACCGAACTAGCCATAGTCGGCAGCGAACAAATGTCGACCAATATTCGCATGGAAGGCCGTGCCATTATTACCGCTTTAACCGATGCGGCTGGTGCTGAATGTCAAATTTACAGTGACAGCGAATTTTGGATTAACGTCGCCACTAAATGGGGTGTCAGTTGGAAGGCTAACGGCTGGAGAAAAAAGGGCAGTGACATCAAAAACCTTGATATCGTTCAAGAACTGTTTGCATTATACGAACAATCTAACGCTCAATTGGTTTGGGTGCGTGGTCATGTTGGCAACGTCAGCAACGAACTAGCCGATCAATGGGCTAATCGCGCACGTGACCAAAAACTATTCGGCAAAATCTTGTTATAAACAACTTGTCTTTGGTACAATAATTACTAACTAGATAGGCATAACCTAATTCGCTGTACAGCGAAAGAAAGCAAACAATGGAAAAATCAAACGAACCGACCGATATTTTTTTGTGGGCAAATAACATTGATGGTGTCAAAAAAGAATTGGACGTTGAATTCTTTTTGTTCAACAAACACTATACCCCATATACCACCAGTTTTAACAGCGAACTAAATTCCCAGATTAAACCATTGTTTTTATACGATTTAATTAACTTTGTCACCATGGGCGCTGGCACTGGTTTGTCAGTTCGTGATTTTGAATTATCCGAAGATGAAGATAACGTACTTTTGCGGACTGACTTAGAAAAGGTTGGCCGAGCCGAGACATTATTGCATTTAATCGAACATCAACGTAACGACATCGTTGAATTCAGCGAACAAGAGCATGAATTTAAGCGTATCAAGGGCATTTTGGCACGTTTTACACACAAAAACTCACCAGACAAACCTTTTTATGCCATCAAACAAATCTCGCAAGGGCAAGTCTTAAAAGGCTCGACTGCATGGGAATTTCGTGATGGCAAATTCGGCGCTTTTCAGGCTGACGTTGGGTTAAAAGTACCATCAGACAATCAGGTTTTGATTATCGACAAAGATATTTTCGTCTTTAATCAAGGCAAATTTGAGCGTATCTTTAATTACGATTACAAAAAACAAGCATTGGCCGACAAAAAAGTCGAAGAAATTGAAAAACATTTCCGATTAAGTTTTCCAGATGGTATGGACTTACAATCACTAGTTCGCGAACGCAAAAAAACCGTCAATAAATTGCAAAAAATTGAAGTTGGCGATATCAGCCAAGAACAGGTGATTGAATACGCCGACAACATGCAACTGGACATTATGACCGACGACGCCGGCGCAATTATCATCATGGACGGCAACGACCTGGATACATTTGTAAATCTGATTAACGAAGATTACATTACCAGCGAAATCACCGGACGTAGGTATGAAGTCAAATCCAAAAAACTCCTCGACGACCCCGAAGGTGAACCGCCAAGAGGTTAGTGGGCAATTATTGTAGATATATTGTATAATACATGCAATTAACCAGTTGACGTGTCCAGGTGTGGATGACGCGAAAGCTTAATTTAAGGCTGTGTGTTAATCTTGGAAAAGTTAAAAACGCGTAATATTTTGAAAAAAATAATCAGCGGCATAGGGCTGGTTGGGTTAGGGATGGTATTCTCCGCTTATTATTTGCGCGACGGGTCAGATAAAAGATTGACCGACGCTCAACTATATGATTGTTACAAAAATAAAGTAGAAGATGTCGAAATCCCGATGGCTCAACGGATCGACATATTACAACAGCCGATTCAGTCCAAAGTTGAACACTTTGATGTAGGTGGTGCTGGTGATATCGGGGTGATGTATGCTGATGGTCGCGTTGAAAATACAACTAATGATAATCGCGTTTACGTAGCCCCTTTACCTTACAATTTAATATTATCTGATGTTGGACAAAGATACGTTGAAGATTTAGCTCGTGGTACGAAGTCGATAGTGATTGGAATAGAATTTCCTGGGGTAGGTGATCCTGGTAAATCTTCGGCTAGTTGGTCTGAGATTGGTGATATGTTGGCGGGTGATTTAAACGTTGCGGCAGAAACTAACAGACAAGTGATAGAAAAAATGATTAATCTGCGTGATAAAAAAGTGACCGTAATTGGTTATTCAAGTGGCGCTGACGTTGGCGCTTATATCGTCAAAGATATGATGAAACACGGAATTAGTGTAGATAAATTTGTTATGGTAGATCCGGTTAATTCTCAATTGTCGCCACTTGGACTAATTGATAATTTCAATAAAGAAGGTAAGTTTAATATATATCAAGAATTTGGTAAAAAAGACGGTGGTATAATCGGCGATCAGATACCTTTGACGTTTAATCGTATAAATCAAATCGCAAATCTAGCCTTGTCAGGTCGGGCTTTGCTTGGCGGTATTAGTGCTGAACGAATTAATGAAATATCAAAACTAGGGGTTGATACGGTTTTTGTTAAGTTGGAGGATAGTGGCGTGAGCAGCTTAGTTGATGCTTGTAATTACAATAAAGTTTTAGGTAGCCAAAATAATCAAGCTGGTGTTGGTAGAATTCAGATATGGAACGCAATTTCAGATAGTGAATGGGGCACGCGTCACCCAATCGTTTACAGTAGTGGCTTTTTGACTAATCTGGGAATTATAACAAAGAATAAAAACTAATTAGGGTGATTGAAAAATTGACATATTACAGCTAAAGCGGTATAATGTAGGCATTATGGAAAAACTTACATTTAAGACATTTGAAGTTGATACTAGTGAAATAAAAGCAGAAAAGTTCAATCACGAAATGAACATTAGCTCTGTTGAAATTGCTGACGGTGCGATTGTTGATATTGGCGTTGTTGATGCCCGTGAGTTTGATTCAGACGGAACCCCCATTGGTGCAACGGAAATCTATCCGTTATCAAATGGTTCTTGGTTGGTTGATTCACATTCATCAGCTTCGGTTGAGGTCTCTAGGGCAATAGTAAGTGCTGAAGCGTCAAAGTCTCGCATTATATATATGGGTTATCCAAATATAACAATGGCAGAAACATTAGGTGAGATTTCAAATAGAGTTGACGGAAGAGAGCTAACAAAAGAAGAAGCGGGCCAGCCAACAGAGAACACCCCGTTTATGCGACAATTGTCTAATGCTTTTGGTCGGTATAGGCGACCTGCAAAACAAATGCTAGAGGGTCTACACAAGGTCGTTGATTTTGAAAATGGTGAAAAAATCAAAGTTTCGGGTTTTGCGCAGAGCACAGCTGAAGCTGCAGCTATTGTTGAAGCTATAACGAAAAATCCTGAGGCAAATAAGAACCTAAATATTACTCACGTAAAGATGATAGAGTCGCCTAATGATCAAAGTAGGGCGATAGATATTCCAGTCGTAAAAAATATTATGGATATTACTCGGATCATAAAAAGCGCGGAGACTGAGAGTCATCTTGGAAAGCATCACTTTGAAAGTAATAATATAATCGATGATTTGAATGGTCCTGTCGATTTGAAAGCTGAAGAAAAATTAAGAAACTTACGAAGTAAATATGGCAATGCGGTTATTCTGTCCGGCGCTCCATTAATGAGGCCCTCGACGCCACTAATATTAAATGCAATTAAATACGATGTGGAAAATAATACATCAGGTATTGCTAGTGCTAAATTTGATTTATTAAGGTTTGAAGGAAGCGGGCTAAGTGATTCAAAATCGATGGAAAAGACGGCTAAGCAAATACTTGATGCCTCACCATTGACTCGAGTAGCACTCCACCGTATATGTAGTGCGCCTGGACAACAAGAACTTCAAATGGAAGCTTTTCAGTCTTTACCTATAGTAGAATTGCTATACAGTAAAGAAGGCCCATTGGCATAGTTAATTTAGTATATAAAAAGCGCATCGTTACGGTGCGCTTTTTATTTTGCAATAAGGTATAATTAGACTGATGAAACAGGGGATGGCGCTTGAAGTTATGCTTTCGGGAGAAAGTGTTTTACTGACTGGTCCGGCAGGGGCAGGCAAGACTTTTGTGTTGAATCAATTTATTCGATTGGCCAAAGGCGAAGGTAAGCATGTGTCTGTGACGGCTACGACTGGCTTGGCGGCGACACATCTGGGCGGTACGACAATTCACTCATGGAGTGGAATTGGCATCAATGATGAATTACACGCTGGTTTTGCCGACAATATGTCTAAAACGCGCCGTGAAATTATTGAAAAAACCGATGTTTTGATTATCGACGAGATTAGTATGTTGCACGATTTTCGTTTGGATATGGTTGATCAAGTTTGCCGAATCGTACGTAAGCGCGACGAGCCTTTTGGTGGTATTCAAGTGATTATGAGCGGTGACTTTTTTCAATTACCACCAATTAATAGAGGTGACAGTCGAGCTGGCGGTTTTGTTGTTAACAGCAACGTTTGGCAAGAACTTGATCCAACGATTTGTTATCTAAGCGAGCAATATCGTCAGGATGACGAAGAATTGTTAGACATTTTAAATTCCTTGCGTTCGGGTGAATTGCGTCGTCATCATGCTGAAAAATTATTGTCACGGGTTGATGTGTTGCCCGAGGGTGATGAGGTAATCACCGAGTTGCACACTGTAAATATTGACGTCGATCGAATAAATGATGCCCGTTTGGAAACACTTGGTGGTGACGAACTTTTTTATACACAAACCACAACTGGTGGCAAAAATTATGTCGAAGCCCTGCAACGATCAGTCTTGGCTCCAGCGACTCTGCGATTAAAAAAAGGCGCCTTGGTGATGGCGGTTAAAAATAGTTTAGACCGAAAGTATGTTAATGGCAGTATTGGCACGGTGATGGATTTTGAACATGGAACCGAATATCCAATCGTCGAATTTAGAAGTGGTAAAGTGGTAACAATGTCGCCTGACACTTGGGAATTGCGCGATGGTGATAAAAAACGAGGCAGTATTACCCAAATTCCACTTCGTTTGGCGTGGGCGATTACGGTCCATAAATCACAGGGTATGACATTGGACGCGGCCAAAATTGATTTGCGAAAAGCCTTCGTTGAGGGTATGGGCTATGTCGCCCTTAGCCGAGTAAAAAATTTGCACAGTTTGTATTTATCTGGTATAAATCGCATGGCTTTGCAAATTAGTGCTGATGCAGCGGCGATTGATGTTTCGTTGCGCGACAAGGCCGCCAGGGACCAAAAAAGGTTTGCCTATTTAGAAGAAGCAATTGAAAAACGTAAAACTGAATTACCAAAAAAGTTAACTAAAAAGGCCAGCGGCTGGACTGAAAAGATTGCCAAAATGCGCGAGACTTATCCGAACGCCTACAAACCTTGGGAATCAAAACAAGACGATTTGTTGAAAGAAAAATTTCAAAATGGCGCAACTATTAAAGAGCTAAGCAAATTACTAGGCCGTCACGAAGGTTCGATTACAATGCGCCTGCAAAAACACTTTGGCGAAGATATAGTACAATAAGCATATGCAACAACTGAAATATGATTCACTTACTACCAAAGTTACTGGTCGTGATGTCGACAATTTAAAAAGTTTGTACGCTCAAAAAAAGTCAAATGTATTTATGAACGTTATTATCGCGCTGATAATACTTGGTAGTGTTTCGCCAGCGTTAATAATAGCCGCACAAGCCAGTGTTGATACAGTAACGCCCGTCTTGTTGCAAGTTGGTTTTATGGTATTAATTGCGTCTATTGTCGGGGTACTAGTGATTCAACAACAGACAAAAAAATGGCAACAAGGCGTTAGGTTATATCGTTTTGCTGAGGCTAATGGGTTAAAATTTAGTCCAAAAATTGATAGTCCAGTGCGTGACGGATTAATTTTTAATATTGGTCGCAGTCGCAGTGCATATAATATTTTATCCAGCACCACCTCTAATCCATTCGAAATTGCAAATTACACCTATACAACTGGATCAGGAAAAAATTCATGTACCCATATCTACGGCTATATTATGGTTCAACTGGATCGTAATTTACCTCATATGGTTTTGGATTCAAAAGCCAATAATACCAACATATTTGGATTGTCGATTAGTGATTTACCGTTAGAATTCAACAAGGATCAAAAGCTATCGCTGGAAGGTGATTTTGACTCACATTTTACGCTTTATGCACCCAAAGAGTACGAACAAGATGCTTTGTATGTCTTTACACCTGATTTAATGCAGTTGTTTATTGATGATTCGCTTAATTTTGACGCCGAGATAGTTGATAACAAAATATTTATTTATTCAAATACTCAATTTGATTTGACTGACCAGGCATTACTGCAAAGATTATTTAACGTAATCGATAAAGTTGTGTCAAAAGTTGAATCACAAACTGAACATTATATCGATGAAAGGGTTGGTAGCGCGATCAAAGATGCAATTGCAGTACCTGGACGCCGGTTGAAAATTCGTAAATCGTGGGTGACAATAGTCCTATTATTCTTTTATATTATCTATTTTGTTTTTTCAGTACTGTACCCGATGTTATCGATAAAATAGTGCATATTTTTCTCTCTATTAGAGCACCGTCCTCGAGAGGTGTTATTTTGTGCATGTTTTTATATTCATACCAAGTAGTAATGTATAATAGTTATTAATGAATGAGCCATTTGCAAAAAATGACATCAAGATAGCGCTTGTTGGTGGGGGAACGGGCAGCTTTACTTTACTGTCTGAACTTAAAAACCACACTAAACAATTGGCGGCAATTGTAAACATGGTTGATGATGGTGGTAGTACTGGTATCTTGCGCGATGAACTTGGTACTTTGCCGCCAGGTGATGTTAGGCAGTGTTTGGTTGCACTTAGCGCGTCACCTAAAATACGTGATTTATTTAATTACCGATTTGAAGAAGGTACTTTTGGTGGTCACTCGTTTGGTAATATTTTATTGACGGCGCTTGAAAAAGTAACTGGTAGTTTTAGTGAAGCAGTCAAAACGGCGTCTGAAATTTTGCGCGTTAACGGTACGGTAATACCGGCGACGCTTGATAATGTTCGTTTAAAAATGGAATGGCCAGACAAAGGTATTGTCTTACAAAATCAATATGTCGTAGCACTGGATAATTTTAAAAATGATCCACGCAATGCAATATTGTCGCATGTACCAAAAGCAACGGCTAATCCGATGGCAATTAAGGCGATTGAACAAGCAGATATGGTGGTGATTGCGCCAGGTGATATGTATTCGTCACTTGGGCCACTTTTAGTGATTGATGGCATTGCCCAGGCTTTAAAAAATACCAAAGCCATCTGTTTTTATGTTTGTAATTTGGTTACAAAACCAGGACAAACAGCTGGTTTTACAGTCAGCGACCATGCTGGTGAAATTGAGCGATTTGTTGGTGAGCCATTTTTAGATTACGTTTTATATAACAAACAACAACCAGCGGCCGATGTAGCGCACAGATACAAAGAAGAAAATGCTTTTTTGGTCAAGATCGATAAAACGAAATTGAATAAAGCTAACTACCAAGCAATCGCAGGTAACTTTTTAGGTGAAATGGCACCAAGTAAAAAAACTAGCACTATACCGCTGCGTCGTTCGTTAATTCGTCATGACGCCAAAGCTGTCGCCAAAGCTTTAATTGAAATTTACGATGCAAAAGATTAATACATTTTATGTTTTAGATTTTGACAGGTGTTTAGGCGATATTGAATCTAGCTTTGATTTACTGAAAGAAGTCGTCCAAGAATTATCAGTTGGTAGTGGCGACAGTCTGCAATCAGCTCGTGAATATATCGAATCAAGCGGCGGTTCGTTTAGTGCCTTGAAGCACTTGGCGGAATTAAATCCCGACATGGATCTAAATGTTGTTGGTAAACTTTTTGTAAAGCGTGCTAAATTGCTACGCGGTAATACATTAGAACCAGGTGCGATTGAATTGATTGAGTTTTTAATCGCAACTAATCGCGATTTTTGCATTATGAGTTACGGTGATAAAAAATGGCAGATGTTGAAAATTAATGCCGCAGGACTCGGAAATGTGGCGAATATTATTGTGCCGAGTCGTCATAAAAGCGCATATATTGCAAAATGGCTGAACGCAAAAAAACAATTTATTATCCCATCGGACTTTTTTGCCAATAATCAGCCCAGATTAGCCGCCGAGGTCGTATTAATTGACGATAAAATTATGGCATTTGACAGATTACCAGCGAGCGCTAGGGGATATCTAGTCCAGGGTAGGGCAAAAAAGCACGAAAAAAGTCAACTAAATTGTCTATTGTCATCTGTTAAGGTTGTAAAAAAAATTGATGAAATCATAGAATATGAAAAATAAGCATAATTTAATCGTGTATTCCACTGATTCACCTCTATAACATAACCATTTTATCCACAGAACTGTGAATAAATGCCGTTTATGGTTAATAAACCGTTAAAATTGGGTATTGAAGTGGGTAGTAGTGGGTAGTATAGTAAGTCCAGTGGAAAGAAGTGGGTAACTCCCACCACACAAAAACAAACAACCACTAAAACAATTAAAATAACTAAACGGAGCCAACAAGAAGCACAATATGGCAAGCGTAGATTATTTCGAACGGAAGCTTGACGACAAGCGACGGTTAACCATACCGACCGAACTTCGAGATGAATTTGCCAGCGGTGTTGTACTGACTAGAGGTTTCAACCAGTACTTACACCTGTATCCAAAATCAGTTTGGGACAGGGAAGTCGAATCAGCACTTGGTGGCAGTATTCTCGACGAGAAGATTGCCGATCTGAATGTCCGATTTAGACGCGGTAAGACCGAGGCGGAACTTGACCAAAAACAAGGTCGAGTGACAATCGAGCAGCACCTGCTTGACTATGCCGGAATCGACCGAGAACTGGTGGCAATTAGGGCAGGCGCATATTGGCGCATTATCCGGCCCGACGCTGACGTTTAGGACCAACAAACAAAGCACCTTAACAATTTGAAATAACAACAAGAAAAACTCTCGAGATCAACTATCTGGTAGTTAGGCAAAATTAGTGGGCTACGGGACCACATTAAAAAACTCGCGCACCTTAGTTCAACAAAAAACACACCTCCCAAATAAACTCCACCTCACACATAAGTCTCTCAACCGAATAATACACAGATTATGACTTGTCTTTGACAATCACTGTGGAATTGTTCGGACACTTATACAAAAACAAACACAGTTACAACAAAAACAAACAGATCTAACTACCAGTTAGGTGATCTCGAATCGTTATCTCGTGCTATCATTAGATAACGAATGAGTAAAGAATATATTCCAAACAACTTGCTACATATTCCAGTCTTGCTTGAGGCGACGCTTGACACATTACGTCCAATGGAAGGGGAGAGTTATCTCGACCTGACTGCTGGATATGGTGGTCACGCTAATCGCTTTTTAAGTGTGACTGGTAATTATACCGACTCGGTCTTGGTTGATCGTGATGATTACGCCATAAAGCGTTTGAATTCACTGTCAAACAAAGGGGTGCGGTTACTGCATACTGATTTTGTTACTGCTGCAAGGCAGTTAATAAAAGAAGGACAGACATTTAATATGGTGTTAGTTGACTTGGGTGTTTCGTCACCACAACTCGATCAATTCGAGCGAGGGTTTTCCTTTACAAATAGTGGCCCGCTAGATATGCGAATGGACCAAAGCCAGGCTAGTAGCGCAGAAACGCTAGTCAACACCGCCTCGGAACAAGAACTTACGCGTATCATAACCCAATACGGTGAAGAACCGATTGGATCAGCTAAAACAATCGCTAAGGCAATTGTTGTTAACAGACCACTGTCGCAAACTGGGGAACTCGCTGACTTGATCAAAACCGTATACCGTGGAAAATGGAAAAAAATCCATCCAGCCACGCGCACCTTTCAAGCAATCCGGATTGCAGTCAACGATGAATTAAAACAAATCGAAGACTTGTTGCCACTCTTGCCCGACCTATTAAAACCAGGCGGGCGAGTCGGCATCATTAGCTTTCACAGCCTAGAAGACCGATTAGTTAAACGTTATTTCAAAGATCAGTTTGACGAAGGGATCCAGGCCGTGCTGCAGCCATTGACCAAAAAGCCAATCGCCGGAAGCATTTATGATGTTCACAACCCGCGATCACGTAGCAGCAAGTTACGTGCCGCAGTGAAAAAATAAAACAAACAAAAAGAAAGGGCAAAAAATATGCCAGTTCGAATATCAGTACAATACGCAGACATCACTCAAGTAGTGAACGTCCGCCAAATCTAACAACAATTTACCCCGCTCGTTTTTAGAGCGGGGTACCAAAACAAAAATAAAAAAAGAGTCTATTAAAAATGTCTTATCAACGTACTCAAAATTTTAGCAGCCGACGTCAGCAAAATTGGTCTCGCAACCAAAATACCGTTGCTTATGTTTCAGCTATCAAACTTGGACCCGTGACTCACACTGTGCTAGTTGCACTGATGATTACCGTCCTAGGATTGATATATTTGACGCAAGCAACCCGCGCAACCAGTTATGATTATGCGACTCAAAAAATTGACAGCCAAATTGCTGAACTTAACACACAAAAAAGCGATCTTGAGATTGAGAATGCTCGGTTGACAGCACTTGAAACCGTTAAAAACAGCACAGTCGCCACGACTATGACAGTTCCGACAACGACAAATTACGCACAGTAGTAGATTTATGAAATTAGAATTACAAAAAGGCAGTCGATCAAAGGTACTTGCAGCTATAGTTATTGTTACTATGGCTATCTTTGTTATCAGGTTGTTTTATCTGCAAATTATTCAGCATGACTATTATGTTAAGGAGGCGAATAAAGAACAGATTAAACAGCGGACGATTCCAGCCAAGCGCGGCATGATATACGCCTTGGATGGTCAAGATGCGGTGCCGCTAGTCATGAACCAAATGGTATATACCGTTTTTGCTGACCCGCAAACTACCAAAGATGATACGAAAATTATTGACATTATTAAACGTGTCGCTGGCGGTAATGCCAGGGCTGATTTACAGGGATTGTTAAGCAGGAAGGATAGTCGGTATCAGATATTGGCTACCAAGATTACTAGGGTTCAGGCAGATAAAATAAAAAGCGAGAATTTAAAAGGTATTGGTTTTCATGAAGAGTCCCAACGAGTTTATCCCGAAGGATCGCTGGCGGCACAAACTTTAGGTTTTGTTGATTATGAAGGTGTTGGTCGTTACGGCGTTGAAGGTCGATTGAATGACAGGCTAACTGGCACGGACGGGCTATTGCAATCAGTGACCGACGTTAGTGATGTACCTTTAACGATTGGCAATAACAATATTAACAAACCTGCCGTTGACGGCGATAATATTGTTTTAAGTATCGACCGTAATATTCAATCACATACCGAGCAGGCTTTGGCTGATGGTTTAAAGCGGACTGGTGCCACCAGAGGTAGTGTGATTGTTATGAATCCACAAAATGGGCAAATTATGGCGATGGCAAATTTACCGACCTTTGATCCAGCTAAATTCAATGAAGTTAAAGACGCGGCAGCGTTTAATAATGGTGTTGTTTCGGCGCCGTATGAGCCAGGGTCAGACGTTAAAACTTTGACTATGGCGACCGGAATTGAAAAAGGCGTTGTTTCGGCTGATGCGACCTATAATAATACAGATCATATTCAGGTTGACGACAAGGTGATATCGAATGCTACTTTGGGACACACTGGTATCATCACGTTTCAGTATGCTTTAAACTGGTCACTCAACACTGGATTTGTGACAGTGGCCGAGCGTTTGGGTGACGGTAATAATATTACAAGAACTGCTCGCGATACAATGTATGATTATTTTTACAATCGTTTTCGATTAGGCCAATTGACGGGAGTTGAAGTATCAGGGGAGGCGGAGGGTACAATAATTCCGCCAACAGATGTAGACGGTAATGCTGTTCGATATTCAAATATGTCGTTTGGACAAGGTCTGGACGTAACTATGGTACAGGTATCATCAGCTTTTAGTTCACTGGTTAATGGTGGTAAGTATTACAAACCAACTGTTGTTGCCGGAAAATTAGATACAAGCGGTAAATTTGTTGCTGATAAAATAGCTACGCCGTCTAATCCGATATCAGATTCAACGGCTAGCCAGATGCGTGAGATGACTCATACGGCCAGGAGCACATTTTATACTAGCGTTGATAAGGCAGGTTATTATACCGGTGGCAAAACAGGTACATCGCAGGTTATTAAAAATGGTGAATACTCAGAGGACGAAACAGTTGGTACGTATTTAGGCTATGGCGGTAGCATAGATTTATCTAGGTATGTCATAATGGTACAGGTATCTGGTGACCATAAAGCTTTGCAAGGTGCGCGTGATGCTCTGCCGATATTCACAGATATTTCAAACTGGATGCTCGATTATTTAAAGATACAGCCGAAAGGGTAATTTATGAATACAGTATTAACAGATTTAACGCACGGAATGACAGGCACGTTTTTACTAAGTCTAGGTGCTTTTTTGCTGGCGATGTTATTTACGCCGATTTATACATATTTTGCTTACAGGTATAAATTTTGGAAAAAGCAGCGCACCAACAGTGTGACTGGTGAAAAATTAGAGGTTTTTAATAAGTTGCATGCTGAAAAATTTAAGCGTAATATTCCGACGATGGCGGGTGTAGTATTTGTGGCTGCTATTACGATTATGACGCTGTTATTTAATATGGATCGCGGCCAAACTTGGTTGCCATTAGCGGCGCTTTTAGGTGGTGGATTTGTTGGTCTTTTAGATGATATTATTAACGTGCGCGGTCAAGGTCAAGGAGTTGCTGGGCTACGTTCAAGCTTGAAGTTTACCGTGATTACGGCAATCGGCTTGGCATTAGGTTGGTTCTTTTTTGCAAAATTAAATTATACTTTCGTACATATTCCTTTTGTTGGTGACTATTCACTTGGCTGGGTAATTGTACCTTTATTCGCATTTATTGTTGTTGCAACCAGTAATGCTGTCAATATTAGCGATGGTTTGGATGGCTTGGCGGGCGGATTACTATCAATAGCTTATGGTGCGTTTGGAATTATCGCACTACTTCAACTACATCCGTTACTGGCGGGCTTTTGTTTTACAGTTTTAGGCGCATTACTTAGCTATCTGTGGTTTAATATCTATCCAGCTAGGTTTTTTATGGGTGATGTTGGTAGTTTTGCGCTAGGTACGTCATTAGGTGTCGTGGCGATGCTTACAAACACATTGTTTTTGTTACCAATTATCGGAGTCGTCTTTGTGGCCGAAGCTGGGTCTAGCTTGATCCAAATTTTTAGTAAACGAATTTTGAAACGTAAAGTTTTTATATCAGCCCCAATTCATCAACATCTTGAGGCAACTGGTTGGCCCGAGACCAAGGTTACAATGCGTTTTTGGGTGATTGCCGATGTAGCAGCCTTTATTGGCGTATTCTTAGCGATTGCTGGGGGCAGTATTTAAAGTGGCAAAGGTGGGCAGTCAAGGTTATATTCAAGCTTTGTCGGCCGAAGCTCAGTTTGCCGATAAAACTACAGTTCGTCGTCACAAGCCTGATTATCAAATTGTGCTTTATATGGGCTTGTTAATGCTGATAGGGTTGATTATCATGTATGCAATTGGGCCACAGCGGGCTAACGTTTTAAATAATGCCTACGGTAGTGATTACGGAAGTATGTATTTTTTCATTAAACAAGTAGTAAGCTTGGGTGTTGCGATTGTGGCGTTTTGGACTATGGCATTCATCCCTTATACTTGGTTTACTCGTCATTCTGGTAAGTTATTAATGATATCTATTGGGGCATGTGTTTTGCTTTTTTTGGCTGGTGTTGCAAATTTAGGTATTGCCCAGCAAACTTTAGGTGCAACCCGTTGGTTTAATCTGGGCGTACTGGGTAGTTTTCAGCCTGCCGAGCTGTTAAAATATGCAATTTTAATCTTTTTGGCTGGTTTTTTGGGTGGAAAAGTAAAACAGGGAAAGTTAAATAATGCTCAAGCAACGCTGATTCCAGTCGCAATTATCACGGCGATATCAATGATATTTATTGTTGTTATTCAAAAAGATTTTGGTACAGGAGTTTCACTTTTGGGCATAATAATTTCAATGTTAGTCGTTAGTGGACTTAATTTGAAGAATGCTGGGATTATAGTTGTGTCAATATTGATAATCGGTAGCGTATTGATTATTAGCGCTCCGCATCGACTTGATCGATTTATGACGTTTTTAAACGGTGATAATGCATCATTGAGTGATTCTAATAGTTACCATATTGATCAAGCAAAATTAGCAATTGGTACTGGTGGATTATTTGGTGTTGGTGTTGGTAACAGCGTTCAGGCAACTGGATATCTACCGGAAGCAACCAATGACTCGGTGTTTGCTATTATTGGTGAAACCTTTGGATTTGTTGGTTTGTTGACAGTTTTGGCGCTATTTACGGCTTTGTTGATGCGACTTTTAAAATTAATGGATCATCTGGTTGATGTCAGATTGAAATTATTGATTGCAGGCACTTTCGGTTGGTTTGGTTCTCATGTTATGCTAAATGTAGCATCGATGGTCGGAGTGATTCCATTAACTGGGATTACGCTACCTTTGCTAAGTTTTGGTGGTACTAGTTTGATATTCATTGCAGCAGCGCTTGGACTAGTCTTCCAGTTATCACATTACACTGTTCATCCATCAAGTTTAAAGGAGGCACGATATGAAGATTCTAGCAGTCGGCGGGGGATCGGGCGGTCACGTCACACCGGTCGTAGCGGTTTTACGCGAAATTAAGAAAGTGCATCCAAAAGCTGAAATTAGATTTTGGTGCGACAGTAAGTTTGCTGGTCAATCAAGAGCTATTATGGGTCATTTTGATCAAGATTTGCCAGTCCAAACTATTATTGGTGGCAAATTTAGACGCTATAATCACGTTTCGATGTGGCGTCAATTATTATGGCCATCAGTCGTATTGATGAACATTCGCGATGGCTTTTTAGTTGGAATCGGCTTTTTACAAAGCATCGTAAAACTAATTATTTGGCGCCCAGACGTCGTTTTTACTAAGGGTGGATATGTTTGCTTGCCAGTTGGTATTGCAGCGCGATTATTGGGCATCCCCCTAGTAATTCATGATTCTGATGCTCATCCAGGGCTAACGAATCGTATACTTGGCAAATGGGCGACGTTAATTGCGACTGGCGCACCACTTGAATATTATTCATATCCAATTGAAAAAGCTCGATATGTTGGGATTCCAATAGCACCAGAATTTCATGAGTTTTCAGATGCAGAGCGTTTAGTAGCCAAGCAAAAGTGGGGGATTAGCCCTAGCAATCCCCTAATTGTGATTACGGGTGGTGGACTGGGTGCTGGGCGTATTAATAACACAACGGCGTTAGTATTGAACGACTTATTAAAATTGGGTTCGGTTGTGTTAATATCGGGCACTAGTCAATATGACGAACTAAGATCATTGACGCCACCTGACAGTGATAGGTTTCAACTTCATTCATTTATTTCTAAGGACATGGCGTTGCTTTTGGGGGCGGCTGATGTGGTTGTGACGCGAGCTGGAGCAACGACAATACTTGAACTAGCAGCACTGGAAAAACCGACTATCTTAATACCAAATGGCAAATTAACCGGCGGGCACCAATTAAAAAATGCCGATGTTTATGTCAAAGCTAATGCGGTTATTGTTGTCGATGAGAATAAAATGTTGGAAGAACCTGCTATTTTGGTTGATGCCATAGACGAGATTTTATCAAATCCAAACATGTCAAAAGCTATGGCTCATAGGTTTTCAAATTTCGTGCGTCCAAATGCCGCCAAAGATGTTGCCAATATGATTATTTCAAGCGCCAAGTAGTCTATAATAGACATAAGTAATATGAATCTGTTAAAAAAGAAAAAGTCTGATATTCCCAGACGAAGATTAGTCGAAACTGACATTAAAACGTCAGCTTCTTCATCAGATATTTTTCGACGGAATCGAACTTTAACAGGTACAACGTCAAATAATTTCGGCAGTGTTAATGCTAAAACTGACCTGGAATCATCCAGAAAACACGCGCATCATTTGGTTCGTCATCGCCGTAAAGTCTTAAGTGTACTTACGATAGTGTTGTTGTCGGCCGCAATTCTATGGATGTTGATTAGTAACTTTACGGCGACAGTGATTATTAGTGTGTCGAATGTTAAACTTGCAAAACCGATTAATTCGTCTAGGTATGTAAAGGTTATCCAGGACTATCTGGACGCTAACCCAATCAGTCGGCTGCATTTTAATCTTGATCAGGTGGCATTAACTAACTATGTATCGACAAAGTTACCAGAGGTGTCAAACGTTACCCAGCAGTATATGCTTGGGATTGGTGAAACTGGATTTGCTGTGACGCTACGTACCCCTGTCGCAGGCTGGAAAATAGGGGACAAGCAATACTACGTTGATTCAAAAGGTGTTTCGTTCGATCAAAATTATTTAGCTGCGCCAGACGTTCAGATTATCGATAACAGCGGTGCATCGCCACAGGGGAGTACTGCAATTATCAGTAACCGCTTTTTGAGCTTTGTGGGTCGTGTAGTGTCTCTTTCGGCCACCAATGGGTATACTGTTAGCCAAGCTGTCTTACCTGCTAATACGACGCGTGAGCTGGTGATAAGTGTTAAAGAGAGCAGTACCCTGGTGAAACTCTCAATCGACCGCTCAGCAGGGGAGCAAATAGAGGATATGAGTAAGGCGCTTAAATATTTTGCAAGCCATGGTCAATCGCCCGAGTATATAGACATACGTGTCAGCGGTAAAGCATTCTACAAATAGGGCATCCCCGCTCTCCTATTTCTTGTTCTAAATTTGTTCGTAATTATTATAATATTATGCAATATGAAATAGGGTAAAAAAACATACTAAAATATACAAATAACAAAAAAGCAAATGGCATAGGCTGGGTAAGTAGGAGGGTGACAAAAAATATATCATGCTGTGGAAAACTATGAATGTCAAATATAGCTGGTTTGGCTAATGGAATTTAGCTGTATTAATATAGCAAGGTTGTTTAGCAGTTGCGGCGTGACAATGCTAAATAAATAATTAGATGTATACAGTTACGCGTAAGTGTTTAATATATACTACCCCTACTTTTAAGTAGAAGTGCTGAATTAGCTATAAGATAAGACACATGTTAATACCTGTTTGGATGATATATCTAATGTCGTAAAAGATATATTGTGCGACGTAAAGACTGTGTGTAGATCATGAATGTAGTTACTATTCTTTTTGTTATTTATGACCACCAATTTTTGATTTTTAACAACCACTTTCCTGTGACTTACCCGTGCCTGGCTTCCGCGTCGTTTTGTATGCCATTGTCCTGTTTGTGTATTAATTATTGATAATTTGTAAATCATTGCATTATGCATGTTAACGGCTAATCATTGTACTGCGGCATAGTATCTACGAACTATGCGTATATTTACGCTGTTCTATATTTGTTCGTATATTATTAAATACCCTTTTGTATATGCGTTGCCACAACTCCACCCCCCTCATTCCTCTGAATGTCCTGTTTATTTTTCACCACCGTCCACCATTCCAACACTAATCCAACATCCTGTTTGTCTGACGCGGCAATAATAAAGTTTAGTACGCTTTGTATCCTGCGTAACTCGTTACCACTCAAACATACTCGGATAGCAAGGTGTCCTAAACTTTATTCTTCCGGTCATACAAAGGGATATTGTATTAGTATTGTTCATGTTGAACGGCTAGCGACACATCGACGCAATTCTATTGCAACTATAGCCTTTAAAAAGTATATTTTGAGGCATCGCCAGCCACCACTACATCCCATCGTTCATCTGAGTGTCCCTTTGGCTGACCGTAAAACTAAATTACTTTATTCATTGCTAGTCGAGGACCACCTGAACCCAATTGTTTGCTGTTCAGCAAAACAATTGGCGTGAAGGCGATCTTCACTTTATGGTACCGTCCACGCGTACCATACAGGAAGGTCGTTCCGCAGACTACAAAGAATAAACGTAATTTAGTTTTAGCGCGTCAGACAAACAGGACATTCAGAGGAATGAGGGGATGGAGGGGTGGTGTATGAGATAAAAAGGATATTTGTTGACTTCCCTAGTGCTTTATCTGTAACGAACCGTCAGGTTCGATAGTTGCAGCGGGTTGAGTTGGTCTTGCCTGTTGGACGGGTTGAGGTGTCAGTTGAGGGTTAATTTGCGGTACATTATTATCTGTCGTCACAGCGCCAGTTGGTTTTTTGCGACGGCGGGTGCGTTTGCGTTTTGGCTTAACTACTAATTCCCCATCTGTTATAACTGTGGTGGGTAATTCACCCTGACTCTGCCCTGCTGGCTGAATGATAGTGCTGGCAATTGGGTGCATGCCGATAGGCCATTTAATAGCCTGAGCGCGCGATACAGGGGGTTTAACGCTGTCAGGTGGCCTTATTGCGGCGGCAATCTCTTGTTCGACTTCAACACGACTACGGCTGTAATTACGGCGAGTATTTTCGATAATCAGGGCGGTATTGTCCAATTGTGGTGTTGGTAATGTCAAGGTTGTGGCGTTGAAGGCTGGGGTTTTTTCGCCACCAATAACCATGTTGATAATAAAGTTTCGATTGTGCATTTGTAACAGATCATTTGGTTCGAATTGAGGTTCAAATTGTTTCGATAGAATTGGAGCATCGTCAGCTGACACACGGAATGAAATGATTGTGCCGACGTTACCAAAGACGGCGTCACGGACGTTTTCGCCCATTTGGCTGATGTATTGATTGGCGACGGTTAAATTGAGGCCGTATTTGCGGGCTTCAGACAGAATTGTAGCAAATGAATCGGTCGCAAAATTTTGGAATTCGTCGACATACAGATAGAATGGGCGGCGGTCTTCGATGCGTTCGATATCGCTGCGGCTCATTGAGGCCAACTGAATTTTAGTCACCAAAAAGGCGCCTAAAATGGCGGCGTTATCTTCACCGATTAGGCCTTTAGATAGGTTGACGATTAATATCTTGCCTTCATCCATGATCTTGCGAATATCGAAGGTCGATTTAGGTTGGCCGATGATATTACGGATGATTGGGTTGGCCGTAAAGGCGCCAACTTTGTTTAAGACTGGTGAAATTGCTTCGGTGACAAATTTATCGTTCCAGCTGGCAAATTCGATGTTCCAAAAGTTCAAAACGACAGTATCTTGGCAATAACCCAAGGTTTCGGCGCGGAACTTCTTATCTGTTAACATGCGTGTAATATCTAGCATAGTAGTTGATGGACGATCCAGCAGTGCCAAAATGGTATAACGCAAAATGTATTCCAAACGTGGGCCCCAACTTTCGCCAAACATGCGTTTTAAGACGCCGATAACTTCGCTGCTGATATTGGTTTTTTGGCTTGGATTGGTGACTTCAAGTGGATTAAATCCAAGTGGGAAAGCGGTATCGGCCGGGTTGAAGTAAATGACATCTTTTAAGCGACTACCAGGGATGAAACGCATGTTGTCGACGGCGAAATCTCCGTGTGGGTCGATAATGGCATAGCCATGGCCGTGGAATATGTCGCTTAGGGCTAGTAAGGCTAACGTACCAGTTTTGCCGGCACCAGTTTGGCCGATAATATAAACGTGTCTGGATCGGTCGGATCGTAGCATGCCGAATTGTTGATTAACGCCGCGGAAGTTGGTCATGCCAAAGGCACTGATATTTTCGTCAATAGCTGGATTACCAGTGATAATTGGTAATTTTGTAGGTGGTTCGGCGCTTTTACTGCTGGCCCAGACGACATTTGGTGTTTCGACGTTGGTGTGTGGCAAGTGAAATACACTGGCAAGCTCGGCAATATTCAGGATATAACCTTCGTCTTTGAAATCGCGTTTGCGGTATTCAACCAAATCTTCTTTTGAAAAACTTGGAGCTGACATCTTAAAGCCATTTAGATTAGTGCTGTTGAATTGTTTGAAAGTACCAACAATCGCTTGCATCCGCAAACGAGCATTAACGGCACTCTCCCCCAGATAAACTAGGCGAATTTTGACCTGATAACCCAATTTTGTGGCCTTTTTTTCGGCTTCGGCGATGCGGGTTTTGTCGCGTTCGGATATTTCTTTGACAGCGGTTATACCTTTTCCAGCCTCGGGTGGTTGCCACAAGGCTTGCAATAGTCCAGCAATCCAGGTTAGTCCCCCGCCATTGGTAATAATGGATGAAGATCGGCCTAGTCGGACATTTTTAATCCAACGATCTGACCATTTATGCCAATCATCGGCAATTGGACGAGCCAAGATTTGAATCCAAACCTCTTCACCGGTTGATTCAAGTTTTGCTAGAGCGCCGGTAATCCCCGCCAGTGGGTCGACTTCAAAATTTACGAAAGTTTTGATCGGTAGCATTTCGTTAACAGTCAGTGTTATCTCGGAAGAGTAAGCGATGCTATGTTGATGTTCGTGGTTAACATAATCGTCGTCGGCTAATCTGATTTGGACGCTTGGGTATTGTGAATATATTTGGCCTTCGACGAAACTTCGTAAGCTGCGTGGCACCCAGACATAAAAACGAATTTGACCATTAATTGAGGCAATCTCAAAACTAAGGTGTTCTTGGACGCCTTCATTCAGTTTAAGCTCGTTTTTATCGCGTAAAATACCATGAAGGCTGGCAAAAAGTTGCTCGGCGGCCAACTCGCTTTTATCATTAGTCTTTGGAATTTCAAGTACAAGTAGGTCGCTGTCGACGTTTTGCATCGAATCGACGCGGCGATAATTACGCCACGTTAAGTATGACAGAATAAGTACGACTGGTAGCCAGACATACCACTGAAGAAGAAAACTAATTATAGACGATATTATGCCCATGGTTACTCTTTTATTGTCTCATTGCAGGGGCAAATTGGCAAACGATTATTATTTGGATTCAAGAGCGTATGTTGCCTTGGCGACACGCTTGAATTGTGGTTTGCTTTGCAAATTCAACAAAATAGTTGTTTCTTTGACTTGGCGGCTTTTTAGAACGCGTTTGACGATTTCATCACGATGTAATGGTGTATCTGATTGCTTTAAAACATCAGCGATAATGTCAGCGACTGTGCCGCGGTCAAATCCCCAACTGTTTAGAGCATAGATACCACGGCCGATTAAGACAAAGCGTGAATCTTTGATTAATTCGTTGTGGATAGCCTGAGTTGTAACGTTTTTACGCTTGAAACTACTGTCTTTGATGGATTCAGCGATTTCAGAAAAGTGCATAGGTTTGCCATTTTCAGCTAAAATAACGTAGATTTTGTCGCGAATGTTTTTTGGGTTGACGGTTGGCCATTTGACCAGTCCCCAACTGTCTTTTAGGTGTGCTAGAAGTTTTGAAACGCTAGCCAAAGCGCGGACGTGATCGGGGTGTTCGTATGATAATTTATCGTGCAAAGCCTCGATTGTCAGTGGTTCGCCATGTTTTTTAATCGTTGTAACAATTACGTCAACTTCACCTTTTATCTTTTTGTCATCGCCGTAATCAGCAATACCAATACTGTGATGGTAATTGTCGTTTTCGTCAATTACGGTTAGTCCAGGTGCTAGCTCGGCAATAAATGCGACATGAGCACGTTCGCGTTGGTCGCTAGTGTTATTTAGTAAGTGGTTGGTCAGGTCTTGGACACGAGCAATACGGCCTAATTCAACCAAATTACGTACCAAAACTTTTTCAAGGCTGTTGACTGTTTGAACTTTGCCACTGGCAGTAGCTGCCTTTAGTTTAGTTAAGATAGCTTTTTCAAGTTGGCGAACACGCTCGCGGGTAATACCTAATAACTCGCCGATTTGTTCGAGTGTTTCACGGCGATCATACAGACCGAAACGACGAGTGATAATCTCGCGTTCACGCTCTTGATCAATGATGTTTAGAATTTCTTTGACACTGGCCTGTAGGTCAATCTTTGGTTCGTTTTCGGTTGTATTGTTCATAGCTTAATTTACTCTCTGCCCACTGGTAACATGTATTTCTATAAGATATACATTAGATTATAAAATAATATTTTTAAAATGTCAAACATTTTGTATACTGCACTCATTATAGCATGAAGTAGACATGTTATGTAAATAGTGGTCTGAGACTTTTTAGGCTTTTTTGCGACGAGTTTTGACGGCGCGTTTAGTGACACGCTTGACGGTCTTTTTAGGTGAAGACTTGGCGCTTTTACGGACAAAACGACCTTTTTTAGCGGCTGGAGCATCTCTTAATAAATCGATTGCTTGTTGATGTGTGATACTGGCAGGTTCGGTGTCTTTGGGGATTTTAGCATTTTTGACGCCATCAGTAATATATGGTCCAAAACGGCCTTTTAGGACTTTAACACCATCGCCAAAGTCAGCGATATTTTTTTCGGCATCAGCTTGTTTTTTAGCACTGAACAATCCCAAAGCTTCATCAAGGGTTATAGTATGAGGGTCAAGCGGTTTAATGCTGACAAAAGTTTTATCAATCTGAATATATGGTCCAAAACGGCCAATGTTAGCCTTAATGACGGCGCCTTCGGGTGTTTGACCGACGATACGTGGTAGTTTAAAGGCATATAGGGCTTCTTCCAGGGTGACGGTTTCGATTTTGCGTCCAGCTGGAATTGGTGCAAATTGTGGTTTGTCGTCGTCACCTTCACTACCACCCAGTTGTAACATTGGGCCAAAACGACCAAAGCGGGCCAAAACTGGTTTACCGGTCTTGGGGTCGACGCCGATTTCGCGAGCTTTGGCGACTGAACTGCGGTCGATACCACCTGATCCCTCGATTAATTTATGGAATGGGATGTAAAAACCGTCTAACATCGTGTTACGTGCCAAAGCACCAGCGGCGATTTTGTCGAACCCTAATTCAACAGTGGCGGTAAAGCCGTAATCAACGATTTGTTCAAAGTGGTTCGATAAAAAGTCACTGACAACCTCACCGGCGGCAGTTGGTACTAATTTACCTCGGTCAGATCCGGTTTTTTCTTGGACTATTTTGCGTTCGATGCTGTTATTTTGCAAATTCAAGTTAATAATATCGCGTGGTGTACCTTCAGCTTCACCTTTTTCGGCGTAACCGCGGACTTGGACGGTGTTGATGATTGTGGCGTAGGTTGATGGACGGCCGATACCTAGGTCTTCTAGTTTTTTAACCAAACTACCTTCGCTGTAACGGGCTGGTGGTCGGGCAAAGACTTGGCGAGCATTAGCGGACGCTAAATCTAGCGTGTCGCCCGAGGTGACGGCTGGCAAAATTTCGGCGTCTTTTTTGCTGCCACCATAGACTTTCAAAAAGCCATCAAAGAGAATTACCTCTCCCTTTGCTTCAAAGTTGGCTATTGGAAGGTGGCTATTGGAAGGTGGCGTTTTAATCGCAATTGTAATTACGGTTTTTTCTAGTTTAGCGGCGGCCATTTGGCTGGCTAGGGTGCGACGACGGATTAGGTCGTATAATTTTTGCTCGTATTCATTACTGCTGGCGCGTTCGACGCGCATATCTGTTGGGCGAATGGCTTCGTGAGCTTCCTGAGCGCTGGCACTTTTGGTTTTAAAAGCTCGAACTTGACTGTAATTATCGCCCCAAGTTGATTTGATGTAATCGGCTGACATGGCGATGGCTTGGCCACTTAATGTGACGCTGTCGGTTCTCATATATGTGATCTTGCCCTCTTGATACAGTTTTTGAGCGCTGGACATAGTTGATTTGGCGCTGAACCCTAATCGGCTGTTAGCTTCTTGTTGCAAGGTACTGGTGGTAAAAGGTGCGCCAGGATTGCGAACGGCTGGGCTGGTGGTGACATCAGATACGGAAAAGGTTGACCCGATTAGACTCTCCAAAAAAGCCTGAGCATCTGATTCAGTGTCAAATTTATTTGGTAGTTCGGCCTTAATTACGTCACCATTATGAGTAAATTCTGCGACAACTTTGAACGAAAATGATCCGTTAAAAGCATCAATTTCGTGCTCGCGCTCGACTAGCAACCTAACGGCTGGTGACTGAACACGGCCAGCAGATTTGCCACCAGGTACTTTGCGCCAGACAACTGGTGATAGTTCAAATCCAACCAATCGGTCTAAAATTTGGCGAGCTTGTTGAGCGGCCACCAAATCCATATCGATTGTTCGAGGGTGCTTAATTGCTTCTTCGATGGCGCCTTTGGTGATTTCGTGAAAAACAATGCGTTTGGTGGTTTTTGGGTCAAGTTTTAAAACTTCGCATAAATGCCAAGCAATTGCCTCCCCTTCGCGGTCTTCATCGGTTGCGAGCCAAACTGTGTCGGCGGCTGAAACGGCTTTTTTAAGACCAGTGATGATTTTCTTTTTATCAGGATCGACTTCATAAGTTGTTTTGTAGCCATTTTTGACATCAATCGGTGGCGTACTGTCTTTGGTTTTTTTGACTATACTACGAATATGCCCAACGCTGGACAGTACAGTAAAGTCACTACCAAGGTATTTTTCAATGGTTTTGGCTTTGGCTGGTGACTCGACGATGACTAAGTTCTTGCTCATTAATGCCTTATACTACTTAACTTATTACGATTTGTAAACCTAGGCTAGCGCAAAGTCCATTGATTGCCACCGAGGGCGCGAATCGTGCCAGATATTTCCATCATAGTGATGGCGCGCGAAAATTCGACGATATCCACCTCTGATAAAACTTGTAATTCTTCGCCGTCGCGGATGCCAGATTGTAATAGACTGATAATTTTCGATTCCAGTGGCGTCGATCCAAGCGGTAATAATGACTGTGGTCGCAATAATTCAGGCGCAATAATTTCCAACACGTCTTCGGCGCAAGTGATGGGATGGGCGCCTTGTTTTATTAGGTTATTGCAGCCGGCTGACAACGGACTGGTAATATTACCAGGGACAACAAAGACTTCCCGACCCTGTTCAAGGGCGTGAGCGGCGGTTGATAACGTGCCACTGCGGGCGGCAGCTTCGGTGACGATAATGGCGTCGGATAATCCGCTGACGATTCGATTGCGTTCAAGGAACTGAAAGTCTCTGGCTTCGGTTCCGGGTTCGTATTCGCTTATGATTGCGCCTTCGTGGGCTAAAACGTCATACGCGAGGTCTCTGTTGGTCGCAGGGTATATTATATCGACACCATTAGCCAGAACGGCGAGTGTTTTACCGCCAGCGTCCAATGCAGCCCGATGAGCGATAGCGTCAACGCCTAATGCCAGACCACTGACGATTACGACGCCACGTTTAGCGATATCGAATGCCAGTTGGTATGTCACCTCTTTGCCATAGGCTGTTGGTTTACGTGATCCGACAATCGCGACGGTTGGAATGCGCTTGTCCGGTATTTTTCCTATAAAATGTAACTTTTTGGGTGGAATAGCAATAGTAGTAATAATCTGTAAGTATTTACTGTCTTGGGGTGATATACTATTGATTTTCATATAATTTTATTACTAAAAGTATTGACTTATATACGATTACGTGCTATTATCGGAAACGATTGGTTATATTGCGAGATTAACCAAACGCACCTTATACCCCCTATTCTAATAGTGAACTTACCGCTTGGCAATGTAATTTTATAATTACAGGCTAAGTGGTAAGTTCACAAATGTTAGATTATATACAATGTGTTTTTAAGGTAGACTACCCTCCATCCTTAAGAAATGACACTTCGAGTGTAAGGCATTGTATATATACTAATCCCTTTAACCAGCGGGCTTCTGCAATTATTATTGAGAATGCTGCGCATACCCTTGGGTGGGTTAAAGGGTAAAATAGCGCTCCCAGCGATGCCCACCCTTGCTGAGAGCGCTTTTTTAGTGTCTAAATGTCAGTTTTTAGACTGGTGATTTTTATAGTGCCGCCACAAAAGTGTTCAATTAATTGAATGACGTGTGGGGTGATTTCAGTTGCAAGGTGTTTTGATTCGTCGGCGCTGAATTTTGCTAGGACAAAATCAGTGTCGCCTATTTGTTGGCGCTTGTCATTGTCGATGCCGATGCGGATGCGGTGAAAATCGGTGCCAAGGTGAGAATTTAATGATTTTATGCCATTATTACCAGCGTCACGGCCTTGGTTGCGAACACGAATTGTGCCAAATGGCAGCGCTAAATCGTCATGAATAACCAGTAAATCGCTGCTTGTATTTAATTTATAAAAGTCGACTAGATTTCGAGCACTGTCCCCTGTTTCATTGTAAAAAGTCGTTGGTTTAACCAGTAATACCTTTTCGCCATTTATCGTTGTTTCGGCAATATGGGCGTGAAATTTAGTTTTGTTGGTCCAATTGGCGCCTAATTGGTCAGCCAAGGCATTAATCATCGCAAAGCCGACATTATGGCGTGTTGACGTATAATCTGGTTCGGGATTGCCTTGAGCGAATATTAACTTCATTAACACTAAGTATATACTATTTGCCAATATTATTAAAAGTGTTATTGTATAGTTTGATATGACGGAGCAATTGGGACCTAAGCAAAAGGAAATAAAAAACAGCAACACCTTAGATATAGGTCATTTTGAGCGTTTTCGTAACGTATATTTAATGTTAGGCGAAATAGTTTTATATGTAGTCATATTTGCTGTTGCAGACGGTGCAGTGAAAGAGTATTTTAAAATAAAGTCACTGTCTAATGCTGTGAATGAAAACTCCGTTAGTATTGCTACTTTGCCACAAGCTACATTGCCAGAAAACCCAAAAGCTAAAACACCAGAGGTGGTGCAACTTAAAGGTTCGGATTATATCCCAGATTGTTATAATCCAGATGGAATTAATGAATTGGTCCAAATTGATGTTGCTACTTCGTCACCAATAGATAATAAGGAAATAAATTTAAAAGTAAATGCTAAGCACACTCAATTAGATGTTGTTCCGACTGAATCGCCAGGCTATGCTGAAAAAGTAGCAAGCTCAATTGTGCGAATCGCTATATATAACGGCGAGCATAAAAGCTATGGAACGGGTTTTGTGGCTATGGATAATAACGGTGGAAAGGTTGTTGTCACTGCGGGCCATGCTGTTATTGGTAACATGATAGATACTATTAAAGTCATATCATTTGACGATAAAGTGTTTGATGTCGTTAGTGGCTGTAAAATATATGGACATATTGATGATAAGGGACAATATATTCCAGTAAAACTTTATGAAGAGTTTGGTGGCAATAATTTCGACGTAGCCGTTTTAAGGCTTAAAGATTCGGATAAGCTGTCAGCGCCTTTGCCTATATCAACCAGAGTATTAAATAAAGGTGAACTGGTGTATGCAATTAACCACCAAATAACAACCGACGGTAGTATCCCGCCGATGAATAAAATGAGCAAATTTTATATGATTGTTGGCGAGCCTAGTCTTGGTTTTGGCTTTGTTGTGATGCTAGATGGATTGAAGGCTGAAAATGTGGTGTTTAGGACAAAATTTAGCGACAGAAATCTTCCTGGTGCCAGTGGTGGGCCAGCTTTTGATAGTGATGGTGCTGTAGTTGGGATAACTTATTCAACCGAAGAACGATGGCATTATTTAAATAAAACTGATTTGTTGCAGCAGTATAATACAAGCATTTCCAGCCAAGATGATAAGTTGATTAAACCAGTCGATACGGTTTTCTCTAGTAGGCAAATAATAAAAGAAGCTATTGACTCGCCAGTGTTATACAATCAGTCGAATTAATCTTGTAAGTTTTTAGCGGATTGTTCTTTTTCGCGTTCCAGTTGTTCTTTTTCGCGGTTTGCTTTGATCTGTTTTTCGTCGCGGAAACTGAATTTAATTGGCGTACCAGTGTAGTTGTATGTTTCGCGTAATTGACGTTCCAAATAACGTTTGTAACTCCAGTGTAGGAATTTAAGGTTTGATCCAAAGATAACAAACCATGGCGGTGTAGTGTCGGTTTGAACGATGTAACGCAATTTTGGATGAGTGTTTTTAAGACCTGCTGGTGGATGGCTGTGGACGCATTTTTGTAACAAATCATTTAAGACGCGAGTTTTGGTTTGTTGTTTGCGGCGGTCATCAATATCGATGGCTAAATCAAATAATTTTGTAACGTTTTGACCAGTTACGCTGCTGGTAAAGATTAATGGTGCCCAAGGTGTAAAGTCAAAGGTTCGAGCAATTTTTGGCGCAATATCATCGCGCGTATAGGCATCTTTGCCTTCAACACTGTCCCATTTACTGATGACAATCGCCATGCCTTTGCCGGCTTCGTCAATTATACCAGCGATACGTTGGTCAAGCTGGGTATTTAATTGGTTGGCATCCATGACTAACAGACAAACATCAGATTCTTCAATAGCCTGCAATGTTCGTAGTACGCTAAACTTTTCGATGCCGACTTCTTGTTTGCCGGGTTTACGCATACCAGCGGTGTCCAAAAGTTCAATATCACGATCACCGTAACGGACGGCGATGCGGTTGATGTCACGAGTTGTGCCGGCGACGTTGGCAACAATCGCCTGTTGTTTGCCAGCCAAAGTGTTGAACAAAAAGCTTTTGCCAACGTTTGGACGGCCGATTAGTGAAATACGCAAAATTTCATCAGGCACATATTCGCTGGCGGCAGGAATTAATTCGGTGATGGCTTCAAGCACTTCAATCATGCCTTGATTGTGTTCGGCGCTGGTACGGATAATTTGTTTGACACCAAGGCGTTTAAATTCATCGATTGGCAAGCTGTCTTTTAGGTCAGATTTGTTGGTTAGCAATATAACTGGTTTTTTACTGCGCAAAGCTTTTTTGGCAACAAAACGGTCTGAATCGCTTGGGTATTGGCTGCTGTCAACGACGACTAAAATAACATCAGCAGCCACAGCGGCCTCTTCGATTTGTTCTTGGATTAGGGCTTCAAAGTCGTCATCTGGGTCTTTAAGTCCAGCGGTATCAACTAACCAAAAGCTGTGTTTATGGTATTCGACGCGGCCTAGGACGTTGTCGCGAGTTGTGCCGGCTTCACGGGCCACAATCGCCTGTTGAGAACGCACCAAACGGTTAAAAAGCGAACTTTTGCCGACGTTCGCTTGACCAATAATTGCAACTGTGGGTAGTTTTGATGCCATAATTACGATAATTATAACAGAGAAAGGCCAAGATTACGAACATAAGCTTTATAAATGCCAGCTAGCGGCTCTATTGACTTTGTTTATTAATTGATACAGAATAAGCTTAAGATTAAATAAAATAAAAAAGGTAAAAAATGGATAATAATCAAAACAACGATCAGTTACCAACGGAAAATGCTCAACCAATTAACCCTGAAGTAGTAAATTTTAATGCCCCAGTCACTCCACCGGCTCAGAGTTATCCTAGCCAAGAATCCCCTGTTTTGCAACCAGTTGCACCACAGCCTGTTCAACCTGAAGCTGTTGCACCTGTTGTCGCGACTGAACCAGTCGTTGCTGAACAGCCAGTCAAACCAAAAAAGAGCCATAAATTAGTAATAGTCGCAATCATAGTAGTAGTTGTTTTAGCTGGACTGGTTGCCGGGTATTTATTAATCAATAAATAATTGTTACTAGATTTTATCAACAATTTCAAATTTACCGGGTTTTATATCACCCAGCGTATAATTACCAAAATTTGTTCGATGTAATTTCAATACGGTGTAACCTAGGGCGCCGAAAGTTCGGCGAATCTGGCGATTGCGGCCTTCGTGCATGGTGACAATCCAGCTTTTGCGGTCGACGTCATTCATGCGTTCTAGCTGCAATTTACTAGGGCCGTCCTCTAGTTGAACACCGTAATCGCTAATCATCTGTTGGTGAAGTGGTGCTAAGGCGCTTTCAAGCCGGACATTATAGATCTTAGTCTTAAAAAAGCTAGGATGAGTCATGTGATATGTAAAATCGCCGTCATTTGACAGTATTATTAGCCCACTACTGTTGCGGTCCAGGCGCCCAACAGTTTTTAGTTGATGTAGTGACTCGGGCAGTAACTCATAAATAGTTGGGCTGTCACCTTGTTGGCGGCGTGAACAGACATAGCCGATTGGTTTATTTAGAGCGATGTATTGGTATTTAGTTTTAGCGGCAATTTCTTTGCCGTCAACAGCGACTTTGTCGCCTTCGTTAAATCTAGTGCCTAGTGTGGTGATAGCCCCATTAATTGTAACGTTTCCCCTGTCGATTAGATTGTCGGCTTCACGACGAGAAATACCCAGATTAAGAGCCAGGTGTTTATTTAAGCGGACGGTTGTTGATGGTTTTTCTATCATTTCGTTCATTATAACAGATTAAGGTGACTATTAGAATTTGGCTATTGGAATATGGCGGGAAGTGGCTAATAGCTATTGGAATATGGAAGATAGCGGGAAATGGAATATAGCTATTGGAATATGGAATATGGCGAATTACAATAACGCCAATAGCCAATAGCCAATAGCCAATAGCCAATAGCCAATAGCCAATAGCCAATAGCCAATAGCCAATAGCCAATCTATTGTTGAGGTGTTTGTTCGTGATTGCTAAGTTCTTGAGCCATCAAGGCTGACATATCTGGAATGCCTGATGGGATTGGCTGAGGTGCAATTACTTGACGTGGTTGAGTAACGCTTGGTGATGCAACTGGGGTAGGCTCGGTTGTAACGACTTCAATAGGTATCGCGACAGGCTCAACTGCTGGTGTGGCAATAGGTTCAGCCGCTGGTATATCGATAGCCTCTGTTGTGGGTGTAGGCGCATAATCAGCAACAGATGGAGCAATTGGTTCGACGACAGGTTGTTGCGGCATTTCTACTTCTACTTCAGGTGCAGTCTCGAATTGGGGCTGAGCTGGCAAATTGAAGTGTAGTGGTGCAAATTCGGCTTCGGTTGGCGTAGGTTCGACAACTGGTTGTTGAATAGGCTCGACGGGTTTGACTGGATTCATAAAGCTATCACCAAGTGATGCTGGAGCTGGTGACGAAAAAGGCGCAGTTGGTTGTGGCATGGCTGAAGTTGTTTCTTGCGGAGCTGGCACTGGTGCTGGCGCAGGAATTGGTTGTGGCGCATAGGCCGGTACAGGTGCTGGTTGTGGTGGTAATGCAAATGCGCGAGGAGTAATAATTGAAGACGAAGCTGGTTCACCAAAAGCAGGTTCTGGTGCTGGTTGAGGAGCTGCAGATACAGCACTAGGTGTATCTGATAAGACGTCATGAACGGTTCGAACGACATCTTCGATACCAACTTGTGATTTTACTAAATAGCGATTTGCACCTAACGATTCACCGCGGGCTCGTTGGTCTTCGCTGCTGAGAGCTGTCATCATGATTACTTTGACGTCTTTGGTCTCTGGAGTGGCTCGTAGAATGTCCAGCATATCAAAGCCACTAATTTTAGGCATCATAACGTCGCTGATGATTAGATCAGGCTTTTCTTTGATGGCCATAGCCAGGGCTTCTTCGCCGTCGCCGGCTGATTTAATTTCGTAGCCTTCGGCAAGTAAACGGATGCCGTAAATCTCACGTAAGCTTTTGTCGTCTTCAACTAGCATTATTTTAGTCATATTTATCCTTATTGTACTATAACTATAGTGAAAAATACTATAGTATTTATGTTTATTGATTTCATGGTCGTGGTCCCCTGGCTGGAACAGCAACCGATTGAGGTCGGCCAAGTTGTTGTGTAGCTTGTTGCATAGCGAGGGCTCGCTGTTTGGCGACATAGGCAGCAATTTGTTCCGGCGTTAATGCTTGACCGCGAGGTACGTTGTTGGCTGGTTGAACAGTTGGTTTTGTTTGCATTGGTTGGTTAATTATTCTTGTAGTTGGTGCGGCAGGTGTGACTTGACGCATCTGTGGGGCAAATTGCTGGGGCGCTAGTGTTACACCCTGAGGTCTAACGACGTTTTGAACCGGCTGTGGTTGAGGCACAACTTGAAAACTAGGCCTAGAAACAGCCTGTTGAATAACTGCCTGGTTTTGAAGAAAGGTTTCTTGGGTTTTTTGACTAGCTATCATTTGAGCTACTTGATTAGCTTCCTGCTGAGCTTTAAAGGCCTCTTGTTCGACTAACATAGCTGCGTCTTTACTGCTAATTCTGGGTAATTCAACATAAAAGGTGCTACCGCTAGTGTAGATACTTTCAGCCCAGATACGGCCCCCCATAATTTCAGATAAGCGACGGCATAAATACAATCCTAATCCCGTGCCACCGATTTCGCGCGTATTTTTATCATCAACTCGATAAAATTTCTGGAAAAGATGTGGCATGTCTTCGGCTGGTATGCCGATACCACTGTCTTTAATGCTGATAACGACATGATCATCGTCGCCATTAATGTCAACTATAACCTCACCTGTCGGAGTGTATTTAATGGCATTTTCAATTAAATTGTCAACGATTTCACGGATATGGTCGTTATCTAGGTTGACGGAATATACTGGAGCAATATGTTTTTCTCTGGTATTTTCGGGTTCGGGTTTGAATGTCAGACGCAAACCCTTTTCGATGGCTTTTTGTTCTAGGCCTTCAGTAATTTCTTTGACAAATTTGACTATGTCAACAACTTTTGGATTATTGGCTATTCGGCCATCGTCAGCTTTGGATACGTCTAATAAGTCTTGGAATAGACTACCAAGGTGTTGAGCTGAACCGTGAGCTTTCAAAATAAAGTCTCGGGCTCGATTGTCAATTGATGCCGTCTGGGGGTTTAGGGCGAGTCCTAAATAACCTTCAATCGAAGCGACAGGTGTGCGCATTTCATGGCTGGCGGTGCTGATAAATTCGGCTTGTTCGCGTTCTTCAGCTTTTTCTTTGGTGACGTCGTGAAAAACAGCAATCACACCTGAACCAAGTTCGTTAACTGGTGATACGACTAGTGAAATCATAATTTTTTTATCACTTTTTGTCATTAATGTCAGGTTGTTGGTCCGTATCTGTTGATTTATGTTGAGTGCTTGTTGAATTGGGTCGCTTTCTGGGTCTAGCGCAGCGTCTTTTTGGTCGACAAGTTTTAAGACCGATTTGTAATTCAATGTCATGGCATCTTGTTTGCCCCAGCCAATAATTATTTGAGCAGCCGGGTTTATTAGCTGGATAATACCTTGGCCGTCAATCATTACAACGCCATCGCCAATAGCGTTAATGACGGCTTCGGATTTGTTAGCAACTTCGCTTAACTCGTTTGCTAGATTGCGAAAGGCTTTATTATCATTATTTATTTCATCTTTTTCGGTTTTAGGACGCCAGATTAGAGCGCTAGCTATTAACGGCACAATAGTACTGAAAATCGTTACAACTATTACTTCGGTTTTGAAGTTTCCATTAACGAACTGTGCGGCAGCAAATATACCGGCAGCGATTAATACTGGTAATAATCCCCAGAGTCCAAAAACGGCGGCAAATAGAACAACTAGCATCCAGATAGCAACAAATGGTGAGGCTGCGTTACCTGTACTTAGAATTAATGTAATTGTTATCCCCATGATTAACAGATATATAACGATGTCTGTTAACATTAAATATTTTTTGGGAACTACTAAGTATGTTGTTAGACAAATAATTGCCGTTATACTGGCTGCAATAAGAATTGGGACACTGATAATAAATGATTTATCAATGTTAATTGTGTCTGAATATGATGTCCAAAAGTAAAGCGCAATAATTGCGGCCGCTAATAAAAAAGCCACCTCGCAGATACGGCGATGCCAAAAAATGGTTAAAGTAACTGGCTTAATGTTGCCCCCTAATTTTTATGCTTGTCTGGTGTTTATTATGATGATTATGGTTTTATTTTGCAAGGGGTTAAGTTGGCTATTGGAATATGGCTATTGGAAGGTGGCAGAATATGGCTATTGGCTATTGGCTATTGGCTATTGGCTATTAGAATATGGAATATGGCAATGAGTTTTGGTTTCATGTTTTTGCTTGTTTATGACAAAATAGATATATGAATACAACAAATACCCCACTTGAAGGAACGAAATTAATTGGATTTGACCCTAGTGGTCCAGTTACGCAATTACAAATACTCGATTTAGTTGAAGGAACCGGCGCAACTGTCGAACCGAATGCGACAATCACAGCTCATTACACTGGTGCATTAGTGGCAGATGGGACAATATTTCAAAGTTCACTGGATTTTGGTCAGCCAGCGACATTTGGTCTCAATCAAGTTATCAGTGGCTGGACGCAAGGTGTTCCAGGTATGAAAATTGGCGGCAAACGCCGTTTGATTATTCCGTCTGCCATGGCCTACGGATCACAACGCGCTGCCGCCAATATTCCATCAAATTCAGATTTGGTCTTTGATATTGAACTTATAGCGATTAAATAGTTATTTTTTCTCGCTGTATATTGTGATAGCAATACTTAATGAGACAACTATTAATAGTGTCAAAAACGCTGCTGCTGCGATTGATAAAGCGGCGTTGAATTCGACTAATGCTACACCCATGTATAGAAGTGCGATTGAGATACCAGCAAGGATAGCTACAATTAAATGTGCACGAGCTAATTCGTGGCGAACTTCGCTAATATTTTTTTTGGATGATTTTTTAAACAGTTTACTCACTTTTTCGTTTCCTTCGTTAAGTTAATAAATCTAGATTAACGTGCTTATGTCTTGTTGTCAATTAAAAACAACGTTTGGCTTGATGGCGACGGCTTTTTTATTTATTTTGTTTGTTCGTGCAGCCAATTATTTAATGATAAGGCAAAATCAGCAAAGTTTTTGGCGTCGACGGCCATGTCTTCGTCTGCAGTTAGTTCAGAGTATGGCTTGCCGGCCGGGTATGGCGACATAAATGATGACATTGGATAGCCGTTTGGTATTGTGTCTGAAAAATACTTTGCGACATAAGAAATTTGATTGACGTAATCGACACCTTCGGTATCATTAGTCGGGTTGTAATAAGCAATCGCAAAACTCCAAATGAACTGTTTATCATCCTGAGGATATATTTGAAAAATTTGTTTCCAGGCATCAATAACGCCAGTATCGGTAAGTTCGGATTTGTCCTTGGTAAACCGCCTGGCATAAACCCCAGGTTGTTCATTATCAGGTAAAAAGTTAGTCATCAAGGCCTCGTCGGCTGCCACGGTGATTAGCCCGGATAATTTGCCATAAACGTGAGCTTTTTTAAGGGCATTTTCGGCATTTGTGGCGCAATCTTCCTCGACCTTTTCGGTGATGTTTAAATCAGTTAATGAAACTAATTCAATAAAATCAATTGCTTTTAGAATCTGCTGATAACGTTTCAACTTAGACTGGTTGTGAGTGGCGATAAGTATTTTCATATGCTTCCTTTTATGCTGATATGTTGACTGCTATATTATCATTTGTTATAATCATTTCAAAGACGCGTGCGAGACCTTATGGCTCAACCGCGTTTTTCTTTTTGCTAATTTTTTTGCGAATTACTTTTTTCTTTGGTTTTATATCAACAGGAGTAATTAAATCGTAAAATATTTTTTTGTCTTTACTCATAGACGGAATTGGTTTTATGAGTTTAGAATTGGCTATATTCGTAATCTTATCTTCATAGGAATGTTTGTCAAAAATTATACCATTATCCTTTTCCATCTGGCACTTTATTCCATATACTAATAGATCCGCAACTTGTGATTCGATATCGTGATTTTGCTTGGTAACAAAATTTATTGAAGTTAAATGATTACGTATATCAATAAAATGTGGATTAGCGCGCTTAAAGCTCGGCGACAGTATGTGGTTGAAAGCTTCCAGATATATACCGTCTCGTTGAGCGCTTGAAGCTTCAATTATTATGTGGCCCTTGCAAGGTCGTTTTGTGTATATAAATGCTAGAAAATTAAATAATACAACTTCGGCTGTTTGTCTGATAACAGTTTTTTCTGACCATGAGTTTTGATGTGCTTTTTGTTTATTTATGACTGATGCCGTAATAGTAACGGGTGTTTTGCTGAGCAATTCTAATAAGTCATCTATAAATTCATCTCGTTTGTTGGAGTTATTGTTAAATATAGAAAAGTCGTTTAAATTGCGCGCAATTTCCGCTGAGTGAAATATAACATCTGTTCTTCCCCAGTATTTAAATTTTATATGGTTTGCATAATCTGATAAATTTCGTTGGTAGTTCTCGTCGATTATACAACCCAAGAGTATGTAATATGGTGATATGTTATAGCTTTTTGGGTGTGACATGCCAAGCTCATCAACGTATAGTTTAAATGTTGATTTGCTCATCTATTATTCCGCCTCGCTGTTGATTATTTGACTGTGATTACTAATGCCTTTTATTACGTCTACTACTTTACCGTCAACCTGAAAGTCATCACTATCGGATATGATAATCGGCGCGAAGTCGTTTGGTCGGTACGAATCAGACAGTAATAAAATACGCTTGTTAGCATTGTCGCGGCGCAAGCGTTTAATGTTGGCTAGTCCACTGATAATAGAGGTGACTATTTCGCCATCAACTGGGACGTAATTGTCCTTTTTTTCGATGATAATGTAATCACCGTCGCAGATTTCTTTGCCGTTAATTTTGGCGTGATTCATTGAATCGCCGCGGGCAATCAGGGCGTATAACCTGTTGCCGATGTTTTTTATATTTAAAATCGATGGCGATACAGCCAAGTTGTCGACAATTCGCCCATCAGCAAATTTAGTTGCTTCGCCACAGTCGGCCTCACCCATCACAGGAATACGGATTAATCCAGCATTGGTTTTGATGGCTGGCGTTAATCGATTATTGATACGTACTAAATCGCCGTGTTTCATTAATTGGTTCAAATGATGTGTGATCTGAGATGGATACTCGCAGTTAACCATCTGGACTAGATCGACACGACGAATTTGTTCAATATCTTGAATCTTGGCAATGTCTAATAATTTTTGTTGTACCCCGTTCATATATTAATAATAACACAAACGTTTTGTTTTGTGTCTTTTTTGTGTTTATTTATTATTACAAATTACCTTATTGATTTATATCCGCCAGGTATGCCGTTTTTAGACATTACTATTTGCCAAAGTTGAAGGTTGCGGGTACGAAAACCAGCGGCGCAAGATAACAGATAATATCGCCACATGCGGTGGAAACGCTCGTCGTAGTTGTCTTTTAATGTGTCCCAGTTCGATTCAAAATTATGATGCCATGCCATCAAGGTTTTGTCATAATCTGGTCCAAAATTATGCCAATCTTCAACCACAAACAAGCCTTCAATTGACTTACCGATTTGGGTGATTGACGGAATCATGCCGCCTGGGAAAATGTATTTTTCCATCCATGGGTCGACATTGGTTGTCGATACGTTGCCACCGATTGTATGTAGTAAAAACAAGCCATCATTAGATAACGATCGGTTGACCACCTTCATGTATTGACGGTAATTCTTGTAATTAACGTGTTCAAACATGCCGAGTGATACGATGTGGTCAAATTGTTGGTTTATATCGCGGTAATCTTGCAGAATTATTTTAGTCGGCAGGCCTTTACTGAGTTTGTCGGCTAACTTTTTTTGTTCGATTGAGACTGTGACGCCGGTTGTAATTGCGCCATATTTTTCGGCGGCAAATTTTGTAAAACTACCCCATCCGCAACCAATATCTAGGACGGTTTGGCCTTTTTTGAGGCCAATTTTTTTACAGACTAAGTCTAATTTTGCTTCTTGGGCGGCATCAAGATTTTTGGCATCTTTCCAGTATCCACAGGTGTAAACAAGTCGTTTATCTAGCATAGCGTGGAATAAATCATTGCCGGTGTCATAGTGGTGTTGGCCGACTTTAAAGGCTTTTGATTTGCGGCCAGCATTTAGGACAACATTTAATGCGCCATTTAATAACATGCCGATGTCACCGCGTATTTGTTTGTCCAAATTAGCTGACAAAATATGGCAGAAAAACTCGTCTAAATTATCACAATCCCACCAACCGTCCATATATGATTCGCCCAACCCTAAGGCTCCTTGGCGTAGAACGCGTCGGTATAAATTTTCGTTTTTAACCTGAATATCGTAATCGTGGTCGCCATTAATTGTAATGCCAGCGCTGGCAAGTAATTTTTTGGCGATATTTTTATCGGTCCTCATGTCTTGATAATACAACTTAATGGAGTATATAGACAGATAGTTATTTTGAAATTGCAGCAAAGACGCCGTATGCAATTAGTGATGTCAAAATACTGGTGGTTAGATTAACCATATTATTGGTCATGTATTGCCAACCGCTAATTCGTACATTGCTTCTTTTTTTACTTTTTCTTTCTTCGGTCATTTTATTATCGTTGTCGCGATATCTGGCTTGTAATGTTAGACCTAAAATACTGTCGATAAATGATCCAATTAGGCCAATAATTGTAATGGCAATAAAATATATAATAATTGTTTGTACGGCAAGTTTGCTGTTAATTAACAGATTGATTGAATAAAGCAACGCAATTAAGGCTGATCCCATGGCAGCAGCTATTGTACCCCACAAGCTAACACCACCAGATTCGCCGCGTGGGATTGGTTTGAAAGTTAAAATTGAGATATTCTTGCCTTTGCTAAGTACTCCCAGCTCAGACGCCCAAGTATCAGAACAATTAGCGGCAATTGTGGCAATAACTGTCAATAATGCAGCTTGAGAATTGGTATAAAAATATATGATTGAAAATATTGCTGGCACTGCTCCGTTGGCTATGACTTGGATGTAATCACGGCGAGATTTTTTATATTCTGATGATAATTTTGATTTATAAGACTTTTTGATATGCGTAATTATGCTGGATGATATAAAAAAGACGGTCAATAATATCCAGCTAAAACCGCCGGCACCAACAAAAATAACTAGGCCAATAATAACCGCTGTTAGTGATCCATATAATGTTAGTGATTTTCGACTGTGAGCAATTATTGCCACAATAGTATTCAATATTAAACCTATAATTATTTGTTGAATCATTTAGCCACCAATGTTAATAAATAATAAACCGCAGACGACCCAAGCGGAACTGACAGATTATCCAGGCCGTAAGGTGTTAGTAACTCGACGGTGGTTGCAAAGCTGGCGATGGTTAGACTGCCGATATATTGAATCTTGGGCGTAAAAATTGACAAAATAATGAATGAGACGACTAATGAAAAGATAAACATAGTTGCCGAGCCTTGGACGCTTTTGTTTAATATAATTTTGTTTTTACCAAATTTTGTACCGATAACTGCGGCCATTCCATCGCCATAGCCCAAGACCAATATGCCAAGGGCGCCAATATATAGCAAGTGTGAATTGAAAGTTACTAAGATTAAGATAGCCAAGGATATTGGATAATAGACGGTCCCCAAATTACTTCTGGACCCACCTTCCATGGCTTTTATTAAGCTAAATTTATATGATAAATAATTTAGCGCGATGAACAAAATCGGCGGAATAATTGCAAACCAAATATTGTCAAAAAATATCATAGCGATAATCCACCAATTAGATACACCGATATGGACAAACTTTCTGGCGCCTTCGTCACCGACGTAACCTGCTTTTTGTAAGATAGTCGATATAAAAATAACACCTCCGGTTAACAGAAGTGATAAGATTAGACCGATAATATTATTCATTTTAATCCCCCACAGCATTTTTTGTATATTTTATTAGCAATTTGTTGCAAACATCAATTACTACTATATAGCTTCGTATGCTAATTTAACATAACCAAAATATAATAAATTAGTCCCTGATTTGGGATGGGTTAAATCAGATTGTTCTTTTTTGTGCATGAGTTACGTAATCATGGCAGAGAGCCTAAGTCAATTAGGCTCTCTTACGTTTTAATAGCTTTTTTACCAATTTCATGATTTTCGAAATCGTAAAAAATGCTATATGACTAGCCGAGCCTACTGGCGTGGGTTTGATCCCAACCATGGCTTCACCTAAAATGGTGCCAGCCTCGTTGGCTAATCTTTTTACGTGTTTTTTCATAATCTTCGTCATTCTACTAATTTTGCGAGGTGTTACCCTGCAAATCTGCAGAATATAAAATTAAATATAGATTAACGCTTCATGCACAAGAATAATCCGACTTATTAAAGAACGTTTGGCATTAGATTGTTTTGTCGCAATAACTAATCATAAGACAATAACATTAAGTGGTTTGGGTGTCAAAGTGATGTAGTTCTAGCTGGTTGGGGCTTGTACAAGTTTGACTTGAACGGTTTTTTCGGTGCCGTCGTGCGAAATTTTTACGGTTATAGTTTGACCGATTTGTTTTTGAGCGATAATTGACGACAAAGAGTGATTTGAATCTAATTTAGTACCGTCGATTTCAAGAATAATGTCGTTTTCGACAATACCGGCTTTGTCGGCTGGCGAACCAGGTATAACTGCCAAATCTGACGAGGTGCTGCCACGAGATATCAAAGCACCGTAATCAACTGACAGGTTGTTGGCCTTTTTTATGGTGTCGGTAATTTGCGTAAAACGTACGCCTAAATATGGCTTAATTATTTTTCCGTTTTTGATGACTGAATCGGCGATTGATTTAACCATATTGCCTGGCAACGCAAAACCTATACTGTTGGCGCTGTCTTCGATAGCGACGTTGACTCCTATGACATTGCCATTGATATCTAGTAGTGGTCCGCCTGAATTACCTGGATTAATAGCGGCATCGGTTTGGATGACGTTATCGAGTGTTTCAGTGGCGCCAGACGTGTTAGTACCAGCTGTGATTGAACGTGATAGCCCAGATATAATGCCGAGTGAAATTGAATTTTGGAATTCAGCCAGGGCATTGCCAATGGCAATGGCGGATTGGCCTAATTGTAATTTGTCGGAGTTAGCAAATGTTAAGTATTTGAATCCAGTACCTTCGACTTTCAATATAGCAACGTCCAAAGTTGAATCTTTGGCTAGGACCTTGGCATCGTATTTTTTGCCGTCATTTGTGATGACAGTGTACGAAGCGGTTGTGTCTTCGACGACATGGTTGTTGGTGACGATATAACCGTCAGATGTGACGAAAAATCCCGATCCGCCGCCAATTTGTTGAGTTTGGGTGCCAGTTTGGTTTTGAGTTGTATTACCAAACAAACTGCTGAATGGATTATATTGTTGATAGTATTGTTCGTAAACTGGTACATCTTTGGATATGATGATTGATATCACCGCTGGGTTGGCTTTGGCGACAGCGTTAATGACGTTAGATTGTTCGACTGATGAGTCAATGACGGTTGTTCGCGATTGGGTTGTAAAGCTGGTAAAAGCGCTATTAAGTGACCCAAATCGAGCGATTAATATTATGCCAGTGGCGATAACTAGAATGGCGAAAGTAAGCATACTAGCGCCAACACTGACAACGATTGCGGATTTGTTGTTTTTGATGATGGTTATAATACGTTTATGCATATTAACCATTTTAAAGAAGTACGGCCGATGGTGTCAAGATTGACATCCGGAATTCTCAGTTTCGGTGAGTTTGTATCTGTCAAATATGTATTTTTTATAAAAAAACACCCAACTGCTAAGGTTGGGTGTCGGGTAAAAATCAAATCATTTATATAGCGCACAACGAGGTGTGCTGTTGGTAGGTAAAAGCCTAGGGGGCGCTGTTTAGAGCACCCCCTCAAAGGATTACCAAACTTTGCAGTTGGTAACCTTTGCACTAGGATTGTAAGGATTCAGATGTTTCCCTGCCTCGATTTTCTTGTTATCTTCTTTGACCTTATTAAGGTCAATTGTAATATCACAAGAAAACTCACCGAGACGGCTAACGTTATCAGTTGTTTCCTTATTAGCAATCCCAAGTCGGTATCCTTCGTCGGTCAACAGTGTATCTGGATCTCCGTGGCTAGCGTAGCCCACTTCGATAACCTTGATGTGTTGTCTCACCGTTGTAGTATTCAAGTCTTTATTGGCTTGAATAAATAACAATATAGCAAACACAATCACTAGACCGACTACGACGACTTTTAGGCCGTCAATAAAATTCTCTTTCATACGATTACGTATTTATTGATATGAATTATAGAAACTACTATGAGCACTCACCCGCTGTGCGCATAAATGATTTGACTTTTTAACTTTCGAAAGTTCCCAAAAAGAAAACTTTGATTACAATATTAGCATAAAAAGTATAAAATGTCAATAGTAAGGGGCATGAATAGGATTAATTGCGGCTGTATAACGAGATGGTGTTGGAGTTGACGTTGGCAGCGTAGATCGATGTTCCGTCGGCTGAAATGGCAATACCGCGTGGGTTGGTGCCGGTTGCGATTGTACCGTTAGCGGTCAACACGCCTGTGCTGGTATTGCGACTGTAGATTGATATATTACTGGATGTGTAGTTGGTAGCATATACCGATGTACCGTCGGCTGTTATCGCTAAGCGATATGGGTTTGTGCCAGTAGCAATCGTAGGTGTAGCAAGCGCTGTCAGAACGCCTGTGCTGGTGTTGCGGCTGTACATCGAAATAGTATTAGATCCGTTATTTGTAGCGTACACAGAAGTTCCGTTAGCAGATATAGCTAGACGGTAAGGGCTAGTGCCAGTTGCAATTGTAGGTGTGGCAAGCGCCGTCAAGATTCCTGTACTGGTGCTACGCTTGTACATCGATATCGTGTTAGAAGTTGCGTTTGTAGCATAAACTGATGTTCCGTCGGATGATATGACGATACCATATGGGTTAGTGCCAGCAGCGATTGTAGGTGTTGCAGAAGCGACCAAAGTTCCTGTATGGAGCATTGGTGTAAAGCTTTCAGTAGCTGTGTAAACTGTGCCATTAGTATTAGTCTCTGTTAAGCTGAAAGTTTGTGGGGATGAGTTGCTGTAGATATAGCTGTTGCCGTTACTCTTTTTAAGACAATATGCAGGATCTGGCGACGGAGCTGTACCCAATGGACAGTTGTTGGCGTCTAAACTAGTTGGATATGTACCATGGTATACGTTATACATTTTAAGTTGGTTTGTCGCGTTTGAAAGATCGGATTGCATGCTGGCACTAACGGCACGTTTGCTGATACCTGTGAAAGCGACGATTGTAATAGCAGCTAGGATGCCTATGACGACTACGACTATTAAAAGCTCTACGATAGTGAAACCGTTCGATTTATTACGGTTTATGATTTGTTTTGTTGATAGTTTATTCATAAGTTGATACCTAAACATTATATTAATATTTTTTGCCAATATGTAACGTATCATAGGACTAGCGGGATGAGATGTACAATAGAGAGTAAAAATGGCAATCCGGTTTCGATTCGCCGTAGAGTTCACCAAATTAAAAACGCCACCTGTGGGTGACGTACTTAATTTGGTGAACTCGTGGAAAAGCGCCTGGAAATCTTTTGAGGTGTTAAGTGACAGGCTTGAAAAGCTTGGCATTGACGATTTGATGGAGGCTGGCAATGTTTCTAAGAAATAAAACCTACCCCAAATCCCAGTTGTTCAATGAGAATACGTTTTATGAGGCATTCGCAAAAGATTTAAAGCGAGCAAAGCGCCGTGTAATTATTGAAAGTCCGTTTATTACCACAAAACGATTTTCCGTTATATATCCACTACTTCAAAAAGCCGCGAAGCACAAAGTTAAAGTTATCGTCAATACACGCAACCCAATCGAGCACGAATTTTTTATGAAAAATCAGGCACTTGAATGCGTATCTTTATTGCAAGATATTGGGGCTGACGTGTTTTATACTTCCAGCTTACATCGCAAGCTGGCTATTATAGATGACAGCGCCTGGGAAGGTAGTTTGAATATCCTATCACAATCGAACAGTTGCGAGATAATGCGACGCACGGAATCGCTCGAATACGCAAATCGTTTGATAAAATTCGTTAAGATGTCGAAGTGGTATAATTAGGATAATTATGAGCGATTTTCAAATTACCGAAGAAATCATTGACGCAGTTGTTCGATATATGAAGATATATCATCCAGAACGTGCCAATCGTGAGTATGTACGTTCAATGTTGGAGCATTTAAAATCTGGTTTGCATCAAATTGCACACAAAAATCCTGACGATATCGAATCGATGTATGAAAATTACGAGAAGTCACTCAAAAAACAGATATAGCTAAAACGGCAAAACGTCGGACGATTTTATGCTGAGAACTTTGACAATTTTTTCTAGCATTTTTAATGATGGAACTGATTCACCGCGTTCAAGCTTTGCATAGTAGTTGACATTGGTGTTAGCTTGTTTAGCTACTTCACCTTGAGTCAGGCCACTCCTTTTGCGCGCTAAATGTAATCTTTTTCCGATATATAATGGGGTCTTGCTTGGCATATGAAACTATTATATACCAGACCCACAGGGCTTTTCTAAAAGATATCTATCAAATCCTTAAGTTCAGGCAGTCGGTTCTTCGCCTCATCAAGTATCTCTTTAGTAAAAATTACCTTATATGCACGAACATCCGTTCTTTTATTCTCCGGTATATGATGTCTCTCAAAATATCGCTTTAGCCTTAGCGAGTTCCATGAATTCACTACACGACTTGGCTCCAGTATGTTGATGAGTATTCTCTCAATGCACGGTATTGTTTTCAATACTATCAATCCGTTGCCACTGGCGTATCGTTCTGCTTCATCCATCTCCTCAGCATCTCGATCACCGTCAATCTTTAGGTATTTCATATCATATGAATAACCTCTGCGAACAGCCTCTTCCGCTAGATGAATTTGGTCGCCACCGGCTCCACGCTTTATATCCACATTACATGCATAACTAGCATATATAGACTTCAAACAATCAAGAAACGTTTTATCATGTGCACCTTCGCAATAGATAAGTCGAGTCTTTTTTGTCTGACGTCGCGGCATAAGCTAGCTCTCAATCCTTGGTCTTGCACCATAAGCGCCAGTTATATATTTAGTGTAATAATTGTCTGTTGATTTTACGTCTCTCACTTCGTCTAGCCGCCAAGATTCCGTTTTGCCCTCATCGTTCTTTTCAGTTAAGGTTATCTGTTGCTTATCGAACGATTCCAGCAGTCTGTGGTTGTGTGTACTAAATAGAAGCTGTGCATGATGCGGGTTAGTCTCTGGATATATGAATAAATCAACTAAAGCCTCCACAATATCTGGGTGCAAAAAGGCATCTATCTCATCAACAACGGCAATACCGCCCTTTTCTATTAATAGAGCGTTGACGATACTAGTAAGAATACTAATAAGTCGCTTCGTTCCAGATGACTCCATTTCTAGACGCACAAGAAAATCAGAACCCGTAAATTTATGGCTTATGTAGTATATCGAAAAGTTTTCGTTATTTGGCAGCGTAACTACTTGTTCATTGAAATCATCAAAACCTATATCGTAATGTTGCAATATATCTTTAACCCTGTCTCTTATTGCATTGTTACCGTCACTAAGCATCTCTTTTAATTTTTTTCGCAACAGTCTGTCGCCGGTATCTGCGTCTTCACGATTGCCGCCAATCCACAAGTTATGAACCACAACACAGTCAGACCAATAATCAGAAATTAATTTGGCCAATTCAGCTGGATCATCTTTTTGCATAGCCGAAGCAATCATGCTGGCATTACGACGCAGTTCACTAGCGCTATTTATTCCAAATGCTTTATCTGTATAGGTATATTTATTGTCTTTATCGTTCCACTCTCGTGACGAAATAGTCTTACCGGTAACCCGTTCATTCGTCTTGCTGTATTCTTTCAGTTCTTCTTTGAGAATTTTTTGCCTATTGAACACAAGTAGGTATCCAAATACTCGCTTATCGACAGCAAAGCGAACAGATATCTCAGATGGAGATTCAGATAACCCAAGGTGTGGCTCAAACAACATAGGAGATGTGGGATCCTCTTGATAGGACGATGTTACTAGATAATGTATAAACGCCAGCCCTTTCAAAAGTTGCGTCTTACCGGATGCGTTGGCGCCAATCACGGTTTCAATTAGCGAAACGCGGCCAGCGACATCACCGGCATCAATATATAAATTAGTTTTGGGCGCATTACCGTTCACGGCAAAATCAATCGTTGATCCTTTTTCGCCGATAGAGTAGAAGTTCTTTACGCTGTAGTTGAGTATCATAATACTTAAATTGTATAAAAAATGTGTACATAAGTCAATAGTGATATGATTATTTTTGCGTTTTCGAGTTACAGACTTGACTTTTTAAACATTTTCGCTATAATGGACAGTAGCCTGGTTCAATTTGGACCAAGGGTATAAGGTGTATAAAATTAGAAAAGCGCCCTTCGAAAAGGCGCTCCCCTGTAAAATTTGATTGGTTTTACTTTCTAATTTTACCACAACACAAACATAACGTGTCAAATGAGGGAATACGGCACGGAGAAAAGCCGATGGCTACCTATCTGATCCGCAAGGACAATAAAGGTGAGTACTACTGGGTTCTACGTTCTGACGAGAACTACAAGACAGTCGCTATGAGCAGCGAGTCTTACGACACAAAGCAAGGCGCCAAGCAATCAATTGTTTGGACTCAAGCAAACGCCAAAACTACCAGTGTCAGTGATGATACTGGTGAGTAAAAAAGCTAGCCGAGCCTTCGGGCTCGGCTGCACAAAGCACTTTAAATATTTAGCTGCGCCAGTATAGCTCTGTTCCTTGCAGTCGCAAACACTATTAGTGTAAAAGGATGTCGACCAATAAACCGATGGAAAGAGGTGCTGTATATGATAGAGAACACGGTCACATTCGTGACATTCGTAAATATCTTCGTAAACGTAAATACTATCTCACAACTATTACTGGCCTGCGGCTAAGTACTTAAAATTATTTAAACAATAGGCTGAGGCTTTTTTAATAAATTTAGTCAAATAACCTAAGATTTCATTATCCTCGGACTTAATATAAAAAGCTCAATAAAACTACGGCGTAGCTTGAGAGTACAATGTTTGTATTTCACCAGTAGTTAACGAACGATTATATATACGCACATCATCAAAACTTCCAATATAATTACCAGTACCAATCTGCCCCGATGATGCATCTGCGTTTGTTTTTAAATTTGTATTCAAACCACCAACACTAACTCCATCCATATATACATCCGCTCTTGTAGCGGTTTTATTGACAATAATATGATGCCAGTTACCATTCATATAGCTTGCATCGGGCGACTTCCAGACCAGGTTATTCGTACCGGTTGAATCGTAATTAAAGACAAAAATATTTTTTGACCCAGTTTCGAAATTAGTGTCGAGTCTTGTTGTACCCGGATCAAACATAAGTAAGTTGGATGCGTAGCTACAAGAAGATTTAAACCAGAATGAGTATGCACCTTGTAAATTATTGGCAAAACTCCAAGCTCGAGGTATTGTCGCATATTGATTTGCCCCATTTAAATATATAGCTTGACCCATGTTATCGCTTACATGTGATGCCCCATTCTGCGCGGTGCCACTAAATCCATTGCCGCTTGAATCAACAATCGTAGTGCCTGTGTCATTATTGAACGTGTAATATGCAACCAGACCGCTATCAAGGCTTGAGGCCACCGTCGGAGCGCTATCATTGGTAATTTTATAATAAGTAGAATTAGAACTATTAGTTTCCACTAGACTAAAAGCGCTAGCGCTGCCATTGTAGCTAATAGTATTACTACTGCTAATTGGTAAACAATAGTTAGTATCAGCGGTTGGTGCGGTTGGACAGTTGCTGGCGTTTAGAGCTGTCGGATAAGAGCCGTATAGCGTGTAGTACATCTTTAGTTTTTTTGAGGCATTATCCAAATCGGATTGTAATGCTGCTACGGTAGCTTTTTGGGTTACGCCAGTGTATGACACGATGGTAATGGCTGCCAGAATGCCAATAACCACAATAACTACCAAAAGTTCAACAATAGTGAACCCACGGTCAGACTGATATTTACTTCGTTGTCTCTCTAAGCCGGAGATTTGTGGCTTATCGAGAGAGAGAGAGAGAGTAATTGTTACGCTTTTGCATGTGTTTAATATAGCATGAGCGGTATTTTGTTAGCAATAGAAATAGTACGAAGCCGTCCTATAACCCATACCTTGATTTTGTGTCGTTAAATCTTTGGCTAATATCACTTCCTGACAAAGCTCGATTATATAGACGCAATTCTCCGATTTGTCCAGTTAATGATGCCCTTGGCGCGTTCCATTGGCCTCCTCCAACTCTTGTATTTGCCACCTCCGGCTCGATTGGAGAATATGTTGTGCTATTCTTTAACACACCATCGACATATATCTTTGCACCAGTACCATCGTAAACGCCAACTATATGATGCCAGGTATTAGTGGTGATTGTAGTTGGACTAACCGACCAGCTGTCTGACGAGGTGCTTTGGCGACCAATTCTAAATAATGGATTACCACTTGTACCAACGCCAAGAATGTATCCTTTCCAGTTACCATTATAATTACCAATGATTATACTAGCGCCTTCGCCACCATTAGTTACGAAGGTCGATAAGCTAGCCCAGCCCTCAGCCGTAAAATTACCTGATGTGTTGATAATTGGACCAGGAACCGTAACATAATCGTTTCCTCCACCAAAGCTCAAGACACCGGAATTGCCCGCACTGTACGTCACATTATTAACCAGACTGCCGTTATGACCACCTCCACTTATGTCATTCCAGCCTAAACCACTACCTGGGTAGGATGCGCTATTACTGACATCTAAATTAGAGATAAGCCCCCAGTCCAAGTTGTTGCCAACTGTAGGAGCAGAGCTATTAGTGATTTTGTAATATGTTGTACCATTTGTTTCTACTAAGCCAAAGGCGTCAGTGTTGCCATTGTAATTGATAGTATTACCATTACTAATTGGCAAACAATAGTTGGTATCTGAGGTTGGCGCAGTTGGACAATAACTAGCATTCAGGGCTGTCGGGTAAGAGCTGTACAGGGTGTAATACATCTTCAATTTTTTAGACGCGTTATCCAAATCGGATTGTAAGGCGGCGACGGTGGCTTTTTGAGAGATGCCGGAATACGAAATAATCGTAATAGCCGCCAATATACCGATGACGACGATAACTACGAGCAGCTCAACAATAGTAAAGCCAGTGTTAATTTGATGCTTTCTTTGTTTTGCTAAGCCAGAGATTTGTGGCTTACGAGAGAGAAAGAGAGAGAGAGAGAAATGTCACGCTTTTTCATAAAACTTAGTATAGCATGAGCATTATTATATTTACAACAAAAAGTATGAATAGCCTAGAGCTTACTACTATTTAGAATGAAGTATCATTATACAAAGCTGTCACTTCGGCAGCGCTCAAAGCGCGGTTGTAAACCCGAGCATCATCCATACTGCCGTTCAATAATTCAGCAGCACCATTATAAGTCGCCGCATAGACACTACTCCCATTATATGAAGTTATCGGCGAACCGAGCGCAGTGCTACCCACCTGAACACCATTTACGTATGTAACTACCAAATTAGACGCTGAACTAATTGTTGTTACAATATGATACCAAGTACCTGCCACAATACTAGCTGCGTATGTCTGGTTGAAAGTCCACCCACCTCCATCTCTGGACACTAAGACCTGAACGCTCGAATTCCATAAGACGTATTTGTATTGAGTTTCCTTGGCTAATATCTCCTGAGAACCAGTTATAACATTTGGTTTTACCCAGGCCGCAAAAGTTATCTCGGGGGAATTAAAAGCGGTACTGTTGCCAAAGTTAATATACTGATTAGTGCCATTAAAACTATACGCTCCATTTACACCGCCGTCTTTGCCGTTGGTTAATGTAGCGCCCGTAACCGTACCATTCAACCCATTTATGAACGAATCGTTAGCGTTACCATTAAATCTCCAATCTGCAACTAAACCATAATAGTCTAAGCAATTACCCACAGTGGGTGAACCATCGCTCATTATCCTATATTGAGTTGTTCCATTAGTGGCGGTAATACAAAAACTTTGTGGATTAGTACTGTTACTATAGGCATATAGAATATTATTACTGCCGCTACCTGTAAAGGCTCTACCACCGTTTATGGTCGATAAGTCAGCTGGATAACTGCTGTTGGTAACTTGGCTTAATTTTAGTAGTTTTGAGACATTATCTAAGTCGGATTGCAAAGAAGAAATTGTAGCCCTTTGCGATATACCGGTATATGAAACAATTGTAATAGCAGCCAAAATACCAATAACTACAATAACCACAAGTAGTTCAACAATAGTAAAGCCTGAGCGATGAGATTTTATTTTAGAGGCGTGATTATCCGAGAGAGAGAGAGAGAGAGAGAGAGAGAGAGAGAGTAAAATGTCACGCTTTTTCATAAAACTTAGTATAGCATGAGCATTATTATATTTACAACAAGATGTCATTAAACACTCAGCACCGTTCTGCGAAGTGTTCTATTTACTGGGAGACCGAAATATCATCAAAGTAAAAATCACCAGTATACGTTCCTGAAGCATTTACGCGATACTCTGGATGGAACCAAGCGACGGATGCGCCTGTTGTGAATGATCCCGTATATTGTGTCCAGACCTTATTGGTAGCAATGCTACCAGTTGTATCAAACTCCGGCGCTGAACCATTACCAGCGGGACTAGCATAGGTTACAGTTGCGTTAATACCGCTGCTATCTGAAAATAAGAACTGAACATTTTGATATCCAGAAACACCGGACACATTTTCTGACTTCATCCAAATCGAATATTTATATGAAGTGTTCGGTAACACTTTTATTCCATCGGCTGCCCAATATCCGTTAGCGTTAACTCGACATTGCGACCACACGCCATTAGTTGCGTGAATTTTTAATGAATAACTACCAGTATGGGCATTGCTAGGATCAAATCGGGCGCTATTACCGCCATTGATATTCTCGGCGTGTATCGCATATGGCTGTCGTGTTGTCGATCCGCCCACAGTTCCGTCCATCCAGTTATCAGTCGTCTGTACTCCCACGAAAGTCGGAGCGTATTCAAAGTCGCCGTTCGGAACAATACCACCTGGGTTAACTGCTGCTGGACTGCTGTCGGTTATCTTATAGTATATTGAACCGTTAGTCGTATTCAGCGAGAAGCTATTACCGCCAGATGCGTACGCAGCGATACTGCTGTTGCCACTGAATTTTAGGCAGTAGTTAGTATCAGTATTTGGAGTTGTTGGACAGTTACTGGCGTCTAATGCCGTTGGGTAAGAACCATAAAGCGTGTAGTAGAGCTTGAGTTTCTTACTAGCGTTATCCAAATCTGATTGTATAGCGGCAATGTTAGCTTTTTGAGTGACACCTGTATAACTGACAATGGTTATCGCAGCCAGTATACCGATAACCACAATTACAACCAACAACTCGACGATGGTAAAACCGCGACGAGATTGAGTCTTTTGTTTTTTTAATAAACTAGGGATTTGTGACTTATCGAGAGAGAGAGAGAGAGAGAGAGTAATTTGCCACGCTTTTTCATAGTTGTTATTGTAGCATGAGCATTATTATATTTACAACAAAATAATTTGAATGATTAAGGATATTGCAACCCAGAACCTGAATTATAGATCGTCGTTACCTCTGCTTGAGTTATTGCTCTTGACCAGAGACCTATTTCATCGTATCTGCCTCGACTACCTTCGAATAAACTCCAAGAGCTTAGGTTGATTTTCAAAGGCTGCGTACCATCGCCATTGTCGACAAATGCCCCAATATTATGCGTATATGTATTTGAACCATTCACGTATACTTTAATATTTGTGCCATCATAAGTAAGAACTATATGATCCCACTGATCTAACGGGGCAGATCCTGCGGAAAAACCAAAATTACTTGAGCTACCAGTGGTATTTCCTTGACCAATAGTTACCCCAATGTTGCCATCATTATAGACACCCATGAGAACTCCTTTATAATTTCCTCCATACCAACCAATATTTTTCTCGCTTGCACTACTTGAACCTGATGACCTATACATCCAGTACGAAATAGTGAATGGTGTAGCCACTCCGTGCACAGCCTGGTTAAATCCCGTGCCCATATCAATATATGAACAGGTACTATCGTTAGCCCAAGAAGCGTATCCCCACAAATCAAAACCCTTGTTAACTCTACCTGTAACTGAGGGTTTATTCATATCATGAGCGTTGGTTAGTGTGTATAATTTTGCAATATCACCGTCAGTAGGATTATTACCAGATGTTTGACCGATCAATACCTCATCAATTGAACCATTAAAAACCTCTGACCCCCCACCGCCATCACGACCAATTGTTATTGACGCAGGGCTGTATCCAGCATAAGCAGAAATACTTGCGGTTGTAGCATCGGCAACTCCATTGATATAGAATTTTGCGATTGAACCATCATATGCCAGTGCAACATGTGTCCAAACTCCTGTTGATATGGCGCTTGTGCTATCAACCGTATGCCAGCCAGAATCTGACCATTGAACCCGTAATTTATTTGAAGAAGTTACCTTAAATTGGAGCGCTCCATCGATTACCGTATTCGCTCCAGTTGAAGCAATTTTTACCCAAGCAGAATAAAATCTTTTGTTAGATCCGAAAGATATTGAAGAAGTAGCTATATGATTGTTTGAGCCATTAAAGCTATACGCACTGTTTGCATTTCCAAACCTGTCAGTCGTCAGTGTCGCTCCAGAAACCGTTCCATTTTTGTTACTCGTACTAGCGTCATTGGCATTACCATCAAATGGATAATAAGCGGTGGCGTTGACTTTAATAATACCGTTGTTCGCACTATAAACATCAGCAACCGTATTTCCCGTATCTTCGGCACTATAATAAGAAACCATACCATAGCCCATACTATTGACAGCAACCGGAGAACTGTTGTCTGTCACTTTGTAATAAGTCGTACCAGCACTATTGGCTTCAACGGCACTAAAGGTAGTCGCTGAGCCATTATAACTCAAGGTGTTGCTGCCACTAAGTTTTAGGCAATAGTTAGAGTCGGCGTTGGGTGCAGTCGGACAATTATTGCCATCAAGCGCTGTTGGATAAGAGCTATATAAAGTGTAATACATCTTTAATCTTTGAGAGATACTTGATAAATCAGATTGCATAGCAGCTACGTTTGCTCTTTGAGCAATGCCTGTATAACTTACTATGGTTATCGCAGCCAAAATACCAATAACAACAATGACGACCAACAGCTCAACAATAGTAAAACCACGATCGTGGCTATTATTGATTACTGGCAGTCCTTGTTTATTGAATTTAGATTTTAGTTGGCATCGAGAGAGAGAGAGAGAGTAATTTGCCACGCTTTTTCATAGTTGTTATTTTAACATAAGCTGTATTTATTTTACAAGCAAGTTTTAATGTACAGAATGTCTCAACTGTAAATTATTACGGCGCACCGGCATTATACAATGCTGTGATTTCAGCGGCAGTCAATGACCGATTATTGTAAATCCTAACATCATCCATTGAACCGTTGAAACTATTGCCCCCACTTACTGTATCGCCTATACGAAGATTACCACTTGGAGTAGCGGAATCCCCGGTATAGTCAACTCCCCTGGTTTGTAGGTACACACCGTCTTGGTATTCGTCAGCATGTGCCGTTCCGCTTTGTACATATATAACCAACACTCTATGATGCCAGTTATTATCGGTATTAGTTTGAGTCAGTACATTGAACCTTAGGCGTCTAAGTCCTGACGCGTAGTCATTTGGAGCATTTAAATATGCATATACCTCAACATTATTCATTCCTTGTCTTTCGTACGCAAAGGAACCAGATTGACCAAACCAGCCCTCGGCGTTACCCAAAGTGGCACTCGTCTTATACCAAAAAGATACTGTAAAGTTAGTTGTCGAAAAAGTAAATGGCACACTTGTATAGTTGGCGGCACCATTCAAAAAATTAAGTGCGCTACCATATTTACCCGCTACCCATGTAGGCGTGCCGTTAATAACTCCTCCTCCACCTCCCATACTTATATCATTTGTAGCCGTACCACTTCCCTCATCAAAGTTCCAGTACCCCGATAGGCCGTAGTACAAGCTAGTCGTCGCCACAGGCGATGAACTATCAGTCGTTTTATAGTAAGTTGTACCGTTAGTTTCGACTAGACTAAAGTTACTAGCGCCACCGTTGTAACTTATGGTATTACTACCGCTAATTGGCAGACAGTAGTTATTGTCGGCCGTTGGGGCGGTTGGACAGTTACTGGCATTTAGAGCCGTTGGATAAGAGCCGTATAGCGTGTAGTACATCTTCAATTTTTTAGAAGCATTATCTAGATCGGATTGTAATGTTGCTACGGTAGCCCTTTGAGTAATACCAGTATATGAAACTATGGTGATGGCAGCGAGGATGCCGATGACAACAATAACCACCAACAGTTCAACAATTGTGAAACCTTTTTGCAGTTTGTATTTATAACTTGTTTGTTGTTTTGTTAAGCGAGAGAATCGTGACTGATCGAGAGAGAGAGAGAGAGAGAGAGAGAGAGAGTAATGAATCACGCTTTTTCATAGCTTTTATATTAACATAAGCTAGATTGAAAATAAACAGCTAGACGGATAACTCTGTCGATAACCCACCCCTTACTGATTCTTCATATTCATCCAAATATACATCCTCTGGTCGTAACCAGATATCATTCTCGCCACTAATCAGCCTATCTAGGGAAGTAGTAAATATATCAAAACCGGCATATAGATCAGCCGTCATCTTAATAATTCGCTTCTCGGTGCTGATATTTCCGGCAATCAGTAGCAGATGCGGATAAGTGAATTCGGAATCATTAGCCATCTCACAGTGCATATTAATTCGTTTTCTAATCCGCCAGCTCATAGTGAAGGCTGGGAATACTTCAACCAGATAATCTGGTATTTTGTTAGTTTTGCCTTCAAGCTTGAGGTGTGGTGTTGGCTTGATGTAATCACTAGGATTAAGCTGGTATTTGGTATAGCCGTAAAACTTATCCGGATAGTGTTGGCGGAGTATTAACCAGATTTTTATATACAGCAGCTGGATGTCGATTTGCTCGTCAGTGAAGTTTTTATTCTTGTAGTGTAGCTGTGTACGTTCGTAGTCATGATGTTTTAAATAGCGAATACCTGCCGGAGCTAGACAGTAAGTTGCCGATCTGCCTCTTAATCTAAAGGTGCTATCGTATTGCTTAGCTATATAACCTTGCTTTACTAATACCGATAATCTTTCATATATTGTCGATCTATCTTTCTTTAGTACTTCTGCTAATAAATCACTATTAATAAATCGATACTTAAGTAAATACAACATCAACTCTATTTGAGACTTAGAAATATGATATCTTGTTTTAGGCTCTTGACTTCTCATCCTTGCTCCTACTATTTTGTGCCTATATGTATATATAAAGAAGGGAGAAAATAATGCAAGCACTAACAGATGAAAAAATGTAAATAATATGACATTTCGTTAGTGGGGTTTTTGTGGGCAATTTTACATCAAAAAAGCCTTGCAACTATCCCTATTTAGGTGCTATACTATCCTTATAAAGGATAGTATAAATTACAATCATGGGTAGAATAAAGGGTGCGCAAAACAAAGAAATCATACTTCCAGAAGTCTATTCTCTATCACCAGAAGAACGTATTGAAATGCTTGCTGCAATATTGGTGGATATTATAAGCGAGGATTTATGCAAAACGAGATAAAGCGTCCAAATGCAGTTATTGCTATACGCGTCTCTACTACCAAACAAGGCACTGATGGTGATTCGCCTGAAGCTCAGCGCGAACAGCTATTACGCTACGCCGAAACGCACAATCTAAACGTCAAGGAACAATTCGTCTTCCTGGAGTCAGGATCCAAAGTAGAGCAGCCAATGCAGCTGGTTATTAACTATTGCAAGGATGCTAAAAACGACATTCAATTCTTTGTCATTAAATCCATCGACCGTTTTACGCGTGGTGGTGGATCGCCATATGATCAGCTTAAATTACAGCTTGAGCAGTTAGATGTCACTCTTGTCGACATTTATGGCGTCATTAGCTCTCAAAAAGTAAACACGCTTGAACATTTAGGCATCGAATACTCGTGGAGTAAATACTCACCAAGCAAGAAGGCTGAATACCTAGAGGCCGAAAGAGCTAAAGATGAGCTACGAGACATCTTGAGCCGTATGATAGGCGCAGAAGTACGCTATACGCGTCTAGGCTATTGGATGCGCCAAGCACCATACGGTTTTGTCAGCGAAAAGATAGAGACCAGAAATGGCAAACGCACCATATTAAAACCTCACCCAACTGAAGCACCGTTAGTTAAAAAGATGTTTGAACTAAGAGCGGCTGGAATATATAGCGATCAGCAGATATGCGATAAGTTAAATGCACTAGGTTTCAAGACTAGGGTTCGCTATCAAAGAAGCAAACAAGATCGCACTAGAGTCATCTCACAGTCTGGTGGAGGCCCATTAACCGTAACAGCCTTATGGAAATTAGCTCGCCATCCTATCTATGCGGGCGTAAATGTCGAAAAATGGACCGATAACAAACCAGTTCGCTGCGTTTTTGAAGGAATTGTGAATATCGATCTGTTTAATCGTGCCCATAAAGGTAAATTTGGAATTATCGAAAATGGTGATGAGTTTGAAGTTTATACTAAACAAGCGCCGCCATATCTAGCCAATAAAGGCGTACATAATCAGGATTACCCATACCGTAAATATATTGGCTGTCCGATTTGTAATCGCCCGTTACTTGGGAGCGCTTCTCGTGGCAAGAATGGCAAACTCTATCCGGCATATCACTGCAGTAATCACGGTCACTACTTTCGTGTGCCCAAAGATGAGCTGGAAGCTAATGTCGCTGAGTTTATCGGTCATATAACAGTATCTCAGGAGCAAATAGACATGGTAGTGAGTGCGGTTGCTAAAGAATGGGAAAAGCGTCAGATTGACGTCATTAAGGTCGTCGAAAACTATGACGAACGCATTAAAGAACTAAAGGATGAAGCTATGATGACAGTGCGAAGTATGAAGTCGCTTACATCTCAGACGGCATTAAAATATATGGAGGAAGACCTAATGCGCATAGAAAATGAGATACAAACATTAGAAGCTGATAAAAAGAATACTCACGAGTCTCAACCTAAAAACGCCGAAAAAGTCATCGCCAGGGTCAAATACTTCCTGGAAAACATGGATAAACTACTGTTGCAACAGATAGACCCAATCAAAAAAGCCCAGTTCTTTGGAGTGATTTTTGACAAAATGCCTAGGTACTCAGAAATATGTCCTGGAAAACAAAATTCACCCCTTGTAACAGAGGTGAATTCATTGTTTCGAGCTTTACACTCGGATAATTTCCGTTTGGTGATCTCACCGGGAATCGAACCCGGATTGCCAGGATGAGAACCTGGTGTCCTAACCGTTAGACGATGGGACCATATGAGTATTATAACGAACTTCTGTGTTGGTTCCCTAATTTTCTGTTATTGATCGGATAGCCTTGGTGCCCTGTCATGATAATTTTCTTCCAGAAAATTTCGCGACCCCGCCTCAGTCGGTGACGTTCGTCATCCGGCTTCCGGCCTTGCAGACTGCCGACTGGCAGTCTTCACCGTTAGACGATGGGACCATAGACTCAGCTACTTTATCAAATAACAGTGGTAATGTACAGTAGTTGTTACTGATGATTTAAAGATTTTCTAGTGGAATGCCGGTTTTTTTAGATACTTTACGTGCCCATTCAAGTAATTTTTCGAATTGGCTGTCGCGAGCTGCTTGCTCGGTTTCGTAATTATCAATTCGTCCGACAAATTTATCCAAAGTCGTCATAAAATGGTCCAAAGTCTTTTTCAGATCGACAATTTCTAGTTCGATTTTATTGAACCTAGTATCGATATTGAAAGTCAATATTTCAAAGCGATCATCCATCTTGTCGAATCGATCATTCACTTCGCTAAATTGTTCACTTGTTTGTTGAACAAAACTCTTTAGGACGTTTAAAACGTCATCTATATCTTTGCGAGTTGCTGGTTTGTCGCTCATATATTAATTTTAGCACAAAAATAATGCAAAAATATTATATTAATGTCTAGGCTTTTACTTCAGCCGTCGCTGCTGCTGGTCCATCAAGTTGTTGTAATACCGAGATTAATTTTTTAGGTGTAATTTCAGCCTTAATTAAATAGGCGTCGGCGTTTTGTTCCATAGCGGTGCGTGATTCGTCGTCTTGTTCGAAATTGGTTAGGACGATAACGCGTGATTTTGGTATCAAATCTTCGCTGCCGCGTAGGGCCTCTAAAATTTCGGTGCCACGGCGTTCAGGCAACATAACGTCTAGCAATATGGCGTCATAAGTTTTGTTGCGGGCGGCAATTAAACCGTCATTGCCGTCGACAACCCAGTCGACGTCGTAACCAGCTTTTTTAAGACTGCGGACATACATTTCGCCGATAAATCGGTCGTCTTCGATGCATAGAACTGTGTGAATTGCTGACATATTTATTAACCCCTATACATTGAATGATTTTTAATCCAACCCCTGCCCTCGGATATTAGGCCTTCGTTACTATTATCACCTGCTTTCAACTTATCCGCAACTGTAGAATAGATTGGAATCGAAACTACAAAGGTTGATCCATGGCCATCTTCGCTTCGAACGCTGATGGTGCCACCGTGGGATTCGACAATAGCTTTGCTGATGTACAGGCCTATACCAGTACCAGCAACAGTTTCGCGCGAACGATGTGATCGATAGAATTTTTGGAATAATTGGCTGACGACGCTTTCGGGCATACCGATGCCATGGTCTTCGAATATTACATCGACAAAGTCACCAGTGACGCGGGCGGTTACGTTAATGGCGCCGCCTTCGTTACTATATTTAATAGCGTTATCGATTAAGTTACCAAAGACTTCACTTAGGCTGGCACGATCGGCAGCGATTGTTGGTAGATCTGTTGGAAATTGAATAGCAAGTAATCTGTTTTGGGCTTTGGCGCGCAGATTCATGTCGTCATTGATGACGTCATAAACACCAGCGACAGTATCTTCAACTAAGTGTATCTTCAGATGGCGGCGATCATAACGTGATGTGTTAAGAATGTTATTGATATATCCAGACAAACGGTTAGATGACACAATTAGGCGACGGAATAATTCGTGCTGGTCGTCTTTTAAAACATCATCAAGTTCATCATTTAAAACATCCAAATAGCCACGGATAACGGTGATTGGACCACGTAACTCGTGAGCAGCAAACGAAATGAAATCCAGGTTCTCTTCGTCAACGATGTATATACTAGTGCGGTCGATTAATGTTAGGACAGTTTCGGTTGAAGCACCTTTTTGATACGAAGCGATAACGTCGAATAAACGGCGGCCTTCTTGGTTTGGCAAACGATCTGGAACGCGTGTCCAAACGTGTTCGGCGTGGACGGCATGTTCTTCACATTCGTCCAACCAAGCGTTTAACGTGTCAGCACCATTAAAAATCAAATCAAGTGAACGAATGCCAACGTTATCGATGTGGATTGGGGCTGATTTGTTGGAATACATAACTTGGCGTTTATGGTCAAGGGCGACGAAACCACAAATCGTGATATCGAGAGCGTTAGTCAAAGCTGAAGCTGGTGGTTGTTGAACCATAATTTGGCCTTGTGAATTTGGATTGACGTGGACTGTTTCGGTTTTAACTATTTCTTTGCGACTGGCAAGCTCGTAAATTGTTTGCAAAGCGTCACGAAAACCACTAACTTCATTTTTGGTGGTATTGGGATTTGGCAATTTAAGATTAGATTGCTCACCCGAGACGTGCATTATGGCTGCTAGTAATTCTTTGGTTGGGCGTACAGCACCAGTAAAAATCAATATACTAACTATTAGGTTGATGACAAGTAGGCCGCCAACTATACCCCAAAACAAGATTGAGTTGAACGATAATGTGTTTGTTAATATCAAAGTTGCAGCAATAGCGGCTGATATGAAGATTTGCGATAAAATTACGGCCGTTAATGTTTTTCGATAAAATGAAGGCCAAAATTCATTCGCTAGTCTGGGCGGTTCTTTTACTTCCATGTGACATCTCCTTCATTATTTGGTACAGCTGCAATCCACGTTTGTCCGCGAACTAACGGAATATCTTTGCCATCTGAATCTCTAAACTTAATTTGCTCGGTTTTGCTTGATTTAGACCAAGTGGCTGCGGTTGCAGTGCCGTTTTGGAAAATTGTGGCGGCTCCACTACCGATGGTTGTAATGCTTTCGCGATAGCCGTCTTGCATAACAGTTGACTCATCGACGCGCAGAGCGATGACGACGCTTGGAGTGATTTGGCCGTCTTCGCGGTCTGTATGAGGTTCGCCAGCTTGGGACCGAGCATAATTATTAGCCTCGGCGTTATATTTATAATTGCTGTTGTAAAGGTAGCTGCTGATTGTTATATCGATATCAGTGGCATTTGGTGTATCACTTTTTTTACCATCAACCCGCGTAAAGCCAGTGAATGATGATGAAGTGTAGCCTTTGGCTGTATTTAACGCGTCAAGGTTGGCAAAGCTGGTATACACATTATGTGGTGCGTTTCGATCGTTTGATCGCCAGTAAGTGTTTGGATTAAAGAATTGATCAATATCGCGATAACTGCCATTGCGGATTTCATTCAATGCATACAAACTGCCACCAACATGGCCAATGCTTGAATTAAAAGCTGCCAGCCAGTCGATATCATAAAGTCGCAAACTGCGAACAGGTCCAATTAACTGAGGTTGTTCGGCTTGGTATAAGACCAAAAATCGAGTAATACCGCCTTCGGCAATGGCCTCAAATACAACGCCGCTATTTTTGAGTCCAGATTGCGGGCGAGCATCGGGGCTGTTTTCGATCATAATGCCAGTTACGGGTCGTTTTGTTAGCGACTCGTCACTATAAGCAGCGCCTGTTAGCGGAGAATAATATGTGGGCGGTATAACTGGTTTTGGTTTTGATACGAATAATTTTGATAATGGGATGGCTGTGGTTGACGCATCACCTTGAGTTGCAAGGACGATTATAATATTTCCACCTACAAAAATTATTAAAACTATAGTTGCGATAAAAATTATTGGATTATGTTTTGAAAACCACTTATTAAAGTGTAATAACGGTTTTTTGAATAGTTCTTGTATTTTTTTCATAGGCTTAAGCGTTATTATAGCAGAATTTGATATTAAATATTATATTATTGTTGGTTGTAAAAACTACTTGGAATATTGAAGAATCATGTTGTAGAATAGTAATTAGATAACAGACATTATTATTAACAAAACCGTAATCCCAATAGAAAGTCGGTGTTTTATAATAGAGCAAATGCCTGCCAAGATAGAGTATCCTACGATAAACGGTATACCTCTGTCCCCTCAAAATATTGATTTGCCAGAGTCTGAACTTAAATTAAACCGTCCATGGAATAAACATCTTCATCATGATTGTTGGCCAAAAGCGGCCTTTACGAAGAATGCGTTGTTTAAAGCAGTGCGCGATTTGGCTTCACATCAAACAAACATGCCAATTGATACACATGTCTATTTGCATAAAAGATATCTAGCACCTAAACCACCAACACCCGAGCAAGCATTAATTGAAATTCAGCGAGCGTTTAAAGATGGCGAGGAGCGTCAATATAAAAAAGGCGGAATTATTATTCGACGAAAACTTGGCAAGAAAACCCTCAAGCAAATAATGGAGTGTTACGAAGAGATTAAAGACAAAAATCCGGAAGAAATATATGATCAACAGGGCGACAATCAGTCGCCTTTTTTATTGGTTGTCAATAAATCAGTACAACTTCGAATTTTTGACATAGCGGAATAAAATTGTATTTCAGCTAGGCAGCGTCGATGGCGGTTTGCAATCTAGATTGGACTGTGTCGTGGCCTAGGGTGGCCAAAGTGTCGTTAAGGGCTGGGCTGAATGGTGCCCAAGATACGGCCAGACGGATTAAGCTGAACAATACACCGGGTTTTTGCCCTGTTGTATCAATCAATGCATTTAGAGTAATTTGGATTGATTCGGCATCAAAATCACTGTTTTCAAGTGCACTTTTGGCGCTAATGAGTAAGTCATTTAATTCTTCACGAGGTATTTTTGCGAGCTGTTTATTGTCACTTGTCATTGTCCAGTCAGGTGTTGGTTCGGCAAAAAAGTAAGCTGTTAGTAGCGGCAAATCAGCCAAAGTTTTTAAACGGTCCTGAACTAATGACAGTACTTGTTTTTTGGCGTTATCACTTGCCTGTGCGGCCGATTCAGGCCAAAAATTAGCACAGCGTTTATACAAATCATCCAATGATAATTTGCGAATCCATTGGCCATTTAGCCATAGTAAGCGCTTTTCATCAAACCTAGCCGGGCTACGTTGAACTCGGTCCAATGAAAATTTAGCAATTAATTCTTCGGCTGAAAATATTTCTTGCTCGGTGCCGTCGTTCCAGCCGAGTGTCGCCAAAAAGTTCATCATGGCTTCGGGTAAATAGCCGTCGTAGCCGTATTCCAAAATATTTTTGGCGCCGTCGCGTTTGCCTAATTTCTTTTTGCCATCAATCGCCATAACATATGGCAAAGTCGCTAAAATTGGACGGTCGATGCCTAGGGCTTCATATAAATTTAAAAATTTTGGCGTGGTGCTGATGAATTCTTGGCTGCGCAAAACGTGAGTAATGCCCATTAACATGTCATCGATAATGTGGCAAAAATTATAGGTTGGATAACCGTCACTTTTGATTAAAATGAAGTCATCAATCGCTTCGGGGCCAGTTGATAAATCACCCATAACCACATCGGTCCATTGATAATCTTTGGGGTCAGATTTAAAGCGGAGTGGTAAAGTTCCATCCCAAACTGGTGGGTTTTCAGGGCGATGATCACGATACAAAAATGGTTTTTTGTTGGCAATGGCGCTGTTACGAAAGTCCTCGAGTTCTTCTTTGGAGTATGGATCGGCGTATGCCCTGCCGCTGTCAACTAATTTATGCGCCCACTCAGTGTAAATATCCAAACGTTCAGATTGTTTGTATGGAGCATATGGGCCGCCAACGTCAACACCTTCAGTCCATTCAATACCTAACCAACGTAGGCTTTTTTCGATTTGTTCGATGCTGCCCGGTACTTCACGGACTTTGTCGGTATCTTCGATGCGTAAAATAAAGGTTCCACCGTCTTTTTGGGCAACTAACCATGCAAAAAGTGCTGTTCGGACACCACCGACGTGCATATAACCAGTTGGACTAGGCGCAAAACGAGTTCGAGGCGTTATGGTAGTTGGCGTCTGGTAGTTGGTAGTTGGTGTATTAGTCTCTTCGCTCATAATTGATATTATTATAACAGATTAAGGTGACTATTAGAATTTGGCTATTGGAATATGGCTGGAAATGGCTAATAGCTATTGGAATATGGAATATGGCAAATTACAATAACACCAATAGCCAACTAAAGGCTTGTAGCTATTCGTCGAATTTGGTCTACTGAGAGCGGTGCTTCACTTGAAGAGTTAATTGTATACATTATGCCGCCGTTCACCCAAGACGCACTGCCGCCACCGTTATTAGTATAGGTATAAATAGATAAACCGCTTTCTTCGAACGTACTTACGACAGCATTGCCGGCATCTTTAGCGACTTGATTTTTTACAGCACTAGAGTCCCATGAGCTTTTCTTTTGAATAATGTCGTACTTTCCATTGCCGGTATTAGCATGAAAACCAACCGTTACTTGTCCATCACTGAATGATACTGGTCCATTTGGGCTGTAACCATCAGGGTGATAATTTGGGTAAGAAGCGTTGATGCCGGATTGGGCGCTGGCGATGCTGACAGATAAACTTGGTATATTAAGATAAATAAATAAACCAATGACTATAATAACAATTAGGCCGATAAGATAGCTAATTAATCGAATTATCTTTGACTGTTTTCTTGAGTTTTCAATTTCTTTGGCTTTTTCGGCCTCTAATTGGTTAAAGGCTTCAGCGATTGCTTCTTCCTTGATGGTTTTGGCTGTTTTTTGGGCAATAGCTGGTTGGATGTGTGCAGGATGTACTGGAGCAGAAGCACGGATAGCGGCAACTTTTACAGCAAGTGGATGTCTGGTTGGGCTAACGTCAAGTTGTGGTTTAGTGATTACTGTTGGTTTAGCTGGTTTAGCAATAACATGTGGCGTAAAATGTGTAATTCGATTGCTGCGAGCAATATCCATACTACGACCAATTTTACGCGGTTGAGGGGTGTTTTGGCTGGCTGGCTTTTGAGTAGCGTGCCGATAAAGTGTTTTTGATTTTTGAGTTAAGGAGTGAACCTTAGTTGCGTCAATTTTGTCAGTGCTCATAATACCCCTCGCAGGTCTTTAGTTATTATTATGCCTTTTTCGACATAAGTAATATCACTATATTAGGTATTTTTTGCGAATTTTACAAGGTGCTCGTAGAAAATGTCGACAACTTGTATAATAGTACATAAATTATGCGCAAATTAACTACAAAACGAAAAGCCCTTGTTAAATTAATAACCGTCTATGCTTTTATGACTTTAGCTGTGGTCACAATTGTAGCCATTATTTCCCTGTTTGTATTAGGTTTTAGATTTAATGCTGATGATGGTCGGATTGAACAATATGCCTTTTTGCAGTTTGCAACTAGCCCTAAAAACGCAACCGTAACAGTTGATGGTGAAGTTATAAGCTCAAAAACGCCAAATAAGAGTACGGTCCGCGAAGGTCGACATAATGTCGTAATGTCGCTGGATGGTTATCAAACTTGGTCCAAGTCGGTTGACGTTAAGTCTGGCACGATTACTTGGCTGAATTATGTTATTTTGGTTCCAGATACCAATGTTGCTGAATCGGTTGCTAATTATGAATCGATCTACTCCACTCTAACAGCACCAAAAAGTCGTAATATGTTGGTTCAGCTTAAGTCTGACACGCCGACTTATAACTTGGTTGACATTAGCTCAGACGCAATTAAGACAACCAAAATTACCATTCCTGCGGATACCTACAGCCAATCAGGTGTTGCTGGCGTGGCTCATACTTTTAATAGTTATAAGTGGGATGATGGCGGTCGCTATGTATTGATTAACCATATTTATGGTGACAAGAATGAATGGCTGGTATTAGACACTCAAGATGTGGCTGTGACAAAAAACATTACACGATTATTGAATGTTTCAATCAGTAGTATTAGTTTTTCAGGTACTAGTGGAAATGATTTTTATGCTTTGAACGGAAGCGATATCCGCAAGTTAGATCTGGCAGCGGGTACATTGTCAAAGGCGCTGGTCAGTAATGTTGATAGTTTTGAAGTTTATAATTCGAACATTATTACATATACCGGCACTGGCGCAAATGGTAATCGAGTGGCTGGATTGTACCGTGAGGGCGACAGTAGTTTGCATATCTTAAAGACTACTTCGTCAACAGATTCAACTTTGCATATCACAACGACAAATTATTATAATGAAAATTACATTGCAATTTCGGATGGTAAAAAAGTTGAAATAACTAGCGGCAATTACCCAAATACGGTTGCCGAAAATACTACTAGTATGAAGCCATTTGCTTCTTTTGATTCAACGGTTGATGTGCAAAATTTATCGTTTAGTTTAACTGGCGAATACATTTTAGCTCAATCGGGAGCGTATTTTGCTAGCTTTGATTTAGAAAATAAACACCTTACATCGTCGAATATTGATGGTGCTGGTGATGTCTCGACAATAAAATGGCTTGATAATAGTAATTTATGGTCAGACAAAGGTGGAAATCTAGTTGTACGTGACTTTGATGGCATTAATAGTCATATCATTAATTCTGTTGTTTCAGGCCAAGATGTAGCGTTGACGACAAGCAAAAAATATCTATATAGCATCGGCAAAACCAATACAGGCTATCAGTTACAACGCGTTTTGATGATTACTAAATCTTAGTTGGCGCCGAATAGACGTTCGAGTAAGGTTGGAGAATTACCTGGAATCGTTGCAACCGATGTGGCGTTATTATTTGGAGCAACAGCTGATTGACTTGGGTCGGGGCTGATTTGTTCAGCTATGACCAGCAATCGATATTTGGCTGTGCCTAGTGGCGTGCAAGTAAGTAGGGTTAGTATCGGTTTGGTTGTTGAATAAACCAGTTTGCTGACATCAGTTGGGTTAACAGTTTCTTTTTGGGTGACAGTATAAGTGTAACGTTTGGAATTGTAGTTGGCATAGACAGTATCGCCGATATTTAGTCTGTCTAGTTGGGCAAAAATAAATTTGTAATCACCGCCACCGAACAGGTCGTTACTGCTGTGACCGGCTAGCACCGTATTGCCAACTTGGCCTGGATGGCTGCTGGCGCCGGGAATTGCAAAATGCGCCAAACCACTATTCATGGCCGCCATCTGAGATTTATAATCATTGCCAATATCATACGATACAGGTACGTCGATATTGATTTTTGGAATGATTAGTTTTGGGTCTGGGCTGACAGTGATATCAGTAATTGGACTGATGACTATATTTTGAGGGTCGATATTGCCAGGGCTGATATAAGCGACGACATTTGATACTAGCACCTGGTTGTATTGGACAAATATCAATATTAGTACAGCAATTAATCCTGAAAATAGTGGCCAAAAATGTCGGCTTTTTTTAACCTTGGTGGCGGATTGTTTAACTTTACCAATCAATCTTTGACGTAAATCGAACATTATTTCTTCATCAGTTGTAGCTGTTGTCGGTTCGGGATTGTGGCTAAAATAGTTTTTCTTTTCGGTTGGACTTAGTTTTTCAGTTTGAGCATTAATAGACTGTTGCTGGGCTGCAAGTTTAACGTGGTGTTTGTAATAACCCTCGTAATATTTTTGGTAATAATCTTGCCATGCGCTGTGATATTTTTTCCATTCCTCACGTTGAATAGTTGTATGTTCGGTGTGAGTTTTATTGTACGGATCAGAGTCTGGATTTGTGGTCGTTGTGTTGGTCGTGTTTGATTGATTGGTATATAGATTATCAATCTGTGAACGAATAATTTGGGCGGCCGCCTCATTGTTTTGTAGGTATGACCTTCCCTCAGTACTACTAGATACTGGCCCCTGCACTGGCGGTGGCGGTAAGATTTGACCGTTATCAGGCTGATTTGGCTTCATTTGTATAGATTCCTAATGTAATCTATTGTACAATATATTATTAGTTACTACTACTTAAAGCGTAAGTAGTATCAATAGTTTTATATATTTTATCAATTTGTTGGGCGAGTGGCGGAATGGTAGACGCGTTAGACTCAAAATCTGGTATCCGCAAGGATGTGGGGGTTCAAGTCCCCCCTTGCCCACCAAATTAATATAATATATATAAAGGACGTGGGAGTGAGGATTGCCAGTGGCAATCCGCAAGGAAACATTCCGATGCAAACTATGTTTGCAATCGTGAATTTTCGGGGTCGCGCTTGCGTGACCAAGTCCCCCTCTGCCCACCAAACAGTTTAAATTTTTCGTTAGGGCGCGCCTTTTAGGCGCACTACGTTCAAAATCTGGTATTCGCAAGGACGTTGGGGTGAGGATTGCCAGTGGCAATCCGCAAGGCAATGTCACAAATGAATTATATTCATTTGACTGACTTGCGGGGTCGCTGAAAGTGACCAAGTCCCCCCTTGCCCACCAAATACATAAAATTTAATTAGTAGTTGATTTTATAAATGCGCACGGTTTCTAGCGATAGATAATCTTACATAACCTATCGTCATACCAACGACTAAGCCAAAAAAAGGCACAGCGCCTAATAACGGTCCGTATTGAACAAAAACAACCCAACTTGGTAAAGCTGCGATTAATAAGCCTACAACAAGAATCAATGGCCAATTTTCTGGTTTTTGTGTGATACCGATACCAAAAACTACGCAGCTTATTGTTGTTAAGTTATAGGCATAAAATAACCCACCATATCCGGCAAATAATGCTAATACGAAGCTAATTATTAGAGCTATTATTCCTTGTGATGCTAAATCAAGGCTTCGATTTTTATCCTGATTCCCTGTGTTGACTGGTGATGTGTTTTTAGTGTCATTCTGCATTATTAATCCTTTTGATATAAATTTATCTAGACTATGCTTGTTTGCAATTTACTATCTACAATATACCATATACCATATACTATTTACTAACTAGACTCGCCGTCACGCTTTCAAGAGGTTTATTTGGATTCCAAGCCCAATAAACGCTGGCATTTGCGGCGGTGTTGCCACGCCAGATGCGCATTGGTTGGTCCCATGGAGTGGTTGTGACTTGCCCGCCACTGGCGACTAATATCATGTCTTGATGAAAAACGGCGATGCTGGCGGGATACGTGATGGTAAATTTATGTAAGGCTTCGACCAGATTGGTCAGTTGCATACTGAATGTTAAAACTTTTGGATAATAGACGGCTGAAAAGATTTTTTGCAACTGCGCAAATGACGCTACAATTAGCGTATTTGGACGTTCTACCATTGTTGAACTGCTGTTTTTGAGTAAGTCGATTGAATCACGGGTAATTGTAATTGGCCCGCTGTAATCACGGATAAAATCTTCGTATAAAATAGCAGTTTCGCTGTTGCGGCCGGCGTCACCGATTAATAAAATTGACGTTGCCCAGTTCCCGACTGCTTTCATGTCGATCAGTGCTTCGCGCGACAAACCACCAGATGGATTAGTCGGTCCATAAATTACCTCGGTCATAATACTGGGGATATTTTTTTTCAGAGCGTCGGGTAATAATACGCGAACAGCGCCGGCACCGGTTTTCAATGTCGTTTGGTAAGCTTCGGCGACGCCAGCAAAACCTAGGCTGTTGCCGCCAATAATACCGATTCGGCCAGCCTGCGACTTTTGTTCGGGTTTAGACCATTCAATATCTGGATAAAGTGGTTTGTCGGCGGTTTGTTTATGCCAATATGAATGAGTTTCCATTTGGTTCCAATCTGTAAATCATATTTTTGCGCTCGACAACGACCGACCAGTTGTTTTGGTGGGCGGTTTCAAATAATTCCCTGTCGGGATTAAATGCAATCGGATGATCGACTAACGACAGCATGCCTATATCGCCTCGAGTGTCGCCTACGCCAATACTGCCAGCAAAATCAAGGCCATGTTCGGCCACGATTTTTTTCAAAATTATGTCTTTGCCATCGTGCGATTTGATAATTTCGCCAGTGTAAAATTCGTCACCGCGTTTGTAATGTTGGCCAATCCAAATGTCAAATCCGTATTTGTCGGCGAATGGTTTGACTAATTCGTCTTGGTATCCAGATATGGCGATTAATGTGTAGCCTTTTTGTTTAAGGTCGACAATTAAATCTCGCGTATAGACATAGACATATTCAGATAAACGTTCAAATACATTGGCAGCGGCGGTTTCAAAATCAGCAATGCGAATTTGCGGCAAAGCGGCGTCAAAAGCTTTGGCCATGACTTTAACGTATTCTTCAAAGGCCTGATCGGATTGGCGTTTTTTCCACTTTATTTCAAACGGTTTATAGGCATCGGTGACGCTGGATGGCAATTGATTAGCTGTAATTAATTCAAAGATAGCTTCGCGGTATAATCCTGATCGAAAAACAGTGCCATCGATGTCAAATACAGCAAACGGTTTGCTGGTGTCGATCATAATGTAACCTCGATACTGATTGGACAGTGGTCCGAGCCCATGACATCAGGGTGAATTTGGGCATCTGTAACGGCGTTAATGATTGACTTGCTGGCTAACCAGTAATCAATACGCCATCCGACGTTACGAGCTCTAGCGTTGGCCCAGTGAGTCCACCATGTGTAAGCATCGGCTCTGGCGGGATTCATGCTGCGAAATACGTCAACAAAACCAGCGGATTCAAACGCATCGAAGCCAGACCGCTCTTCATCTGTAAAACCATGTTTGCCAATGTTAGGTTTAGGGTTTTTCAGGTCCATTTTGGTGTGAGCGACATTTAAGTCACCACAAAACAGGACGGGTTTGGACTTTTCAAGGTCTTGGATGTGTTCTAAAAAGGCTGGGTCCCATTGTTGGTGGCGTAGTTTTAATCGCGACAAATCATCTTTGGAATTGGGAGTATAAACTGTTACAACCCAAAAATCGTCAAACTCGGCTGAAATCACCCGACCTTCTTTGGCTGGGTCGCCATAACTGTCCCCTGACAGACCGTATTTTTCGGCAATAGCATCGGTAAAACCGTTAATAATTGACAGTGGTTTGATTTTGCTGAATATCGCTGTACCGCTGTAGCCGGCTTTGTCGGCACTATTCCAATATTCGTGATAATTGGGCAAATCGATATCGGCCTGACCTTGTTTAGCTTTGGTTTCCTGTAAGCATAAAATATCTGGTTGATGATCATTAATAAACTTTTGAAAAGTACCTTTATTAATGACTGATCTGATGCCGTTGACGTTCCAAGAATATAATCTCATGCAATCTTTTTTTCTAAGAATCCAATTCGATTTTCGTGAAATTCAATTGTTTCGTCCTGTTGAACCTCGTGTCGACTAATCTCGGAAAGTTTTTCGTTGTTTGGTACTAATTGCTCAAATATATCTTGAATTGTGTCATCGGTTTCTTCGTGCAATACTTCTAGTCGACGAACGTCAGTTTTTAGTTCACCAACATCTTTTTTTAAGATTGCAACATCGGTTTTTATATCACCTAAATCGGTTTGCATAGCTTTAGTGTGCGTTTCGTTAATTCTAAGGCGCAAGTTAATCATCTTTAGGTCGGCTTTTGTCGAGCTGGTATCACTCCTAAGAGCCTTGACTTCAGTAATCAGGCTATCAAGTTTACTTAAAACATTGATATTAAGTTCATCTTGTTTCATATGACTATTATACCATTTTGCGGATAATTTTAGAATTTAGGAGATCTATTTTTTGTGGCGATTTATCATTATATAAAAATAAAACCAAACAGCAGATATAGCGACGGTTGATATTGCGGCATTCAAACTCCCCTTGCCAAGTTCAGGCCAAAGCATGTCAAAGCCTAATATGTGAAACATATTGGCTTGGTTGACGTCACCATTACGGACGGCGTTAAACAGCGCGATTGTTAAGTGTAATGCCGCTGAAAGCAACATTGTGTAAAAAAGCGCCATCGATGAAGCACTGTAATATTGAGGTAAAAGTTTTGATATTTTTCGTATTCTGTTCATTAAACAATAATATCACGTGTGCTACAATAAAGGATATTATGAGGATATTGATTGCTAATGATCAACACTGGCCAATGCGTAGCGGTGTGGCAACTGCCGTCCGAACATTGGCGCAGGGCTTGTCAAGATTGGGTTATGAAGTACTGGTTGTGGCGCCATCACAAAACAGTAAAAGTAGTACTGAAAAGGACGTAAATTATACGATTCGACGGATTCGTTCGTTGCCACTTTTCTTTCGTAAAAATTTGCGTGTCGCAGCGACTTATGACCGTGAAATACGCAAAATAATCCAAGATTTTAATCCCGATATCGTTCACGTCCATACTCAACTGACAGTTGGTCTGTCGGTGCTTAAAATGGCAAACAGTTTAGGGATTCCGGTTGTGGCGACTAACCACGTTATGCCTGACAATATTATCAAAAATGTCAAAGCTTTAAAGCCTGTATCACGTCCAATATCACATATCTTAAGCGAGTACGGGCTGTTGCTGTACAAAGGTGTCAAGCGAATTATCTTCCCGACTGAATCAGTTTTAGGACTGTTCAACTTGGAAAGAATTGAAGCGCCAGCGGTAGCGATATCTAACGGTATTGATTTGTCGATTTACACTCCCCGAAAACCAAAAAAATATATTTATGACAAATTTGACATCCCAACTGACAAAAAAATAATTGCTTGGATTGGTCGTTTGGATGTTGAAAAGCATTTGGATGTGGCAGTAAAATCGTTTGCAAAATTATGTGCAGATTACGCTGACGTTCATATGTTGATTGTTGGTATGGGCAATGATGAAAGTCGATTGTTGGATTTGGTGGAAGAACTAGATATTGCTGATCGTGTCACTTTTACAGGACTAGTATCGGACGAAGATAAATACGAATTGCACCGCGTAACGACAATTTTTGCAGTGCCATCACCAAACGAATTGCAATGTTTGTCGATGTTGGAATCAATGGCTTGCGGTAAACCAATTGTGGCAGTCAATGCTGGGGCTTTGGCTGAACTTTGTTTGAATGATGACGATGGATATTTGGTGTCAGTTGATGATGTCGATGGATTTACCAGGTCATACCAAATGTTATTGGATAATCCAGATCGATTGAAAAAGTTTGGTCAGCGCGCCCGCGAAGTAGCTGAAACTCATGACACAGCGGTTGTGATGCCACGATTTGCTAAATTATATGCTGAAGTTATTGCAGAAAGTCGCGCAGATTCTTAGCAATTAATTCAGGCTTTTCGTAATGCGCCAGATGTCCGACGTTTGGCAAAACGACCAACTTGGCATTCAAAGCTTTGGCGGCTTTACGTTCTTGTTTAAGTGGCGATACGTTATCTTTTTCGCCCGAGATAATTAATATGTCATAATTTGTAAGTTTGTGGGCAAACTGGTTAATGCCACGATTGCTAATCTCTTCGTGTAATTTACGATAAAGTGTAATACTGCTGATGTAATCAAGATTTTTGTAGTGGTGATTAATCATGTCGTTATTTAATTTAGCGTCATCAGTCGTTGACATTAATTTAGTTAATAGCCGTGATAAAAATTTGCTTTTGACGATTTTTTCGCCAAAAACTGGGACGTGTTCGCCAATTCTATAATGTAAACTACCTAGTAATGCGCCAGCTTTGCGGTTGTCGGTTATGGTGATTGGTGTTGGAACGGGGCTGATTAAAACGGTTTTTTGAGCGTAAATATCTTTGCCATATTCCAACATTACGGCTGCCACTAGGCCGCCCATTGAATGGCCAATTAAATATGGTCGGTTTAGTTTTAGACTGACGGCTAATTCATTAGTTAGTTTGGCGATACCTTCGACGCTAGAGTTTTTTTGGTTGATAGTACTTTCGCCAAAACCAGGCAAATCCGGGATAATTAATCGATAATTTTGAAGTAGTGGTGTCAGATATTGAAAGCCTTCGTGGCTGCCGGTGATACCGTGAACCATGAATATAGTTGGTTTTTTGTCGGTATGATATTCCCAATACAGGATTACTTCGCCATCGTTTGATACCCACTCTTTTTTCATCGATTCCCTTTCAAAATGCTTTTGTTCTCTCGTTCAATATCGCGACGTTTTAAAGTTTCGCGCTTGTCGTAATTCTTTTTACCTTTACCGACGGCAATAACAACTTTAATAAATCGGCCGTTGGTTAATAATTTAGTTGGGATAATACTCATTCCAGATTGTTTGCGGGCGATTAAATCATCAATTTGTTTGCGCTTAGCCAGTAATTTGCGGGGTGAAGTATCAATCGACCTGGCATTAGTGTTGCCTTTTTCATTCAATTTAAGGCTGAAACTGGCGTTATTTAGCCATAATTCATTGTCGCGGATGGTTACAAACGAACCCTTTAATTGGACGTGCCCATCGCGGGCGGCGCGAGTTTCCATGCCAGTTAAGGCAATGCCAACAACTAAATCCTCTTCCAAAGCATAGTCAAAAGACGCACGACGATTTGTGATTGCGTTTGGTTTTTTGATTTTTGCTTTTTTAACCATGCTATATATTGTACCAGAGGTTAGATACATTTTATTGTTTTCCCTTTTGCTATTATCTGTCAATTTCACCTCTGTTATGATACACTGTTACAAATGATTGCTGATATTATTGTTACCGAAAAAAGCTTTGGCCCTAAAATACTTATGAGTAATATTAAGTTTAGTATTGATGATGGCGAAAAAGTTGGTGTTGTTGGACGCAATGGTGTCGGCAAATCGACGTTGTTTGGGATATTGGCTGGCGCCGACAAAGATTTTACCGGTGAGATTATTTACAAACGTGGCGTGGTTGTTGTTTCGACCGCCCAGGAGCACCATGATATGGGCGATACGACGGTGTTGCAGTATGTCTTGTCGGGGTTACCTGAGTACACCGAACTCAGTCGAATTATCGAAACTTACCCTGAAACTATGGGCGAAGACATGAAAAAGATTGACGAATATACTCAGGCTTTGATGCGGTTTGACGATAAAGGTTTTTATCAAATCGAAGAAAAAATTGAGCGTGAATTGGATAATTTTCAGTTGCCTGGTATCGCCCACCGCGCCTTTTCGACCCTGTCTGGTGGTCAAAAACGACTGGTAGAAGTTGTTAAAGTCATGCATAGCGACGCCAGTTTGGCACTGGTGGATGAGCCGACTAACCACATGGATTACATTGCCAAAGCCCAATATGTGGAATGGATGAAAAACGCCCATGAAGCAATGTTGGTTATTACTCACGACCGTGATGTATTGAACGAAGTTGATCGTATTATCGAATTAAAAGACGGCGAAAATGCCAGTTATAAGGGTAATTATGATGCATATTTAAAGCAAAATGCCGTTTCGACTGGTACACAAATGAACGATTTTGAAATGGCTGAAAAGCGAATTGTTAATTTAAAGCAAAAAGTTATCGATTATCAGCGACTAAAAGAAAAATCACGTAACCCTGGCACTATTCAAAAGTTTAAACGATTGGAAAATAATTCACGAGCTGAACTGGCCGAGTTACAGGCCAAAGAAAAACCAACTTTTTGGATTGATAAAGAATCAGCTGCTAATTTGAATTACAAAGTCGCTGCTCAATATGACAAATTCAAGGCTAAAAACATTCGGATGAATTTGAGAAACGAAGAGTCACGCAGCAAACACGTTTTATTGGCAGCTCGTGATGTATCGCTAGGTTATGATAAGCCCCTGTTTAAAGGTGTTAATATCGATTTGCGCGAGGGTGAAGCGTTGGAATTTCGAGGACGCAATGGTTGCGGCAAAACAACATTAATTAAGGCGATTTTGGGTGATACATCGCCTAAATTCTTTGGCGGTGAGATTACTCTGGATAAACATGTTCGAATTGGCGTTTACGAACAAGAAGTCTCGCCTGTTTATTTTGATTTAACACTAGAAGACGCGATTGAACGCATGTATTTAGATCGCAAATTGTCGATATCGACGACTAAAATTCGCAGTCTAATGAGCGATTATTTGTTTATTGAAAGTGACGGCAAAACACCAATTTCACGACTTTCGGGTGGTCAAAAAGCCCGTTTTCAGTTAATTACGATGTTGGCTAATAACCCACAACTGCTGATTTTGGACGAGCCGACAAACCACTTGGATTTGCCAAGTATTGAAGAGTTAGAGACAGCGCTGGCAAAGTATAGCGGTGCGATTGTTTACGTCAGTCACGATGGATATTTTCGTCAAGCAATTGGTGGCGAAGTCTTGTTAATAAGTTAACGTACTTATGCTATAATTTAGCTATGAAATCTCGCCGTTTAAGTGGTTTTGCATTGCCTACTGTTTTGATCGCATCCATCGTCATGCTAACCGTTCTATTGGTGTCAGTTACCTCTACTGCAGCTGTTAGGGTTGCCTTACAAACTCAGTATTACAGTCAACTATCTCAAACCGCCAGTGATGCTGGTGTAGTCTATGCTAAAGCTTGCCTAGCTGCTAACAATGGTGTCCCACTATGGACTGATGCTAATCCATTAACTCCCTACACTGACTGCTCAGGACTTCAAACCCTTGGCTTTACCTGTCTAACTGGGCAAACCCTATCAACTGACACTCGTTGTTCAGTCACAACTACTGACAGCGGTACAGGTATTCAAGCTTCCTTTTCAGTTAAACGTCCAGCCACTGACTCTAACGGTAAAGCTACTAACGTTGATGCCGCTGGTTCGGTAAAAGTACTACGTACATCAGACAACAGCATCTGGCGTCAATATAATCAAGAAAATGTGTCAAAAGTTTCCAATTCACCTACCATTCAAGTTTTAGTTGTGGGTGGTGGTGGTGGTGGTGGGTCAGATTCATATTCAGGTGGTGGTGGCGGCGGTGGTGAGTATCGATACATTAGTTCATTTAGTGTAGCGTCTCAATCGTATCCAGTAGTTATTGGTAGCGGTGGTAGTGGTAGTCGTGTAACAGCTTCAGGTGCAACATCTGGTGGAATTTCATCTTTTTCAACTATTATTGCAGATGGAGGTGGACCTGGTGGGGATGGTTATGCAGTATCTCGTAATGGTGCTTCAGGTGGTGGAGGTGGCTATGGAGCCTCTGTGGGCGGTACTGGTTCTCAAGGTAACAATGGCGGAAGCGGTACGAGTAGCGGAAATTATCCTTCAGGTGGTGGTGGTGGTTCTGGCGCAGCAGGCTCAAATGGATCTGGCTCAGTATCTGGTAACGGAGGAATAGGTACGATGAATACTATATCAGGTACAGCTACTTATTATGCTGGTGGTGGCGGTGGAAGTGGTAGTGTTTCGTGGGGGTCTACGCCTGGCTCAGGTGGCTTAGGTGGTGGCGGAAATGGCACTACTTCTGCAAACGGTAATGCTGGCACAGCTAATACTGGTGGCGGTGGTGGTGCAGCTGGCAATAATGCCAATGCTGGTGGTGCAGGTGGTTCTGGGGTTGTTATTGTCTCTTATCCTACTGGTTCAATGACAGCAACTGGTGGCACAATTACTACGGCAGGATTAAACACAGTGCATACTTTTACTGGAAGTGGTGTATTCTCTGTTGTTCCGAATGTATCATCAGTAAAAGTTTTGGTTGTTGGCGGTGGCGGTGGCGGTGGAACTTCAGGTGGTGGCGGGGCTGGTGGAGTTATTTATCAAGGTGCTTTCGCTGTAAGTAATGCCAGTTATTCTATTGTCGTCGGAACAGGTGGTGCATCCCAAAATAACGGTTCTAATTCAACCTTCTCAACTCTTACTGCTATTGGTGGTGGTCGAGGTAATAATGGTGGTGCAAACGGGTATGATGGTGGATCTGGTGGTGGTGGCGGAGAAAATAGTGGCGGTCCAACGTATGGTGGTGGTGTAAATTATGTAGCCAATCAACTAGGTTACAGTGGTGGTGGCAACGGTTCATATGTTGCTAGTCCCTATCCATCTGGCGGTGGTGGCGGTGCTGGTGGACTGGGCGGTTCGGGTACAGGTGCTGCAATATCAGGAAACGGCGGTATTGGTTTGTCATACAGTATTACTGGTGCTAGTGTTTGTTATGCAGGCGGCGGCGGCGGCGGTATCCGAGCAGGTGGAACTGCAGGTACAGCAACTTGTGGCGGCGGTGCGGGCAGCAATAATAGTAGTAATGCTGGAACGGCGGCGACAGCTAATACTGGCGGTGGTGGCGGTGGTGGCTCGTCTACTTCTGCTGGTGGACAAGGTGGTTCTGGGGTTGTTATTATTTCTTATCCAAATGGGTCATTAATTGCAACCGGCACGGGCGGCGATGCTGTTACATATACAGATTCAAATAATCTAAATCCAAGGTCTGGAACGTCTTATGTAGGGGGTTATACTATCCATACATTTACAAGTAATGGAAACTTTGTGATAGGTAGGCCCATAAGTGTTTTAGTCGTTGGTGGCGGTGGTGGCGGTGGTGGTGGTGAATCAAATCCTGCTGGCGATGCTCCTGGCGGTGGTGGTGCCGGTGGATATGTCTATAGTCCTTCATATTCTATATCTGGTTTGCCGCAATTTTATCCAGTAACTGTTGGCTATGGTGGTAGCGGTGCTGCTGCAAATACTGGAGGTAATCCTGGCATTAAAGGTGGCGATTCTATTTTTGACACTCTGTATGCTTTTGGTGGAGGCTATGGTGCTGGCCAAGAGGGCAATGGTGGTTTTGGTGGCTCTGGCGGCGGTGCTGGTGGAAATTGTAATTCTGGCAACAAAGTCGGTGGGTTGGGTGTGAACGGCCAAGGTTATAAAGGCCAAGATAATATAGATTCGGCTTGTACATATCGTGGCGGGTCAGGTGGTGGTGGTGCCGGTGGTGCCGCTGGGTATAATTTAAGCAATGGCGGTGGTGGTGGCGGTGGTGGCGGTCTTTCAAATAGTATTTCTGGTTTATCTGTAACTTATGCTGGTGGCGGTGGCGGTGGCGCTGGTAGAAACGTTGGTGCTCTTGGCGGTGCTGGCCAAGCTGGTGGTGGTTCTGGTGGCTCGTCTCCAAGTGGTAATGGTGGTAATGCAACAGCAAATACAGGTAGTGGCGGTGGTGGATCGGGTTCTGGCGTAGGCACTGGTGGTAATGGTGGTTCGGGTATAGTAATTATTTCTTATCCTACTGGTTCTATATCTGCAACTGGCGGTACAATAACTATTTCAGGCGGAAACACTATCCACACTTTTACTAGCAGTGGAAACTTTATAGTCGGCCCATCTGCGCCTGTTAAAATCTTAGTAGTTGCTGGTGGTGGCAATGGCGGCGGTGGCGGTGCTGGTGTAGCTGGTGCTGGTGGTGGTGCAGGTGGATATATTTATAATTCTTCATTCGCGGTATCAACATCTTCGTCCTATGGAATAGTTGTTGGTGGAAGTGCTCAAAATTCGTCATTTAGTTCAATGACGGCACTTGCCGGCGGTGGCGGCAGTAGTGTTGGAGGTAATTATGGTTACAACGGCGCCTCTGGCGGTGGCGGGACTGGTAATCTTGCTAGTGGAACAGGTATTTTTGGTATGGGTTATAGTGGTGGAACTGGGTATGGCACCTATGGTGGTACGAATTGTTCAGCTGGCGGCGGCGGCGGATCTTCAGGGGTAGGCTCAAATGGTATTGGATCAGGCGCTAACGGGACGACTGGCGGTGCTGGCGGTGTGGGGACTTCAAATTCAATAACTGGCACTAATGTTGTTTATGCTGCCGGTGGCAGAGGTGGTGATAATTCACCGGTTTTGAATGGTACAAATGGGACTGCATATACTGGCAATGGAGGTGCTGGTGCATATGGAGGTGGAACTAATGGTGGTTCGGGCGGATCAGGTATTGTTGTGGTTTCTTATCCAACTGGTCTACTAACTGCTACTGGCGGAGACACAATAACATATACTGATTCTAATAATCAAAATTCAAGGTCTACTCCCGCTTATGCTGGCGGAAACACCATCCATACTTTTCTAAGTAATGGCACATTTTCTGTAACATCAGTTACAAGTGTCCCTCTTCTTAATAGCCTAATCTCTTATTGGAAATTAGATGAGTCTTCGGGAAATGCTAGTGATATGGTTAGTGGTAATAATGGCACAAACACCAATACCTCTTACGCAGCAGCAAAAATTAATAATGGCGGCAGCTTTAATGGAACTAGTAGTATATTGGCATTGACGAACTTATCTGGTCATTCTGATTTCAGTATGAATTATTGGGCAAAGTTTAACGGCGCTACAACTAGTGGTGGTTCAATACCTTTTGGTACAAGTGATGGCTATATTGAGTTTTATAACGCTTCTGGTGTTGAAAAAATTAATGCCTGTGCATGGGTTAACCGAAATGGCGTTACTGGTACGAATTCTATTTATTGCTATGGTTTGACTAATCCAGTGGTTAATACTGCTTGGCATCAATATTCATTTACAGCGTCAGGTACAAACTTTGCTTTATATATAGACGGTTCGTTAATCTCAAATACAGGCTGGACACTTCAGACGCCGTCATATAATTACACTGGAACTCAAATTGGCAGTTTTTATAGGAGTTCTGGTACACCTGGCTATGTTGAATATTTTAGTGGATTAGAGGATGAGGTTGGTTTTTGGACAAGGTTACTAAGTAGTAGTGAGATTACGTCGCTGTATAATAGCGGTTCCGGCCGACAGTATCCATTTTTCCCTTAGATATTGTCAATTGAGCGTCTAGTTAAATGCCATTTATTACACGAATCGCATTTGTAAACTGACAATTCCAAATCGTTATTAATTAACATTTGATAATCGGCCACTTCCCTGGCTTGGCGCTCGGTCGAATATTGCCTTTTTGTCTGGCAATTATTAATGAAAATTGCTTTGATATGTTTGATTTGTTTATTATGTCGGGGCATATCTCTGTACATATCCTTATTAGGTTGCTATAGTAAGATTATATGACAGGGTCGCCAATAGCAAATGACGATAAACTGAAACAGCCACGTTCTGCGGCTATTTTGTTATCTTTGACGATTTTAGATACGACGGTTCGGATGTTTGTCCCCACTATCGCTGGAACCTTTATTGGTATTGCGCTGGATCATATATTTAATACAGTGCCGGTATTTACGGCAATTATGATTATTGTTGGTTTTTCGATCAGTATATTATTGGTAGTAATGCAATTGAAGGGATTAAAAAAGAAATGATTACAAATTTTGCTGCCCTAGAAATTGCAGTTGATATTGCCGCCAAAGAAGTCTTTAAGATAGGTGTTTTTTCAGTTACAAATGCGATGTTGACTGGTTTGGTTGGTACGGCAGTGACATTGGGTGTATTGTTTTACGTTGGTAATGCTGTTCGTCATAAAAAATATAATCGTTTTGTTGGTTTGGTGCAGTGGGTTTTTGAAGGTTTACTTAACCAAATTAACGAAATTATTCCTGATCGCAAATTAGGCCGCAAGATGACACCACTTGTCGTAACAATCTTCTTTTTGGTGTTATTTAATTATTGGCTTAGTGTTTTGCCTGGACTTGATTCAATCAAGGTTAACGGAGTGCCTATTTTACGTAGTCCTACGGCTGACTTGAACTTTACGCTTGGTTTGGCGACGGTTACGATTGTGGCGATTCAGATTTTTGCGATTAAACAGCTGGGTATTTGGGGCAATGCTGGCCGATACTTCCGTAATCCATTCAAAGACACGATCGGTTTTTTTGAAGGTTTACTCGAAATTATTGGTGAGTTTTCGCGCGCTGTATCGTTGGCAATGCGTTTATTCGGTAACGCCTTTGCTGGTGAGATTTTGTTGCTGGTGATTGTTGTTTTGGCCAGCTATGCTTCGACTATTGCCTTGCCTATATTTATGGCATTTGAAATGTTAATTGGATTCATTCAGGCTTATGTGTTCTTTGTGTTGACACTCATTTTTACGTCTTTGGCCGTTGCTCATCATGGTGATAGCACGGAAACTCATCAACACGCTGGCGAGCTGCTTGTGGAGTGAGAGATTACGCCAAAGCTCGGATGTTATAATGGTAAAAAATAATTAATAAAGAATTCGCTGTATAGCGAAAAGGAGAAAAAAATGGAAAAAGTATTAAGTGAATTAGTTTTCGGTTTGTCATACGTATTGCCTGCTGTTTTTGCAGCTGTCAGCATCGGTATGATTGGTTCAACAGCATTAAAGACATTAGGTCGTAATCCTGAAAAAGCTAGCGATATTCGCTCATTGATGATTACAGCTATCGTTTTTTGTGACTCACTAGCCATCATTGGTATCATCGTTGCGATTATTGCTAAGTTTCTATAATAATTGGAAAATATATGGAGATATTAGGACAATTTGCTACAACTGAAACTACCAACCCTAGTCTGATAGAGGTATTAGGGATTGATTGGATGATGCTGACTTTTCAGATTGTCGCCTTTTTGATTACGGTATTTTTGTTAAGTAAGTTTGTTTATCCTTGGTTGATGAAATCGGTTGATGAACGTCAACACAAGATTGAATCTGGAGCCAAAGCAGCAGCTGAAGCTCAAGAAGCAGCTGATCATACCGAAAAAAGGATTGTTAAATTGCTTAATAAAGCTCGAATTGAAGCTGATGAAATCGTCGCCAGCGCCAAAGCTGAATCAACAGCTACAATTGCTGCTGCCGAAGAGTCATCGAAAAAGCGAGCTGACCAAATTATTGCTGCTGCCCAGCGCGAAATTGATAGCGAAATTTTGTTGGCTAAAAAAGCGATTCAAAACGAAATGGTTGAACTAGTAGCCCTAGCGACTGAAAAAGTAGTTGGAAAAGTTGTGTCAGATAAAATTGATAACAAACTAATCACTGATTCAATCAAGGAAGCGAAGTAGTCGTATATGGCTGTTCGTCTGTCTCGTCGCAAAATAGCCAGCTACTACGCTAAATCATTAATTGATGGCGCTGATGCCAAGCAATTAGCTCAACAATTGGCGGCTTATTTAATCGAATCAAAGCGCACCAAAGAACAGCAATTGATTATTGGCGACATTGAATATCAATTAAGTCTACGTGGTGTTGTGGTTGCGAATGTGACTTCAGCTCATGAATTAGATGAATTGACCAAGCTAGCGGTTGAAAAATTGGTTCGCCAAAATATCGATGCCGACGACGTGCAATTACGTGTCGAAATTGACTCAAGTTTACTTGGTGGATTACGCCTGGAATTTGCCGGATCTGAAATTGACACCACAATCGCCAGACGATTAACAGCATTAAAGACAAATTATAAGAAATGATAAGGAATAAGATATGACAAAGATATCAGTAGCGGAACTTTCAAAAGACCTACGCGACGCGATTGCGGGACTAGAGTCGACTGAAGGTCTAGAAAAGGTCGGTATTGTCGTTCGCGTCGGAGACGGCGTGGCTTGGGTTCAAGGACTACGCGATGCTGGCTATAATGAAGTGTTGCAAATTGAAACGCCAAGCGGAATTGTTGAGGCTTTTGCCTTGAACTTGATGGAGGACGAAATTGGTGCGGTTTTGCTGGGCTCAGACAGTTTAGTCTCGGCTGGTAATACGGTTCGTCTAAAAGGTGTCGTTTTGTCAGTACCGGTTGGCCCAGAATTATTAGGCCGCGTTGTCGACCCACTTGGTCGCCCACTTGATGGTGGTGCGCCAATCAAAACTAAACAAACAGGTTTAGTTGAACGTGAAGCCATTGGTGTTATGGGCCGTAAATCGGTTCATGAACCTTTGATGACTGGTATTATCGCGATTGATGCCATGTTTCCTATCGGTCGTGGTCAGCGCGAGTTGATTATTGGCGACCGTCAGACTGGTAAAACTGCTTTGACAATCGATACTATGATTAACCAGGCCAAGCAAAAAACTGGCGTGGTTAACGTTTATGTCGCGATTGGTCAACGTTCGTCAAAAATTTCTCGTTTGATTGATCGATTGAAAAAAGAAGGTGTGATGGATCAAACAATTGTGGTTGCAACCAGTCCATCTGACCCTGCGTCATTATTGTATTTGGCACCATACGCTGCAACTGCGATGGGTGAATATTTCCGCGATAATGGTGGTCACGCATTGATGATTTATGATGATTTGACTAAACACGCTGTGGCATATCGCCAAATGTCGTTGCTGTTGCGTCGTCCACCAGGACGCGAAGCCTTTCCGGGCGACGTTTTTTACCTACATTCTCGTTTGCTGGAACGGTCAGCTAAATTAAGTGATGCCCTAGGTGGCGGTTCGTTAACTGCCCTACCGATTATTGAAACTCAGGCTGGCGATATTAGTGCTTACATTCCAACCAACGTGATTTCGATTACTGATGGTCAGATTTTCCTTGAAACCGACTTATTTTACCAAGGGATTAGACCAGCTATTTCGGCTGGACTGTCAGTATCGCGCGTTGGTGGTGACGCTCAAACCAAAGCGGTTAAAAGTGTCAGCGGCAACCTTAAACTTGGATTATCTCAGTTTAGGGAACTTGCCAGCTTTGCTCAATTTGGTAGCGACTTGGATGATGCTACTAAATCACAAATTAGTCGCGGTCAACGCTTGACTGAACTGTTAAAACAGCCTCAATATCAGCCATACAGTATCTGGCAACAAGTTGCCAGTGTCTACGCTGCAACAAACGGACTATTCGATGATATCAAACCTGAAAATATCAAGGATGTTCAAGCTAAATTACTAAGTCGTTTGAAGACCGATTACAAGTCTGAAATGAACGAACTAGACAAAGGCGCTAAACCAACTGACGATCAAATTGCGGCAATTGTTAAAGTTGCCAAGGCTGTCGTGAAAGGTTCAAAGGAGGCTTAAGCGTGGCATCAACTCAAGTTCTAAAGCTACGAATCCGCTCAGTTAAAAACACCAAGCAGATTACAAAAGCTATGCAACTGGTTGCCGCCAGCAAGATGCGTCGTGCCCAAGAAACGACCAAAGCTTCGGCGCCATATTCTTTGGCAGCCAAAGAAATGTTAGCGTCGTTAAGTCGACATAAATCAGCCAAAGGTCATCCACTGTTTGCTAGACGAACCATAAAAAACCGTTTGATGATTGTGATTGCCAGTGATAAAGGTTTGGCCGGCGCCTATAACAATAACATCACCAAATTGTATGCTGAAGAATTGCAATCTGACGTCAAAAACGGCATTCACAGTAAAACAATTACGATTGGCCGCAAAGCGGCGATGTTTGCATCACGCATCAAGGACGTTGACGTTGTTGGTTTTTATGAAGACATTCCCGATCAACCAAATTCTAATGAATTTAAAGCAATTTTAGACACGGCGCGCGAAAAGTTTTTGGCTCGCGAAGTTGATGCGGTTGATATAATTTTTACCGAATTTATCAGCGGTATCCGCCAAGAGGTCAAAATCGTCCGTGTTTTGCCAGCTGGTTTTGAATCTGTCGATACAACTTTTAATGACGAAGACCCGCTTTTTGAACCAAGTGTTGGCCAGGTTTTGGATGCTGTCGCCTATCGATTAGTCGAGGCCCAGATATTTCAGTCACTACTAGAAGCTCGTGCCAGCGAACACAGTATGCGCATGTTAGCTATGAAAAATGCAACTGATAACGCCACCGATTTGATTGATGATTTGACGTTGGCGATGAACAAAGCTCGCCAAGGCGCCATCACTCAGGAATTGGCCGAAATATCAGGTGGCGTAGAAGCGATAAATGTATGATAAAGGAGAATATAATGAAGCACAGCATAGGAAAAATTATCCAAATCGTCGGTGTGGTTGTCGACGTCGAATTTGAAGGCGGCAAAATTCCAGCCATTTACGATGCGTTGCATGTTCAGCGTGACGGCAAAACTTTGACACTCGAAGTTGCTCAGCACTTAAACGAAACCAGCGTTCGCTCGATTGCCCTAACGACAACTGACGGACTAAAACGTGGCGATGAAGTTATTGCTACTGGTGCGCCAATCAGCGTTCCAGTTGGCGATGAAACTCAAGGTCGTATGTTTAACGTTGTTGGTGATGCCATTGACGGCAAGCCTGCCCTAACCGGCAAACGAGCGCCAATTCACCGCGACCCACCTGATTTGTCTGAACAATCTAACAAGACAGAGATTTTGGAAACCGGTATTAAAGTTATCGACCTAATCGCCCCTGTTGTTAAGGGTGGTAAAGTTGGTTTGTTCGCTGGTGCTGGTGTTGGTAAAACGGTTCTTATCACCGAACTTATCAACAATATCGCTAAATATCACAGTGGTAACTCGGTTTTTGCCGGTGTCGGTGAACGTACTCGCGAAGGAAATGATCTTTACTATGAAATGGAAGAAGCTGGCGTTTTGGGTAAAACCAGCCTAGTTTTCGGACAAATGAACGAACCACCCGGAGCCCGTTTGCGCGTTGCCCTATCAGGCCTAGCGATGGCTGAAACTTTCCGTGACCAAGGCAAAGATGTGCTGTTATTCATCGACAATATTTATCGTTATACTCAGGCCGGCGCCGAAGTATCTGCCTTGTTGGGGCGTTTGCCTTCAGCCGTTGGTTATCAGCCAAACTTGCAACAAGAAATGGGTGCCCTGCAAGAACGTATTACCAGTACTAAAAAAGGTTCAATTACCTCTGTTCAAGCGGTTTACGTGCCAGCTGACGACTTAACTGACCCAGCGCCGGCTGCAACTTTCGCTCACCTTGATGCGACAATCGTTATGAACCGTGCACTAACTGAAATCGGTATTTATCCGGCCGTTGACGTTTTGGATAGCAACTCAACCAGCCTTGACCCCGAAATTGTCGGTGTCGAACATTATCGAATTGCTCGTGAAGTTCAGCGTATTTTGCAACAATACAAAGAGTTGCAAGATATTATTGCAATTTTGGGTATGGAAGAATTATCTGACGATCAAAAGCAAATTGTGGCCCGTGCCCGACGCATTCAACGTTATTTGTCACAACCATTCCACGTTGCCGAAAAATTTACTGGCAACCCAGGCGTTTATGTCAAACTAGAAGACACAATTCGCGACTTTGGTGACATTTTAGCTGGCAAATATGACAACAAACCCGAAGATTGGTTTTACATGGTCCAAGGCACATTAACGGACAAAAAGGACTAAGGATGAATCCCGTTAGAACTCTGCAACATAACTATTCGAATCAAATACTTTTACGCATCAAACGGTTGATTATTAGTAGCGACAAATCAAGAAAGGAGTTCTAACGGGATGAATTTTAAACTCGTTACACTGCTTGGTGTCAAAATTAATCAAGAAGTTTATGAGGTTATGATTCCGACATCGGAAGGTGAAATTGCCGTTTACCCCGACCACGAACCACTGATTGCTTTGGCGGTCCCTGGTGTGGTTGCGATTCGTCATAACAAAGATGACGGCAATGAAAAACTGCAATATTTTGCAATTTCAGGCGGTTTGATTAAAATCACGCACAAAACGATTCAACTGTTAGTTGACGAAGCTGATCACGGCGATGATATTGTCGAAGCCGAATCCAAGGCCGCTTATGAGCGGGCTGTTCAGATGCGCAAAGACGCCAAAGATCAGGTTGAACTTGATAAGGCTCACGAACTAGTTGATCGTCACGCTGTCAGATTGAAAGTCGCCGAATTACGACGTCGCCACCGAGGCTAGAATTGCTCGAACTTCATCAGTGCTGGTGGTATGCATCATTTTATCGCGCACTTCACTGGCACCTGGAAAATTGCGGACATAAATCTTCAAAAACCGTTTTAATGGATCAAATTTTCGTGGCTCTAATTCAGCCGAGTATTTGTCATGCAAATCTAAATGCAGATTCAACAAATCAACCAATTCTTGATTAGTGTGTTCCCTTTTTTCGACTTCAAATGCAAATGGGTCCTGAAAAACACCGCGGCCAATCATAATTCCATCAACGCCGTATTTTGTGGCTAGTTCTAACCCATGTTGGCGGTCGCGGATGTCACCATTAATCGTTATTAATGTTTGTGGCGCGATTTCGTCGCGTAATTTTATGATTTCAGGAATTAATTCAAAGTGAGCTTCAACTTTGGTCATTTCTTTGCGAGTTCGCAAATGAACGGTCAAATTAACGATGTCTTGTTGCAGTAAAAATGTCAGCCAGTCACGCCATTCTTCAACCTTGCGGTCACCGATGCGAGTTTTGACACTGACGGGTAATCCACCAGTTTTAGCGGCGGCAATTAATTGCCCTGCCAGTTCGGGGGTGCGAATTAGTCCGCTGCCTGATCCACCATGAACGACGGATTTATCGGGGCAGCCCATATTAATATCAATACCGGCAAAACCAAGTTCGGCCATACCTTGGCTCATTTGGGCGTACTGGTCGGGTTTGTTACCCCAAATTTGGACGACCATTGGCTGTTCGTCGGCTGTAAAAGTCAGACGGCCTTTGGTGCTGGCTATTCCTTTGGGGCTGCAATAACTGCTGGCATTGACGAATTCAGTAAAAAAGATATCTGGTCGAGCGGCGCCAGCTACAACATGACGAAAAACAATATCAGTTACCGCCTCCATCGGAGCCAGTACAAAGAATGGTTTTGGTAGGTCTGCCCAAAAGTTTGACATTAGTATCTCTTCATTATACAACAATTATATAACATTGTCAATCAAGTCTTGTTCAAAAGCCAGTAAGCCTTTGATTGATTGATCGTAACCCGATATATCTGGTAAATCCAGTTTTTTGATACGCGTCCAGACGGCATTTATTAGGGTCTTGAATTGATTGATTTCATCATCACTGAACTCGGCGTCCAGTGATAATATTTCGCCTGTCATCGTGGGTTCGACAAACTGCATAATGCCAGATATGACTTTAAAGTCACGGTAATCACGGGCTGATTCGACCAGTAATTTATAAAACAGCAATTGTTGTTTATATTTATGCAATTTAATTTTTTCGTAGTCAGTTTTGCCGGTCCAATTATCAGACGGCTTGCCAGTTTTGTAATCAGTTACAACGATTGTTTTGTCGGGCTTATTAATATCAACTAGGTCCAACGACCCAGTTAAATGAGCTTCGCCGACAATTGAATGTTGACCACCAAAATTTAGTTCGGTTTGATTGGTCGCGGCAAACGAATCGTATTTGTTATCCAAAAATATGCGCAATGTGTCGCTACCCTTTTGCAGATACATCTCAAAATCGTGCTGGCTTAAATGTTGATCGCGCAAAATTACTTCAAAGTTTGACACAATATCTTCGACAGCTTGCTTTTTGCCAGTCGAACTGAGTTGATTATGAGCCTGTTGCAAGGTGTTATGAATAGCTGTTCCAAAGGCGGCGTTGGCACTTTTGGCACTTGGAAAACGCAGTAGATTATTAAGTAAAAATGCTGCTGGGCCGCCGCGTGTGACGTCCAAAAAATTATGCAAATGTGTGACGCTGAGTTTGTAATTTTCAAGGGTTGGCATTAATAAATTACGCATGCTGGTAGTGGTTGGATTAATGATTGGCTGATACCACGCCATTTCGACTGATTCAATCAATTGGTCAGCGGTTGTAGGCGCTGGAATTAATTGTAAGTCCCATTTGCTGTCGACTAAAAAGGCAGCACGCAATGTATTTTTGCCGTTGTCGTCACTTAGACTGTAACTAATGTGTAATTGATGTTTGGCCCTAGTAATCGCAACGTAAAACAATCGCAAACGCTCGTCCTCGCCTTCACCTGCTGGCGCCAGTGGCAAGTTTTCGGGATAGTTGATTAATCGGTTGCGACTGCGTGCGCGTTCGCCCCAGACGGTGTCAACAGCGTTGATGACATAGACACTGTCAAATTCCAGCCCTTTTGATTTGTGAGCAGTCATGATGTTGACGGCGTTGTCAGATCCGACTGATTGTCGGGTAACATTGATGGTGCTGCCGACTTTGCGATTTAACTCAATAAATTCGATGAGTGTTGATAAAGTCGGTGTTTGGTCGGGACGATATTCACGCAATTTTGAACGAATTGTTCGTAAGGCTTCTAAGTAAGTTAAATATTCGGTTGGATTATTATTTAAAATGTCACTAGAAAAAAAGTAGTTATAAAGTGGGCTGACAAAGTCCGACGTTTCGTCTAGATTTGGTTTGCCAATGATGACATCTAAAATTTCTTCCAGTGGCATATCAATTGATGATAACGCGGTTTGAACCAGCCAGCCATGTAGTGGGACAAATTCGGGCGTGACCGCCATAATATCCAGCCAGCGACTGTGATTATCATAGGCTTTTAGGCTAAGTTTCCATAATTCAATCGGTTTAATATTCCAAGCGGCGTGCGCTAAAATTTCTGGCATCAAGGCGTTTACTTCGTCGTGTTTTCCATCAGCCAAATTAATTAGTAATCGTGATAATTGTTCGATAATTTTAATCGGCGCCAGATCAAGTACATTATCACGACGTTCGTAATTGACGGTAATGCCTGATTTAGTAAAATATGGCAACAGCGCATTAATTTCATAATGTCGGCGGGTTAAGACGGCGATAGTATTTGGTTGTTGGCCTGATTCGATGCGTGATTTGATGTCGCTGACTATCCAGTGTCGTTCGTCGTTAATTGTTTCGGCTTGGTGCAAGCTGACACTGCTGCCGACTTTGTGATTATTGGCCGTCAACTGTTTGTTGATGTCATCAAAAATATTTTCTAATCGGCCACTGCCCTGCAAAATTATATCGCGCGAGCCGTCCAAAATATTAGCAGCTGATCGGTAATTTTCAGTCAAAGTAATAATAGCTGCCTTTTTATAATTGGTTCGAAAGTCAATAATATTACTGATATCGGCGCCTTGAAAGCTGTAAATTGCTTGGTCGTCATCACCAACTACCATGATATTTGGCGTATCGCCCTGAACTTCGTTGTTGGTTAAATTATGTAAAATACGCATTTGAGCCATATTGGTATCCTGAAACTCATCAACCATAATGTATTGGTATTTTTCTTGCAGGTTAAATCTCAAATCATCAAACACTTCCATGGCATGAACGACACGCAAAATCATATCGTCAAAATCGTAAAGTGCTGATTCTTGCATTCGGTTTAAATATTGGTCATAGACTGAACTGAGGGCTCGTAATTTTATCTGACGTTCGTGCGATTTTAAAACAAATTTGCCTGATTTATCTTTAATAAACCAGTCGTTGCGCCAAGCTGTAATTGGTTTAGTCGAATTGTCGCTGATTGCCGCATCAGTGGCAGTTGATAATGAATCAGCGATAACGCGTGATAATGGTACGATTGTTGGCATACAAATTTCATCACCACATGACCTGATTGCTTCGACAGCATTGGCCGCCAATATGGCAGTATTTTTGCTGATTTTTTGCGCAAAAATTGGTGATAATAATTGCTCGGTTTTTTCGATGGCAATGTTGTTTTCGTCTAAGACTTTAATCAATTCATCACTAGTTAGGCCACTGCGTTTAAGTTCAGAAATTGTCGTCAAACTGTCTGATAAGTATGTATATTCATCATTCATTTTGCCGGCGATTGGATTGTTGTAGTCCAGTTGGTCAAAGATGCTACGAATAATTTGATAACTACTTAAACTGTCGGCGGCATGAAACTGGGCGCCACGATAAAAATATTGGCCATTTTGATTAATAACTTCTGATCCAAAACTATGGAAAGTATGAACGGCAACTTTGTAGGCGTCTTTGCCGATAATGTCAGTCAAACGTTGGCGCATGGCATTGGCGCCACTTTCGGTAAATGTTAAACACAAAATATTTTCAGGTAAAGTGTCGGTTTTTTGCAAAATATTGGCCGTTCGAACGCTTAACAGCTCAGTTTTACCAGTTCCGGGTCCAGCAATCACCATTACTGGTCCGTCGATAGTATCAACAGCTTGCTTTTGACTGGAATTTAGATTATTGTATCGTTTAATAAAGTCCATCCCGTTAGAACTCCTTTCGTGACTTATTGTAACTAATAATTAGCCGTTTGATACGCAAAAGTACTTGATTCGAATGGCTATATTGCAGAGTTCTAACGGGATACATTAAGTCCATTGTAGTCGAGTGGGTTAGCTATTGGAAGATGGCTATTGGAATTTGGAGAATTGCTTTAGACTTTAGCCTGTCACTGTAATATTATTTGCTATATTCCAATAGCCATATTCTAATAGTTATTAAAGGTGATACAATAGAACATATATGAGTCCCGTTAAAACTTATTTATTAGTAGTGAGCCAAGCAATCACGGGGCTGATATTTTCTATAAAAGGAGAGTTTTAACGGGATGAGCGACAAAATGTATGATGAATTAGCGCTTGAACGCTCACTGCAGACTAGTTTTGGTGTTGATATTGATATAATGCAGCCGATTGTTTTTCGAGTGCCAGTCAGTCATACTGCCCAGGCGACATTATTTTTGACGACCAAGAAGCAACTATATCTATATGTTACTGGACCATCGAAATTGTTATTAAGTGATATCAAAAAAATCATCACTCGGATGGGTTTAAAACCAGAATTATTTATACCCCCCAAAGGTCAGCCACAGTATTTTGAAGATATCGCTAGGGCTAAATTTAGTGAAGTTTTTCCGGGACGCAAACATGTTAATGACGAAGATTTGGTATTTTATCGTACTTTGGTGCCATACAATCCAGCACTGGTTTTAATTAGCGAAGTTAAAGACGGTCACGTCTATCAATTTGACAGTGATTCAACGACTAATTGGCGTATCGCAGCCAAATTTGCTTATCGTCGTATCAAAACAAGCTAGATATGTTATTTGTGATTAGCTTTGTACTCAAGTAAAGATAATTGAGCTTCAGTGTCGACGATACTGTTCGTGTCATTCAAATCTTTGTATTGTTGTAGGGCTTTTTCTAGTAATAATTTTGCGGCAGCTGGATCGCTATTTAGTTTTTTAATGGCTTGATCTTTGTTATCATCGGCGACTTGCTGAGCGGTTAAAACTGGCGTTTTGGTTGTAGTATTGGTCTGTGATTTAAGCAAAAATATCGTGCTGGTAGCGATAATAATAACTGCCAATATTGCTATCCCTATGTATATTATTAGCTTTTTTTTATTACTTAACATAGCTTATCTCTTTCTTGTTGTAGTTTTATTATATCAAATATGTTTTGAAAAATAATCATATTTTAACCGGCTACCGTAAAGCTATGATCGCCAACACTATTAAACGTTACGATAGTATAGATTCCGCTATTTACAGATACGCCATCACTGAATGATGCATTCATTTGACTGGTTATGTATCGAATAACTACAATACCAGATCCACCTGAGCCTGAACTTGTTTGATTTGATCCAGCACCACCGCCACCGCCGCCTGTGTTGGCAGTACCAGATGTTGCGTTTATCCCGTTACCATCTCCGCCACCGCCTCCGCCACTGCCTGTAGATCCATCTCCACGATAGCCATCACCACCGCCACCGCCACCGCCACCGTAATAAGCGATACTGCCGGTTGTACTATCTTGTTTGCCTGCGCCGCCATTCATTTTACCTGGAGGGCTTGTAGTGTAGCCATCGCCGCCACTTTGATTTGCGCCACCGCCACCGCCGCCAGAGTCTTGATTTAAACCTCTTTGCATACCCTTACCGCCACTAGTTCCTTGTCCAGATGTGCCTGAACCGCCAGATTTGTCTGTACTACTACCACCACCGCCACCGCCCGAACCACCATTTAGTCCAACATTACTGTCTTTTCCACCGCCACCGCCACCTTTAGCAACCAAAGTATTGGTATCAAAGGTAGAGTCTCCACCATTATTGCCGCTACTACCTTGACCAACACCACCGCCACCATTACCAACGTGAAGTGTGTAGCCGCGATTGCCTAGTGTCAGGGATGTTGAAATAACACCACCACCGCCACCACCACCACCGTTGCTGTTTCCACCGCTACCGCCACCTGCAACAACAAGAATATCGACAGATGGTGCGTTGCGCGTGTAATCGACAGCTCCGATGACAGACCAATCACTTGAGCTGTAGGCGTTATAACATTGAGCCTTGACATACACAGAGTGTTTTACGCCAAAGGTTGACGACACTACGGTCGGGCTATAGGTATTTGTTGTGGCAGTCCAGCCTGGGTCGGAATATGATGGGTTACCGGTTGAATTTGCGATAGAGTCATACGTGTATCTGACCGTCGTACCAGATGAACATGTTACTGGATACCATGAGAAGTTTGTGTTTTGCCAGTCATTTGTAGTCGCAATAACAACTGGGCTATTTGGTGTTGTGATAGGATTTCTTGTGTAGCTTACCGACCCTATGCCGCTCCATGGTGCGGAATTTGGATAGTAACTATTATAACATTGAGTTTTTACACTGGTTGTATAAGTGTAATTAATGTCTGACGTCGACCAGGTAACTGAAGTTGATGGCCATGATAACCATCCGTAGTCAAATCCCCAACTTGTTGTGTAGTCATATTTATATCGAGCCGATGTACCTGTTGGACAAGATGTAGTGTTCCAAGAGAAGGTTGTATTAAGCCAGTTTCCGTTTGCAGTTGTCGCGATAACAGTTGGAGTTAAAGGTGTGTCTGTGATTGGTTGAACATATGATGCTGTGCTACCAGTGCTATTAGTGCTGTATGAAAAAGTTGAAGCCCAACAACGTGCCTGTGCTTTATATTCGTATTTGTATCCTTGTACTGCTGTCGGTGCTGTAATAGTTGGCGCTGGGTCCCATGATGAAAAGTCTGACCATGATCCTTCATTTACGTGAGTCGATACGCCATATTGTGGGGTACCAGTGGCGCAAGTTATTGGGTTAATAACGGCAACAACTGTATTATTGACTAAGCTAATTGACATCGTTGGCGCAATAGGTTTTGCTGGCGCACCAGCTAGCGATACGGTTCGTCGACTGGCAGTTGATATAATACTGCCTGATCCTTCTTCTTTATATTTAAGTGAATATTGCAAACAAGCGCTACCTGTTAAACAAGAATTACTTCCGTCGCCGATATATGCAAATCCATCAGTTCCAGAAGTTAAATCAGTGCATAATGGTAAAATCGAGTTTGAACCACTACTGGCAGTTGGGGTTGCCAGTACGTTTGGGTCAAGACCTATTAAGGTGCTACCAACGACTGTATTTGGAGTTTGAGCCATAGCCGAACAGCTTGGGTATTCACCGTTTTTATCATAATATTTTTCTAATGCTTCAGATATAATTTTAACTCTTGAAGCTCGCTGTGAATCGCGAACATTTGACTGGATGCTATTAAACGAAATAAAGCCTAAAGTTGTTAGGACACCGATAATTCCAATTACTACCATTAATTCAACTATAGTAAAGCCGCGGACGGTTCTTTTCATAAGCTTATTGTATCAAACATAAGTATGTTAGTACAATGTTGGCTATTTTTTCAAGTCAAGTATCACCAAGTGCTCAATATGAGGTGTTCGTGGAAAGAAATTATAGCCCATGTGATAACGAATGCCATATTTTTCAGCCAGTCTGGCGGTGTCGCGGGCTTGGGTAACTGGGTTACATGATAAATAAATAATTCGGGCTGGTGTAACCTCTAATAATTTTGCAATCACATCTTCGTGGAGGCCAGCGCGCGGCGGATCGACAATAATTGTGCTGTCTCCTTTGATGTGTTCAAGTGCGGTTTCACTGGGTGCCAAAATTGCCTGCACGGCTTTTTCACGGTCCAACGCTTTAATATTGCGCTTCATTTCGATCATGGCATGTTCATTAATTTCAACCATTGTGACATTGTCGCCGCCGATTGTTAGGCCGATTGTGCCGACACCGCTGTAAAGGTCAACAGTTGGCTTGTCGTTAGTCACCCATTTTTGCATGTCACGTAAGGCTTGTTCGTAGATTGGTACGTTAATTTGGAAAAAGCCTTCAACAGCATAAGTAAACGGAATATCTAAAATTGTATCTGTTAAATTAGTCGTGCCCCATGATTGCAAACGTTCAGTGATCACACTAGCTGGGCTTTTAGGGTTTGAAAAAATCAATTCAAAACCACTAATGCCAAGTTTTTCGATTTCGGCTTCGTTAAACAAAGCAAAGGTTTGGTCTTTGACGTAAAGTTGCAATGCAACGTTGCCCAATTTATCACATCGAACCAGTAAGGTCTTTAACATAAATGCACGAGTGTCAGGTTTGGTACGCAATAAATCGCGCATCGCGATGGCGGCACGATTAATGCTGGGGTGCGCCAAACTGGTGCCGTCAACTGGGATTTTACCATGTGTGCCACGTTTAAAAAACGCCAAATCGATCTGTTCGGACGTTTTGTCCCACCACCAACTGAATTCTATTTTGTTACGATATTCGTACTGATTATTATCGGTGTAAACTTCGATTGCTTCGGGTAAAACAATGTCGTGTAATTCAAAAGCCTCTTCGATGAGCGCCGCTTTGTAATGTTGCTCGCTGTCAAAGGTCATAATTTGCCAAGGGCTGGTTGACAAATAACTGGCATCATCGCGCGGATGAATCCGTTTGTCGCTGGGTTGTAAAACTTCAACAACTATACCTTCAGCTAGTTTGGCTTTCTTTTTGGTCATTTGAACAGCTACGGTTTCGCCTGGTAATCCACCCCAAACGAATATTTTGCGACCGCCATCTAGTGTGCCAAGGGCTTGGCCGCCACCGACGATTTTATCAAGGATAACATTAACAATAGGTAAAACTTTTTTCTTCATCCCGTTAGAATTCTTTCTTGGAAACTTATTTTTTGTCATTTTTAGCATCACCGTCAGTTTTAAGACTAATTCTAACGGGATTCATCTGTACAGTATACCTTATATTGCTAAGTTATGGTCTAGTTATGACTACTTTTTGCCGCTACGTGCAAATAATTTTTTACTTTGTACTAATATTGACCCTGTTCCAAACATTAAAGCCGCAACTGAGGTAATAAAACCAACAATTGGAATGAAATACGTGACGATTAAAATGCTGACACCCAGTAACATAATAACGATTGGTTGTTTTGATTTTTTAAGGATGATTCGACCTAGCACATAACCTGCAAATGGAGTGCTGAGTATCAAAACAACAGCCCAAATCGTCATTGTCAGTAGCGCTAAAGGTGCACCAATAATTGTCATTAACAAGATGACGATTGCAATTGGAACTAAAAAAACACCAATTGTACCAGCAAGGAATGTAATGCCTGGTTTTTTTATGGTGCCAGTAGTTGCTTCATTCAGAATTCTTGGGAATAAACTAGCCAAAGCTAGCGAAACGATGATACTAGCAATTAGTATGTAAATAAAGCTACTAAAGAATGCAATTTGTGGTGAAACGCTGAATGATGAATCTTTGGTTGGAGCTGTTCGGGTAATCGTGCCGGTTATAATACTGCCACTAGCAATAGTTGGATCATTATCGCTGGTGTAATCTAAATTGCCGCCGATTTGTCCGGCCGATTCGACAGTTACATCTTTGGCTCCACCTTGGACATTTCGGCCAACAATTCCGTTGACTGTCAGTATATTCGAACCAGCCAAAACATCTCGTTTAATGTTGCCATTGATGGTCAGATTTTGGCTACCACCCAGCAGGTCGCGCGCAATAACGCCAGATTTGTCGATGGTTAAACTTTGACCGGCAATTGTAGCACTACCGCCAACTAACCCACTAATATTAATACTTTGACCAGCCAGTTTTAGACTACCTTCGATTGTGCCACTGACAGTGATTGTTTGTCCGGCGCAATTCACGTCACCCTTAACGGTGCCGCTAATATTAATAGTCTGTCCAGCGCAATAGACGTCGCCATTAACTGTACCGGCGATGTCGATATTGTTGCCACCAGCAAATAAAATGCTGTCGACGACCTCGTTGGCGCCAACAGTTATAGAGTCGCCAGTTTTAATGCTTTGGGCGTTTGCTACCCCGACAAAAACCAAAGCTGATAATATTACAAGTCCCAGGCTGAAAGCGATTAACTTAATATGTTTCATCTTCCCTCTCCTTTTATGTAATTTCATTATACTCCATTTATGCTTGGTTTATAACAACCAAAAATATAAATAAAGATAGAGCCATATTGGCTCTATCTTTAATCTATGTCTTTGATTCTATAATACTTTGTCGCCATCTTTCAAGAAAATAGTTCCAGTTAGGCATCTTGTGCCCATGCCAGTTCCGCCGCCACTTGCGATTCGTAAGACTGATTGGCCTGTTTTTAATGTTCCGATTTTTTCAATTTTTCCACCCGCTATGCAATCGTCTCCAAATTTAAAATTTATTTTACCATTAGCTCCGGTACACTCTGAATTCATAACAGTAACCCAGTCGTCGTATGGTTCGGCTGCAACTCCTTTATGTAACGTCATCCCGTTAAGTTGCTTAAGGACTACTGTTTCTGCTTTATCCTTTAGCTTGGTTGTCTTTTTATCTGCATTTATCTCTTCGTCGCTCAAATAAAATTGTGTACCGATATTGCACTCAGTGCCAAGTGTTCTGGGGTTAACCTGATCGTCCCTACCTAAGTACGTTACTCTATTATTGTTAACAGATAATTTAGCACCCTTATCTACGACGCAAGTATCTTCGGATGCTGAACCAATTCTATGCACTCTTTTATAATCAGCAGCAACATAGTTAGTATTATCGGTACCATTTTTATCTGATTTTTTAGAGTCGTCATATTTGTTGGAGCATCTGTCGGTATAATCGATTTCGTTTTTTTTACTGCCATATGGGGTTTGCCTATCTGATGTGTAATAGTCATCATCGATTGTAGACTTGGCTGTATCTAATAAACTACCTTCAGATGTAAGATTATCACCAAAGATGAAATTATTAATCTTTTCTCTAGTTGGAGTATAACTCTCGGCTGCAGCGAGAATACACAATGAAACTATCGCTATTTTTGCAGATAGTGGTAGATTATTCCAATTTTTTGACTTCTTAATTTCAACGCTTTTAGTATTTTCCATTTGGTATATAATACTGCACAAACGTGATAATGTCAATATTATTACGTAATATTATAAGTATGTTTATTTTTCTTCGCGTTCGACAACGATTGTACATTCAGTCACCAGGGCTGCGATTGCACCAACAGCGGCTAGTGGTGGTGCCAAGACGGCGCCAACAACACCTAATGTCAGTGGCAATTCAACGATAGTTTTACCTTCTTTACTTTTGACAGTAATACTGCGGACATTACCTTCGGCGATAACTGCTTTGACCTTTTTTAACAGGTCTTCGCCATTTACCTTGAACTCTTCAGTCTTGTGTGTCATATATGCTCCTTATAACGATATATTCTGTTAATTATTATATAACAAATTTTATTGCGTGTGTTTTGGTTAGTACGGCTATAAGGCATTTTAACAGACGTACAGAACTCAATAGCTTTGCAACATGCTAGCTGGTGTCTTTAGCTGTAAGCCTAAGTGTACACGTTCATGGTTGTAGTAGTCTAGATATTTATTAAGATTGGTTTTCTGGCGGGAGAGCGGAAC
>CAIUKF010000011.1 GCA_903899655.1 uncultured bacterium
CCATCAATTGGGCTAATCGCACCACCTAATACATGGTAAGTGCCATTAAATTGTCCGGTGCGCTCTAGGGCGATGATATCCAGTGGCTCTTCGACAACGGCAACTAATGTTTTGTCACGCGATGGATCGCTGTAAAGTATCGAAACGTCTTCATCGGCATCGATTAGGGCAAATGTCATTGGGCAACTCTTGACGCCACTGTGAAGTTTAGTTAATGCATCAGCTAAATCCTCACTGACACGTTTATCAGCGCGCAATAAAAAGTAAGCATAGCGTTCAGCTGTGCGGGCGCCAACACCAGGCAATCGGCCTAATTCGTCGATGGCCGTAACAAGTGCCGATGGAAGTAGTTGCGACAAGGTGTTTCCTATAGCCCTAGTTTACCTAGGCCGCCCATCAATGGCTTCATTTTTTCAGCAGCTACTTCTTGGGCTTTGGCTAGTCCATCGCGTAATGCGATTTCAATCCAATGTTCAAGTTGTTCGATATCGTCAAGATCAACTTGTTCAGGGTCGATAGTCACCTTTTTAACCTTCAACTCACCAGTTACTTGAACAACGACAGCGCCGTCGCCAGCTTCAACTTCGATGATTTCTTTTTTCAGCTCATTTTGAGCTTTACGTAAATTATTTAACATTTTTACTTGATCAAATGCCATGATTAATACTCCTTAGTATGATAATTATGTTCTTATTATACTTTACTTTACAATCTTTTTGTATAAGTAAAAGCGGTCGCTTTGATTTGACTTTTGCGAGGTTATGATTCGACTGATTTGATAGTCAGCAATGTTTTGTTTGGCGTTTCGAGTTGCCAAAAAAGTATCGGTTGTTGGTGTTAATGTTACGATAAATCTTTTATTATATTTGGCAACAACTTGGTAAAAGTCGAATTCATTATTGGCAACAACGACGTTTTTTACATCCTTGGGGATTAATTTTAGATCGTTTGAAAAATTTGGTGCGATTGATGGATCATATCGGTATCCATTAATGTATCTGTCGGCACCTGAAAAGACCAAGACAATTACTAGTATAGTCACGGGTATTAATCCGCCAATTCGGGCGTATGGATTACGTGGGAACAAAATATACCAACGAGCCAGTAATGTACGAATACCTGACGCCAGTAGTAGTACGAGTGGGACGAAAGTTATGCTGGTAAGGCTTGGGTCAAGGATAATAAATGGTATTAAAGATATTGTCCAAAATGCAATTACATAACTTTTAGCAGCTGCCCTTGTACGAATATTGTATAGCGCGCCAAACACAATCAATATCATCGATCCCAATTCAAAGAATGGTGTCATTAGAGTGGTGCCACCGGGTTTAGAAAATCCAAAATATTCAGCACCAAGGGTTGCAAAATTTGTAGCCCAATTTGGCCAAGTTGTTGGTATACCCAGTAAGGTCAAAATTAATTTTGGACTGATAATAACAGCTGCAATTAATGGAATTATCAAGATAAAAGCAAAAATAAGACTAACGATAATTTGTGGTTTTGATAATTGCTTAATAATAAATCGTAAGTGTGGGTGCAAAAATACGGCCACAATTAATGCAATAATCATGTATAAACTTAGTGGTGTATATAGGCTTAGGCCAGCTAATATACAAAAGCTGATTTTATATAACATTCTGAACTTTTTTTGTCTTGCGATTAAGTCAGCGAATAGCAACAAACAAATTGACCAAAATACGTACAAAATACCTGGTGTTCCATCTTGGGCGATAAAAATAAATTGGCCAGTTGTAATGGCAATTAATGATGCCAAGACTCCAATGCCAGGCTTGTACCAACGTCGCAGCAAAATTATAATGCCGATGGTTGAAAATAATGCCAAAATGATTGACGGTAATTTGATAGTGAAAATTGAAACTCCCAGCAGTGACATACTGGCTTTTTGTAGCAAGTGATATGGCAGATTTATTATCTCTAATGACTTGAAATCATATAAATTAACTGAGCTACTTTTGACAGCTGACTGCATTTCTTGACTTGATATTCCGCCTGGCGCAAATAATCCAGCCAGCACGAACATCGTAATTAATATAATTGCAATTAGACCATAGCCAATATAATATCGGTGGCGGTAAATGAATGTTTCGGAAATTTTTAGTCTACCCATGTTTAGATACAATTATAACACGATAAAGCTAGTCATTATGCTTGTGATCCAGCGACATAAAACGCAAACGTTCTGGGTGGAAGTATAATTCGACGCGGCCGGTTGGTCCGTTACGGTGTTTAGCAATAATCAAATCAGTAATGTTTTCACGTTCGGTTTCAGGGTTATAATAGGCTTCGCGGTAAATAAACATAACAATATCGGCATCTTGCTCGATTGATCCTGATTCACGCAAATCGGCCAGCTGTGGAATTTGCGGACTGCGTGATTCGACTGAACGTGACAACTGTGACAGGGCGATTACGGGCACATTTAATTCGCGGGCAATTAATTTCAAACCGCGGGATATCTCGCTGACCTCTTGAACTCGGTTGCTGAAATTGCTACTGCTGCCACTACCCTGCATCAACTGCAAGTAGTCGACGATGATTAATCCTAGTGGTTGTTCGTGGGTGGCGCGGCGAGCTTTGGTGCGCATTTCAAGCACTGACAAACCCGGTGTATCATCGATATAAATTGGTGCTTCGGCCAGTTCGCCCATGGCTTCGGATAATTTACCAAAATCTTCGTCAGATAAATTACCAGTCCTAATATTCCAAGCGTCAACGCCTGATGCGTCGGCCAACATACGGTCAACCAACTGTTCTTTACTCATCTCGAGGCTGAAAAACAGTACTGGTTGTTTAGCGATTGTTGCCACGTTGTAGGCTAGGTTTGTGACCAAAGTCGTTTTACCCATGGCTGGTCGGGCGGCTAAAATAATCAAGTCACTACGCTGCAGACCGGCCGTCATATTGTCGAGGTCTTTGTATCCAGTGCGAACGCCACGCAATGCGCCTTTGTTGCGGTGTAATTCTTCCATGCGGTCGAAACTTTCGGTCAAAATACTTTCGATGCTGACTAAATCTTGTTTTAATGATTGGTCGCTGACTGAAAATAGTTCGGCTTCGGCTTTTTCCAGCAATTCCTGAGTGGTTGTTTCTTCGTCGTATCCCAGTTCGGATATTTCACCGCTGGCTTTGATTAATCGGCGACGGACGGCTTTTTGGGCGACTAATTCGGCATAGGCTTCGGCATGAGCCGACGTTGGTACATAATTTGTTAGTTCAGTTAAATAGGCCGATCCGCCAACAGTATCAAGTTCTTTTTTGCGCTTTAATTCATCGGTCAATGTCAACAAATCGACAGGTTTGTGATGTTCGTACAGGCGCATCATGCCACCATAAATAATC
>CAIUKF010000012.1 GCA_903899655.1 uncultured bacterium
AAGATTTAAATATTAACCCGTTACACTTCGTAACGGGTTGCGGTTTAAATAATCATTTATATATAATTCTAAAACAGACACAAAATAACACTTCTCGAGGAACGTCCTGTGAAAAGCACCATTTTAAGTTGGTGACATTTTGTCACCAACTTAATCTTTACTTTAGAAAGTCGTTTTACTGAATTATTATGATATTTTTGGAATCGACACTACTAATTGCAACTTACCTAGGGACAAACTGTCCCTAGGTAGCTGATGATTATTGACCTGTGACAATTTATCACGGTTTGATTATACTCGCAGCGCCAGAATGGTTAACTTTTTGATCGGCCGAGCAAAATATGAACTATTTGCAGGCAAGGCTTAGACTACTCTTCTAGATAAACTCAGTACTTCAAAACTATCATTAATTACAAAATAACCACTTGATATATCGACGATTAATTCAGCAACTCCTTTTCTGAACATATATGAATCAAATTGCCTTAAAACCCCTAAATACGAATTGACCAATTGTCTGAATTTGTTAGCAAATCTGTAAACATTGTTCACATTTTCATGTTTTGAATCAATCTGGCTTAAAACAAATAATTCCTCATAAACTCTGTTATAAAAATTGCGCTTTATTCTTTTGCCGACTAAAATCCTGTGGGGTTTTACGTACGCACCTAAAAAATTAACTCCTTTATTGGAGTTTTGAAGGTATGTTTTCTTGGGGTGCAGTTTTAATAACAATTTGGACACTAAATAATCCTTTATCTTTTGAATTGCCCATATTAAACGCTGTTTATCATTATCAACAAAAATCATATCATCAACATAACGTCCGTAATACTTAAATTTTAGCTGTTTTTTTATAAATTGGTCAATTTCGTTCAAATAAATATTGGCAAATAGCTGAGATGTCAAATTACCTATCGGCAGGCCTTTATTTTTGCCCGAAAAAAACAGGCTTTTTGACTTTGGCAAACCCCTCCACGCCTCTCGCCTACTTTTAATTACGCAATCTTTTGTTGGGTCACAAAAAACAACTGTTTCAAGCAAAAATAATATTAAGTCCAATTCACAAACTAATTTGTCTTGGCGTTTAATAATCTGCGCTTTAATAATCTGAAAAAGTATATTTTTATCAATCGACATAAAATAACCTTCAATATCTAGTTTCATTATATAAGCGTCTTTTTTGTAATTTTGGCTGCACGACTTGATAAAATAGTCAGCTCGTTTTATTCCATAGGAAGTACCTTTGCCAACTCGACAACTGTAACTGTCGTTTATGAACAGTGGATCAAATATTGGATTGATGTAATTGAATATCAGGTGATGGATTACTCGATCTCTAAACTGACTAGCAAAAACCTCTCTTTTGACTGGTTTATCAATAATAAAGGCCGAATATGCCCCAGGTTTATAACTTCGGTCTTTAATATCCCAAAAAAGTTGTACTAAGTTTTTTTCGTATTCAAGTTCAAATTCCAAGGCGCTTTCAGAGTTTCGTTTATTTTTGCGAGCATCATAATAAGCCTGAAAGATATCCTCAATCAGGCTATATTCATGAGTAATTTGTATATGTTTTTTCATCATACATTTTGCATTTTAATCAATTTTCAAGACAACGCACCGAAAACCCGTTACCCTTGTCGTTCGTATTACGGTTCACCGTGGCGTTACCCGAGTTCAGATTGCGATTCCAAGCACTAGTGCTGGACTCCGAACTGGACCACAAGTTCGTGTTCGACGACAGATTGTTGAAGGACCCGTCAGTATTGCGGTTGCCGGCAAGCGGAGCAGTAATCATACACCTCTTTACCAAAAGAAAAAAGTCTAATGGCAAATTCCAGACCTCACTCGCTACGTAAGGAGATTACTAAATTGATTAGGCACGCCCACCGCTACCTTGGCAACGAATGGTTCTGGCCCTCTAATTTTATTTACTTATTTTTGAGTAGTTTCCCCAACCAGTTAATTGTTTTGACAACTCCTCGATTGACAGATTTAGTCTGGCAATTCTGGCAACCTGAATTTGTTTTAGGTCTTTCAGTAACCGAATCAACAGCCGGATAACCTCAATATTTTCTCTGGCATTATCGATATGATCGATTTTGTTATTACTACGGTTGGCTCGATAAATATTAATTATCATGGCAGTTGTCTCTTTTTTCAGCTCTTCGCCAATCGTATATTTATATTCCCGATTAAACTCTTTGGTCAGTTTGAATATTTCCAACAGCAGGTCATAACTTTGTTTATAAACTGGCAAATTATAATACGTCGTCATATTTAGCCACTTTGCCTTAGTCTGTCTACCATCACATAATTTTATCCTTAATTATTAAATTAAATTTATTTTGAAGAAAATAGTCAAAGGGTCAAATAGCCAAATCGGTCAAATCAATTTCCAAGACAACGCACCGAAAACCCGTAACCCTTGTCGTACGTATTACGGTACACCGTGGCGTAACCCGAGTTCAGATCGCGAACCCAAGCACTAGTGCTGGACTCCGAACTGGACCACAAGTACGTGGTCGACGACAGATAGAGGAAGGACCCGCCAGTATCGCGGGTGCCGGCAAGCGGCATACTTAGCCCCGAAGTACCACCTGGTTTAAGTTGCGTGCCTTGATCAGTACCACGCCAGCCAGTGGCATCAGCAGCCACTTGCGTCATACCTAGTTGCATTTCAAGAGTTTTCCATTCAGTATCGGTTGGTATGTGTGAACCTGTTGGACAAATACCTTGGGCACCTGCGGTGTTGACGTATTGCATGGCTTCGTCCCACTGATATAGACCACCGTAGGTTGTACAGTTGGATTCAAGGTTGCTGTAGCAGTATTTTTCAAGGGTTGCGTTGTTTGTTTGAGCGGTGACGCCTGTTACCATGGTGCCAACGTTCAGGTTGTATTTGCCCCAGACTTGGTTACCAACCGCCAGCCAGTTAGCGTCTGATACGACGGCTGAGGCAACACTGTTTTGAGTGCCTGAATAACTGCCTGAACCAGTAGCGATGACTTTAAGATATTTGCCGACATCATTAATTGCCAGATTATAGGTACTGGCGGTTGCGCCGCTGATGTTGGTATATGTACCACCTGATGTCGTAGCGTTTTGCCATTGGTAAGTTGCCGTAGCGCCTGATGGAGTCAAAGTGCCAGCCGTCAGGGTTGAGCCGACCGATGTTGTAACGCCAGTTGTGGCAGCAATGGCTGTGATTGAGCTAGCTGATACTAACGTTGGCTGTGAATCGTTAGTTATCCTATACTTAGTCAAGTTAGTATTAGTAACATCTAGTGTATATGTTTGGGGATTGGCCGAGTTATTGACCGTGGCAGCGTAGGCGGTTGTATCAAACGTATTGCCTGAACTGGCTTTCAGGCAATATCTGGCATTGGCTGGAACTGGGCAGTTGTTGGCATCAAATGATGTTGGATATAGTCCTTGTTCGACTTGGTATAGTTTTATTTGCCTTGAAGCATTGTCTAGGTCAGATTGGAGGGTGACGGCAATGGCTTTTTGCGAGATACCAGTGTAGCTGACGATGGTTATGGCGGCTAGGATGCCGATGACAACGATGACGACTAATAGTTCGACGATTGTAAAGCCAGAGTTAGCAGACTGGCGATTAGACCTGAGTCTGGTCATAACACCGCCGAGGGATGTTTTTCTGCTACGAGAGAGAGAGAGAGAGAGAGAGAGAGTTTCTTAATTTCATACGATGATTATAGCATGAGCATAATGTTAAATACAACGTTATGCATTGACGAATTCTTTACTATTGGCAAACTTGATATCAGTCATTCAGGGTCCGTCCTAGGACGGACCCTGACTAATGGAATTTGGCTATTAGAATATGGCGATCTGAATTATTCCAATAGCCAATAGCCACCTTCCAATAGCTACCCTACGCGCTTTTAATACTGAGGCTTAAACGGCCGCGGTCGTCAATACCGATTAGTTTGACTTTAACGATTTGACCTTCGGTCAGGACGTCTGTCACTTTTTCGACTCGTTTGTCAGATAGTTCGCTGATGTGAACCATGCCGTCGATGCCAGGTAGGATGTTGATGAAGGCGCCGAATTCTTTGATTGATACGACTTTACCTTCGTAAATTGTGCCAACTTCGGGTTCTTCGGTTAGGCCTTTAATCCAGTTAATGGCACGTTCGATGGCGACAGTGTCAACTGCGGCAACGGTAATCAGACCGTCTTCGGCGATGTCAATCATTGCACCGGTTTCGGCGGTAATCTTTTTGATCATCTCGCCACCTTTACCAATAACAGCACCGATTTTGTCAGGGCTAATCTTGATTTTTTCAATGCGTGGAGCGTACTGGCTGAGTTTTTCGCGTGGGCCAGCCAAAGTTTCCAACATGTGCGCCAAAATAAAGGCACGGCCGGTTTTGGCTTTGGTCAAAGCTTCTTTCAAAATATCAACTGGCAATCCGTGAACTTTCATATCCATTTGGATAGCAGTAATACCTTTTGAAGTACCAGTCACCTTGAAGTCCATGTCACCAGCAAAATCTTCGGCGTCAGCGATGTCAGTCAAGACATACGGTTTGCCATTGTCCATCATCAATCCCATGGCAACACCAGATATTGGTGCGCGTAGTGGTACGCCGGCATCCATCAATGCTAAACAGCTGCTGCAGGTTGCAGCCATCGAAGTCGAGCCGTTTTGACTCATTATTTCGGTGACGCTGCGGATGGCGTATGGGAAGTCTTCGCGTGATGGTAATACTGGTTCCAATGCGCGTTCAGCCAAATATCCGTGACCAATTTCGCGTCGGCCTGGGCCTGATAGTCGACGGACTTCACCAACTGTAAAGCCAGGGGCGTTGTAATGGTGCATATAACGGTGTTCGGCGTCGTTTGATTCCATCGTATCAACCATTTGGGCAAAACTGAGTGGCGCCAATGTGATGATATTTAGGGCTTGAGTCAAACCGCGAGTAAAGATACTTGAGCCATGAGTGCGTGGCAAAACACCAACTTCAGATGACAGTGGTCGAACTTCGTCTAATTTGCGACCATCGGGGCGTGTACCACTGGCGATGATTTCTTTGCGAACGTCTTTATGCAGGGCTGAAGTAAAGGCTTCATCATATTCGTCATGAAGTTTTGCATATTCTTCGGCACCAATTTTGGCGGTCATTTCAGCGTGAAAATCCCAACGCAAAACAGATACCAATTCGTTGCGTTCTGGATAAGGTTTGTGAAGTGCGGCACCCAATTTGCCATCAACCCACTCATCAACCGCAGTTTGAACTTCAGCATTTGGCAAAATCAATGAATATTCTAATTTAGCAGGCGCAACTTTGGCAGCCAACTCGTTTTGCAATTTGATTGCTGGTTGGTATGCTTCAAAGGCCCATTTTAAGGCATCAGCCACAACTTCTTCGGTGACTTCATTAGCACCGGCTTCAACCATAGTGATTCCACTGCCAATACCGGCAACAACTAGGTCTAAATCACTGGCAGCACGCTCTTCGGCAGTCAAAAAGGCTTTGAATTTGCCATCAACACGACCAATGCGAAGTCCTGCAACTGGGCCATCAAATGGCGTACCAGTTAGCATTAATGCGGCACTAGATGCAATCATCGCAATGGCGTCAGGACGGAAATTTGGATCCATCGACAGCACACTGGCGACAACTTGAACTTCTTGGCGATAACCTTTTGGAAACAATGGTCGAATTGGGCGGTCAATTAAACGACCGATTAAGATTGCTTCGTCACTTGGGCGGCCTTCACGTTTAACAAATCGGCTGCCCGAAATTTTGCCAGCTGCATAAAACTTTTCTTCATAATCGATACTTAATGGAAAGTAATCCATTAATACTGGGCGGCTGCTGACCATAGCTGTTCCAAGTACGACGGTGTCGCCGTAAGTTACCAGCACGCTGGCAGTGGCACGAAAACCAACACGATTGACCTCTAGTGTTAGCGGACGGCCGCAATAATCAGTGGTGACAGAAAAAATTTCTTTCCCACTTGGGTTGATAGTAGACATATTTGTCCTCCTTTTAAATTAGTCACTCGCCTGTTATTTCGGCGATAAGTAACGGGTACAGAAATTTGTTAAACAAATTACTCTATCCACCACTTAATCGCTGCGGTTTCGTGATGTATTAATAATATCACATACAGCCAAAGAAAAACTCCGCACTATTTGCGGAGTTCCAATGCTGCGACAGTCTTTTTGTATCCTTCAAAATCTTTCGATTCCAAATATTTCAGCAATTTCTTGCGTTTACCAACCATTTGAATCAAACCGCGACGAGCCATGTGGTCGTGCTTGTTAGATTTTAGGTGCTCGGTGATTTCTTTGATACGAGTCGTCAAAATAGACGATTGTACTTGAGGTGTACCGACGTCGTTCTTGTGGGTTTGTGTCAAAGCAATAGCTTTGGCTTTGTTGTCTGCTGTAATCATTAGTTATGAATTGTATCAAAGTTTAGTTATTGTTTCAACCCCTGTTTTTAATATTGCGACACTTTTAGTCAATAATGCCCATTTCAGACAACAATTTTGCCTGATTTACGTTCCAATCAGCGATACTAATGCGGCGTAATTGCGTGCAATAGGCACCAGTACCCAAATACTCGCCAATATCTTCGGCCAAAGTCCGAATATATGTACCGCTAGAAACATGGGTTTTGATACGAATTTCAGGATATATATAGTCAATTAACTCCAAACTATGTACCTTGATTTGTCGTTCGGGCACTTCAACAGTTTTGCCAGCCCGCGCCAAGTCATAAGCTCGCTGACCATCGATTTTAATAGCGCTGTAAATTGGCGGACGTTGAGTGATTTCACCGGTAAATTTTGCTAGCGCTGTTTTTACCTCGTCAATGGTCGGAATTTTGTCAGATACATCTGTAATTTCACCTTCAATGTCACCTGTCGTGCTGGTTTGACCCAATCGAATCGTCGCCTCATAAACTTTGTCCATTTTGCTGTAATTACCGGCGTTTTTGCATTCTTTGCCAATGACTAAAATCATCAGACCAGTCGCAAATGGATCAAGCGTGCCAGTGTGTCCAACCTTCACCTTTTTGTTATTTTGACGCGACAAAACTCGACGCACGCGCGCCACAACACCAAAACTGGTCATACCAGCTGGTTTATCAATCAGTATTACGCCGTCTGTCATATTTAATACAGTATAGCATTGTGGCTCCAAACTCTAATAGCTATGGCTATTTACTGCCATATTCCAATAGCCAAATTCTAATAGCTAACTTTATTGTCCTGGTATTCTAAACTGACTTGGGTCGCTGGATACTGTCTGCGGAAAAGCTGACGTTCCTGGTGCAAATGCTGACGCACCAAAGTCAGGCAATGGTGGAGGTGGCATCGTTGAAAAATCAGCAAACTGTGGCACTGGCGGTGGCAATGGCAAACCTGAATCTGTAACAACTGCATCGGCTGGCGCAGCTGCAAAAATATCGACATTTTGCTGGTCTTCAACCTGACCAAGACCATTCATTGGTCCATTTTGGACGATTTGGCCATCAGCTCCGCCCAAATATGAATGCGTTAAAATAGTTTTATTTTGTTGCTCTTCAATCGCTTTCCTGGCCTCTTCGGCCGCTTGATCGGCAGTAGCATTTAATGTGCCGCCCAACATTGGCTCGTCTGCTTCATCGGGTTTAATGTCACTGTGCAACGGTTGAATAATTTTTTCGTGCGGCAAAGCGTCGACACCGCCATCATAAGCACTTGGTTGTGGTGTTTCAATAATTGCTGGTTCAGGTGTAGGTTCTGGCTGAGGTTGAGGTTCAACCGTACTGACTTCTGGTTCAGTTGGCGCATAAGCATCAGCCAAAGTCGAGTTTGAGTAATCAATTGGTTCAGGCTGTGGTAAAGCCGAAACATCTGGCAAAGTTGACTCAGTGTACGTGTTTGTATCTGGTTCGACATAAGTATCCGAAAATTGATCGCCCGCTGGCATATCAGCCGCGTGATCAATTGCTAGACTACCATCTGGAGGCAAAGTTGATTGTTCATTTGGCTGTTCGGCTGGCGCTTCGGTTGATGAAGGTTGAGGTTGAGGTTCAACTGATTCCGTTTCGGCTGGCGCAACCACCAATGTTTTAATTTCGTGTGATTCTTGTAATTTGGCTGCAATTAACTGCTGGTCAGCGCCAGCGGCCATTAATTGAGCGGCAATTGTCATAACACGTGAAGTTGTACGGGTATTACTAAACCTGTCGGTGGCAGCAACGATGCCAGTTAATAGTGCAGTGGCAATTTGTTTATCCAGTAACGGCTTGTCAGATTTTAATGCCTCGCCGATACCAGCGACCATTTCGCACAAGCTGCTGGCACTGTCATCGCGCCAGTCTAGACTGCCCAGTGAACTGACTTGTTGGCCAGCACTAAGGGTTGCAACTGTAACATCATGCAAAATTCGTCCATGAGCAGCCAATGCGGTATCTAAATTCTCTTGATTTTCGACACCCAATGCCAAAACTAATTCAATGTTAAAGTCACCTTGGCTAAATTCCAAATCATCACCGGTAATAACTGTTCGATAAGGTGTAATGAAAATCTTAACGACGTCGCCTTCGACTTTGTAGCGCAAATGATCGGCTTTTTCTTTGTCCAAGGCAATAATAAAGTCGCGCAAACTGTCAGCGCTGCTTTCAAATACGTTGTCAGGATTCAAAAACGTAATTGCAGGTGGCACTGCCCCACTGAAAATTGCCGTAGCGTGCTTGTCTACTTTGTTCAATATGGTTGCCAAACCAAGGGCAGCCGATAGTTCATCAACTGACGGATCTTTGCTGACAGTAACCAAAATATTTGTCGAGCTTTTTATCTTGTCGACAATCTGTTGCTTTACCTTTAGATCGGCTTCGTTCATTGGGTTTAGTCCTGGCTTTTTGTTTTATATAGATTTTGATGTAACTATACCATAAGTAATTTACCTTAGTCAACACCGACGTAGTAACTCACAACCTTTGCAACATAAAAGCAGGTATCCTAAACTGTAAGTACTAACTAAACAAAGAAGGAGACCTGCTATGGCCTATTCTATCAACCCTAACCTACCAAAAGCGAGAGCAATTGCAATGCAATTGCT
>CAIUKF010000013.1 GCA_903899655.1 uncultured bacterium
CTGGCGTAAGAGCGTTCCGCTCTCCCGCCAGAAAACCAATCTTAATAAATATCTAGACTACTACAACCATGAACGTGTACACTTAGGCTTACAGCTAAAGACACCAGCTAGCATGTTGCAAAGCTATTGAGTTCTGTACGCGATGTTTAAATACCAAAGTGAGCCAATCAAGGCGATTACAACCCCACCAATCACATCAGCTGGGGTATGTACTAGCGCCAAGACCCGGCCAATACAAACGATAATAGTCAAACCAATTAAAATAGCCGTAATAAGTTTTTGTTTGGTTTCAAACCAAACAGCACAGGTAATAACAGATATAAACAAGGCATGATCGGATGGAAAACCAGGGTTATTCAAAAATGACGCCCCAGCCGCCTTACCTAATATCTCAAACGGTCGTTCACTAGATGGTTGATAAAACGATCCAATCAACTTTGCCAATAAATAAGCCGTAAGGCCAGCGATTAATATTCGCTTATACGACTCGAGTCGTTGACCTTTTGGTATCTTAAAAACTAAAGCGTAGGCACCCAATAACACAATCGGAATCAATGCCCCGTCAGCCATTAATTTAATTATTAGTGCCGACATATAACTAAATTATGGCCTTAGTGTGCCGGCAAAAACCTGCCAAGCTAATAGTGATTTCGCAACTAGACTCAAAATAATATATGCCCGTTCGCCATACAAATAATCTTTCCATGGTCCAACTTTTTTGTATTGTAACACCATGTTGACCGCAAAAGCATTAAAGAACAAAAATATTGATACAAATATCCAATACACAAAGTCAGGCGCCGCTTTACCGCTGTCAGCTGATAGCCAAAAATAGAATGCAATTACAATCCAAGGAATCACACCAGCTGCACTACCAATCCAAAAACTCAGCCAATTCGTCTTTTTAGTGGTTTGATTATGAATCTCCATCACTAGGCCCATCAGATTCATTACTGAAGTCAAAGCAAAAATCATTAACAGACTCATAATATCGTAAACGCCGACCAGCAGCGCAATTGATACCATCATTATGCTGGCCGAAATTGAATATTCAATCCAGCGAAATTTATTGATGCCAGACTCTAAATCTTTGTTATATTCTTTGTTGTAAATAGTAGCAATTACAAAGTGGAAACCAGCCGACAGGAAAAAGAACATCGCAAGTAATGTCGATAGTGACAAATCAAACAATGTTTTTGTAGTTGGCAGCAATGATAAAGTTGCTTCATTAAACTTTAAAAAACTGCCACTGATAGGTAACGTGAAGTTTTTACTTAAAACTATTAATAATATACCCTGCGCAAAATGGAGAAACCCCATCGTTAAGTTGAATTTTCGTAAACCAAGTTTCGATATTTTATTGCTCATGTTTAAATTATAGCATTATTTTATAGCAAAACCCATTCCGCGGGTGACGTTCGTCGGGGCGGCCCCAATTTACTACAAAATGGTAATCCATTTTTATAAATTAGGGGCGGAACGGACGGCAGGACCCGAGGGTGGTTTTGTACCTTATATGTTTTAGACCTGAGTAAATTGGCTAGCGTAAAGTTCAGCGTAATAACCATGCTGTTGCAACAGTTCATTGTGCGTTCCCTGCTCGACAATATTCCCATCACGCATCACCAAAATAACGTCCGCATTACGAATTGTCGACAATCGATGTGCAATCACAAAGCTGGTACGACCATGGCTTAATTTATCCATCGCCGATTGAATCAAGCTTTCAGTCCTTGTATCAACCGAGCTAGTAGCCTCATCCAAAATTAACATCGGCGCATCTGCCAAAATCGCCCGCGCAATCGTCAGTAATTGTTTTTCGCCAGCCGAAATACTATCCGCTGTTTCACTAATAATCGTGTCGTAACCTTTGGGCAAAGTTTTGATAAAGTGGTCAGCATGAGCAGCCTTGGCAGCGGCAATAATCTCTTTACGAGTCGCGTCTGATTTGCCATAGGCAATGTTTTCAGCAATCGTACCTTGAAACAACCACGTATCCTGCAAGACCATGCCAAACATCTGTCGAACGTCTTTACGTTTCATAGTCGCCGTGTCGATGCCGTCAATCGTAATCGACCCACTGTCAATATCATAAAAGCGCATCAACAAATTGACGATCGTTGTCTTGCCAGCACCAGTTGGCCCAACAATCGCTACACTTTGTTTTGGTTTAATATGTGTCGAAAAGTGTTTAATGATTGGCTGATTTTCGTCATAGCCAAAACTAACATTTTTCAAAATCACTTCACCGTTAATAATTTTAGGTGCAGCTACAGTGTTAGTTTCAACCGCTTCCTCTGGCTGGTCCAAGAAGTTAAAGACTCGTTCAGCCGCTGCTGCCGTCGCCTGTAAAACGTTGGCAATATTAGCCGTTTGCGAAATTGGTTGAGTAAACTGATTCATATATTGAATAAAGGCTTGAATATCGCCAATTGTAATTTTGCCGTTAATCGCCAACCAGCCGCCAACAACAGCTACACCAACATAGCCAAGGTTACTAATAAAGGTCATAATTGGCATCATCAAACCCGACAAAAATTGCGACTTCCAACCACTGTTATATAGCTTCTGATTAATTGTATTGAACTTATGAATCGAACGCCCCTCACCGTTAAAAGTTCTAACGATTGCATGATTTGAAAACATCTCGTCAATATGACCGTCAATCTCACCTAACGCCGCCTGCTGCCTGTCGTAATATCGCTGAGATCGTTTAACAATAATAGTAATCAGCACCATACTTGTTGGTAACACCAACAGCGCAATAATAGTCAATTGCCAACTAATACTAATCATCATTCCTAAAATACCAACAATCATAATGACAGATGTAATAATCTGCGTCATGCTTTGGTTCAAGTTTTGACTAATAGTTTCAATATCATTTGTAACATGACTGACAATCTCACCATTTTCGTGTTTATCAAAATATTTTAGTGGTAATTTAGCAATCTTTTCTGAAATTTGACGGCGGAATTGATAGGTGACTTTTTGCGTTATTGTAGTCATCAACCAACTTTGCAGATAACTAAACAGCGCACTAACAATATATAAACCAATCAACCAATATCCAATATTTGCAACATTTGTAAAGTTAATATCAGGACCTTTATGAATCATCGCACCCCTAATGATGCCATTGACGATTTCGGTCGTCATATTACCCAAAACTTTTGGACTAGCAATAGCAAAAATCGTGCTGATAATTGCGCTAATGGCAACTAGTACCAATCGGCCCCAGAATGGACGCAAATATCCAATAATTTTTTTCATAGTTTTCTTGAAATTCTTTGGTTTTTGAGGTGTACCGCCCATTCTTACGCCGCCCATTGGTCCTGAACCTCTAAGACCGACTGGTGCTGTAGTTTTCTTTTTATCCATATTATTAATCCTCCCCCAACTCTGCGGCCGACAATTGAGATTCAGCAATTTCTTTATAAACTTTCGATGTACGAATTAAATCATGATGCGTGCCAATACCGACAATCTTGCCATCATCCAAAACAATAATTTTATCGGCTTGCATAATCGTGCTGATGCGTTGCGCTACAATTATCAATGTCGCCGCAGACAATTCCTGATTTAAGGCTTTACGTAATGCGGCATCAGTTTTAAAGTCCAATGCTGAAAAACTGTCATCGAATAAGTATATTTGTGACTGCTTTGCAAGTGCTCGTGCGATTGATAATCGCTGTTTTTGACCACCAGATACGTTATTACCAGCTTGGGCGATTGGGTTATCTAATTTTTTCGGTAAGCCTTTGATAAAGCTACTAGCCTGAGCAATTTCAGCCGCTTTATTTAACTCTTTATCATCGGCATCAGGCTTGCCATAGGCAATATTAGTACCGACCGTGCCTGAAAACAGTGATGATTTTTGGGGCACATAACCAATATGTTGACGCAGTTCAGCCTGCTTTATATTGCGAATATCGACTCCATCAATTGTTATCGATCCAGCCGTTACATCGTACAGGCGCGGAATTAAATTCAACAAGGTTGATTTACCGCTACCGGTACCGCCAATAATTGCCGTTGTTTGACCGGGTTCAGCCGTAAATGAAATATGTGATAAAACTTGTTGTTTCGAACCTTTATAACCAAAATTTACATCTTTAAATTCAACAACGCCATTAATTTTTGCCGGCAAATGGGTTGGATTGACAGGATCACTAATCGAGGGATTCGTGTTTAATACTTCACCAATACGACGACCAGATACAGCTGCCCGAGGCACCATAATAAAAATCATCGATATCATCAAAAACGACATAATTGTTTGCATGACGTACTGCATTAACGCCAAAAGACTACCAACTTGTAAGTTGCCGTCGCTAATCATATAGGCACCAAACCAAACTACTGCCATCGATGCCAAACCCATAATCAAAGTCATCGCTGGCTGCATCAACATCATCACGCGGTTTACAAATACGTTCAAACGCGTTGATTCCAAGTTAGTTTGATTAAATTTTGCTTGCTGACGATCGTCGTTATTGTACGCCCGAATAACACGCACGCCGGTCAACATCTCACGAGCTTGCAAACTTAATTTATCAACCAGTTTTTGAATAATCGTAAATTTAGGAATCACGACAATAAACAACATAATAATCAAAGCCACTAAAGCGCCAATTGCAGCATATACAATCCATGACATCGATGGGGCCAGTTGATGAGCCTTAATAATCGATCCGACGCCCATAAAAGGTGCCAAAAATGCCATCCTTAGCATCATAGCTAAAACAGTCTGAAGTTGTTGCATATCGTTAGTCGAACGTGTGATTAGGGATGATGCTGAATAACTATTAAATTCATTCAATGAAAATTGCTCAATCTTGATGAATATGGCTTCGCGTAATTTTTTAACATATCCAGTTGATATTTTAGCCGCTATAAAACCAATCGCCACAGCACAAAGACCGCCAAATAAGGTCAGCAACAACATTTGGATACCATTGCTCCAAACAATTGCCAAATCTTTTTTCATAATACCTTCGCTAACAATCTTGGACATATAATCTGGTAGCGTCAGGTTGGTATAGGCTTGTCCCCAAATTAAAATAATCAAGCCAATCAGCCAGACGATATATGGTTTAAAATACTTAGCTAGATTCTTCACTGTATATTACCCTTTTCTAATTAACTGCATTTTAGTGATTAAAAAGTATTTCATACTTATCATACTAATAATACAACTAATTTCTACACGCGTCTACATTATTAGCTATAAAAATGTCTATAAACCCGCCCAAATTCATGTTGAGCGGGTTTGTATTTTTAGACAAATAGTCCTTTCAATAAATTTACTACAAAGAGCTATCGCTATTTGCCAAAAATACCGTATTAATCTTGCCAGCACTGTCAAATGAGAATGAGATGACTTTACTGTTAGCTGATTTACCAACTATTGCGATGGTAGGGAAATATTTACCATGACTCGTACTTGATTGATATGGAGCAAGGACAGATGGGGTTAAAGCAAAATCCCATGGTAAAGTCGCGTTGGCAATAAAGTTTGTCACACTGGTGACTGCAGCTGTAGCCGTACCAGTGCTTATGGAAGTTGAATTTGAGGTTGCAGTCGCAACGCTAACACTTGATGCCATGTAGCCTTCCAAGGCTGCAGTATTACCTGACGTGATTGAGGCTTTAATACTTGAAGCAGCTGATGAACTTGGTGCAACACCATTAGTCGTAGTTGTTGAAGATGACGTTCCATTCAATTCATCAATCTGACTTTGTAAATCTGCTTCATTCTTGTTAGCGGCTTTCAGCTGATTCTGCAAAGACGTAATTTGATCTTTGGTTTGGGCTTCGGAATCATTAGCAGCTTTGTCGCGCAACAAATACGCACCACCAGCAGTAATAATTGACCAAACTACAAATATAACAATGACCAACTGAACAGCATGGCCTTTTTTAGCAACTTTTACCGATTTTTCTTCCTGAACTGGAGCATCATCATCATGTTTTTCAACTTTATCTTCTGATTTTTGTTCTTCGACAACACCAGTTGTTGGCTCAGATGAAGTATCTTGTTTTGGAGCCTCATAAGGCTTAACGTCTTCAATTAACTCTGGCACCTCAATTGGTTCGGTCTCGGCTTTTTCAGCCAATTCTTGAATTTCGGTTGGCTTTGCAGCCTCAGTGAAACCATCTGATTCTTCTGATGGTACTTCAGGCGTTAACTCTGCTTCAGTTGGCGTCTCAAATGTCTCGGACGTTTCGAATGTTTCATTCATTTCGTTGTTATCATTTGATGGTTGTTCAAATTGGTTAATTTCTTCACTCTTCTCTTCTTTTTTTTCTTGATCCATGTTATATAATCCCCTATTAATACTAAAAGTATAACATAAGCAATAATAAAAGTAATAATTTATGCAATTTAGTAATATAATATTTATATAATCAGGAGGAGTATATGAAAGCTTTCGTGCCAGAAATTATTGAAATGCCAGACAGAAAAGTATTAACAGTTACTAGTGTCGGCGACCCAAACATCGTTGGTGAATCTGTTTTTAAGCCACTATACGGCGCTGCTTATGCTACAAAATTCAAAACTTTCAAACCTCGTGGCGTCAAAATGGAACTAGATAAATTAACTGCCCTTTGGCCCGATGCTCATTTAAAACCAAAAGATAAATGGACCGGTATTTGGGCAATCCCTATTCCTGATTACGTCAACCTATCTGATATAGTCCAAAAAGACGAATCAAATCCAGCTAAATTTGATGTTTGGCCGGGAGGTACTTATGCTCAAATACTTCACAAGGGTACATACACCGAAGAAGGGCCAACCATTGCCATCCTTCACAAATTTATCGAAGATAACGGTATCAAAATGGCCGACGTTATCGGTAAACATGAAGAAGAATATTTGACTTCGCCCGACTCTAAAGTTGTCAAAACAATCATTAGATATCGAATTAAATAATCAATCCAATTATCTAATCGTCATCCTTTTCTGAATGTGATTTTTCTGATTTTTCAGAATTACTTGACGATGAAGATTGGCTTGACGAACTTGAATTTGAATTTGAAGTCGTCGTGCTAGATGTAGGTGCACTTGTTGATACAGTATCAGCTACAGCCGAAGATTGCGACTGTGTTGTCGACGCAGTTTTTGGCGCAACAACCTCAAACTCTTGATACGGCAAAGCATTGTAATATTCAACAAAAGCCACAACTCTATACTTACCAGGGTTAACAAACAAATTAGGCCATGGATCAAAATTTCCACTAACTGATTGACCAGCTGCAACGCTAACCTGACGCTGTTCGGTCGAACAAGCACCGTATGATGCATAATCATGCTGACGAATCCAACTACCGTCACTCGCCTGGCGATAGACTGCCAATGGCTCGGCTGGACAATTATTCAAGATTGAAATTGAACTATTGTAATTATTTTTTATCGTAAAAGTAACAGATTCGCCAACAACATATTTTGAATATGAAATCGTTAAAGTAACATCACCAGTTGGCAATGTATGTGTTCGAACTTGATTAGCTGCAATATTGGCACCGCCAATAATAAATCCAGCAATTAATATATAAACAACAACCCAAAAAAGACTTAATTTAAACGGATGTTTCAAGTGATCTAGTTCATTATTCATAAAGATTTAGACCTCCACAATCTATAAAGTGAAATCACAGCAATCGCTACACCCATTGCAATCCACAACCATCGAACGATACCATGTGTAAAATCCGTACCAAGGTATAGAGTATGGATAAATACAAACGCCATAACAATATACGACAATAAATGCGTTATTTTCCATAAATACGGCTTTTTTTCTACCCAAATTAGCGATACGGCAACAATAATAACCGTCAGATAAAATGACAGCACACCCAAAGCAACGTAAATCGATCCCAGTTGCAGTCCAAATATCGTCACCGGCTGATAATTAGACAGCCACGGCACAAACAATGTAATCAAACTAAACGGAACGAAGCGATCGAACAACAGGCCAAACATATGTATTAATAACGACACACCCATCACAATTCCCAATGCCCGATGCGACGCCCAGGCTGTAATTGGCTCCAAAAACCTAAATGTATGTCCAGTCACCAGACCAATACCTGATAACATTAAAATTATTAAGGCTGCTGCTGCAATAATGCCCGATCCGCGCACAATATACCACGACCACGAAGCCGAAGTACGTTCGCTAATTTTTTGAGCTAAAGTTGGTCCAGGAATTGATTGAACAACCACACCGCCAGATGTATTAGCTCCAGACGACTCCTCTTCGGCAAACGTCGTTTGGCTAAATATCGCCACAGTCGATAAACTAATTACAAAAATAATTGCCAACATTAATAATTTACGCATTAACAGCAAACTCCCTTGATTGATATAACTTCATTTTACTAATATTTGACCCAAATTTCTTTTCGAACAATACACCGTTTTCATCAATACATTGCAACAAGGCAGATTTAACACCATGTTTCTTCAAAAAGGCTGGTGCTTTTTTTGAACCCAAAATAATTGCGCATGACGCCAAAACATCAGCCCGTGTTACCGTATCAGCACAAACTGTCGCCATTTTGATATCTGATTTAGCTGGTTTTAATGTCGCTGGGTCAATAATATGATGCCAATCGCCATCATCATATTGATTTACTCGTTTCATTGCACCTGATGTTGCAATCGCAAAATTATTGGTTGGACAATTTATAATCCAGTCAGTCGTAAAATTCAAATTATTAGCATTTTGAATGTCTAGCGTAATATTATTGCCATTTTCGTCCATTCCAAATGTCGAAATATCACCACCAAACGACAACCAATAGCCTTGAACTGAAAATTTATGTAAAATTTCACCAATTTTATCAGCCAAATATCCTTTGCCAATACCTCCCATATCAATCGCTGTGTTATACGGTATTAAAGCCCAATTATCGCCAACTTCTAATTTTTCGACGCCGACTACTCGTCTGTTTGAATAATCAATTTGTTTGTCATTTTCGTATCCAGGCAGTGCTGACTTTTTATAACCAGCATTTTGTAACGCTGGAGTAACGAATGGGTTATATAAACCACCAGTTTCAATTCCGAATTGTCTTGTGACCATCAATAGTTCTTTAAACTCCGATGAAATTGGATTTTTTAATCCAGTCGCACGATTAAAAGTCGTCAGTTCACTAGATAATAAAAATCGACTAAATCGCCTTTCAAACAAATAAACTTGGCGCCAAAGTGCAACAAATAACTTATCGACTAAATCGTCAGACATATCTGTAACAATCGCCAGCGTTACATCGCTACCTAGTGCTAATTTTGTCTGCGAAAGTCGCCTTAATAACATGTCTTGACCCCACTTCTGGAAGTCGTACAGGTTGGGACATACGGTGCAGGAGTTGGCGTAGGTGTCGGTGTCACAACAGGTGTTGGTGTAACAACAGGCGTTGTCGTTGGTGTGGTTGTAGTGGTTGTGGTCGTTGAAGTACTAGTACTAGTTGCCGCTTGTGTCGCCGAATCAGTCGCAGGTGTCGTAACAGTCAGGGCTGGCAAGCCATTGACTAAATTATCCAGTTCGGACTGGCGACTGTTAGTCGCATAGGTTGAATCAACTAAATTTGATGACGTTGACATAGTTTTTATTGGTAAAGCCTCTAATAAATCTTTTACCATGATAACCAAACTTGTCAGTACTACACCGACCGCACCAAGTGCATAAATATTATTTGGCCAACTGAGTAGTTTACCGGTTTGTTTATGCGGACCCTGACTAAACGCTTCGGTCATAATCTTATCCGCTGGCACGCCTTTGCTACGTAAAATCTTGACCATGGCGTTCATAAATGGTGGCGGACCACATATAAAGAAGCTTTTATCGCGATAATCGCCTTTAATTAATGCGCTAATAACCTCAGGCGTTATTCGGCCCGTATTAACATTCGCACCAATCAGTTTATCTGTTTCACCTTCACTAATAACAAAATTTGTCGACAGTGATAACAATCTCTTATCTGATTCAATAATTTCTTGAAAAAACGGCACATCATTTTGATCGCGGCAACTATAAATTAGATTCATATTATTCGTCAAATTAGCCATATCGGCAAATTTAATCATGCTAATAAACGGCGCGATACCAATACCACCAGCAATCATTACGACATTACGGTCTCGAATTGTATCAAACACAAAACCGCCGAATGGCCCACGAACATTAACCTTGTCACCTGCCTTCAAATCTAATAATGCTTTCGTAAAACGACCCTTCAAACGAATACTAAACTGCAAGATACCTTGATCGGTTGGTGAATTTGCAATCGAAAAACAGCGGGATGGCGTTGGGCGACCATTGTGTTCAAAACTAATGGCCGCATATTGGCCAGGTTGAAACGAAAATGACTTTTTTGACGGATAACGCTTAAGCGTCAGCAACAAGGTAGTCGCTGTCAATTGCTGATTGCTATAGACATAATACTTATACATAAATTCTTTAATAAATTATATCATCAAATAACTGACAAAAAGCTTAATAATTTTGAAAGTGGTATAATATAAGTACTAATTAAGGAGGACCACCTGTGGAAACTTCAAACACTCAACCAGAAGTCGTCGAAACAAACGATAATCAGGATAAAGTCGTCAAAAAAACTAAGCAAAAATGGAGCCTCAAAAAGAAGCTTACGGTCATCATCGGCACTATCGTCGTCTTAATTATTGCACTTGTTTTAATCGCTAACACCGCGACCAGTGCGCCGCTCAAGGTCAGTGATGAGTTATTAACTGACATTCAAGCCGGTAATGCCACCGCCGCTTACAATTTACTGGCTGATGACACAAAAGCTAGTGTAACTTCAGACGATATGAAAGCAACTGTCGACCAAATTAGCCCAATATTAACAGGTAAACCATCTGTTCAAAGTAAAGAAGTTAGCGCCGAATCAGGCAAAAATACTACCGCCAAAATCGTTTACGAGATCGCCGGCAGTGATAAACTGACTTACACCGTAACTGTCAATCTAGTTCAAAAGAATGACGCCTGGAAAGTATCCGATTTTACCAGCGATAAGAAATAATAGTAAACCGCTTTAATCTAATTTAAATACTGCCGCACCCTGACGCAATAATTCAATTTTACCGTCAGATAACTTTAGAATTGTCGACGACAATCTGTCAGACAAATCACCACCGTCAACATAAAAATCAACTTTATCACCAAAGTATATTTTGGCTTCATCGATTGTATTTGCAACTGGTTTACCTGGATCGTTGGCACTAGAAGTTAATAGCGGGCCAGTCACTTCTAGTAATTTTACTAATTCCCTGTCGGCTACAACTCTAAAAGCTAAACTTCCAACACCTTGATCTAAATATTCTAAATCATCACCAACCGGTAAAACGATACTGATTGGATTTGGCCATAAATGCTTCACAATTTCAATATATTTTTCATTAACACCTAAATCAATTAGTTGTTGAGTGCTAGACGCAATTATCGTACCAGGCTTTTTATCACGATTTTTCAGTCGATATAACCTAGCAACGGCATCACGATTAGCAACCGTTGTGACCACACCATAAACAGTATCAGTCGGTACTACTCCAACTCCGCCATGCGTCAGCAAACTTATGATATCTGAATTATATTTTGTCATCTATTTTAGTTTACTATAATTTATAAACTTAGCTTATTTCAACATACAACTTTTCCAAGTTATATATTGTATAAAACCACAAATCAGATTATTTGATGACAACATATCGAATTTCAATCACAACACCCAGTCATAGAGAGGCGCTCGCGCACCTCTCTATGTAACTGATAAAAAAACCATAGCCCTACCATCTTCCTGCCTCGTAATAGCGTACTAGCGGCTTGAAGTAATACCTTAGGTCGTAACCAAACATGTATGGCTTCGTGAAAGACGGTTTCGGTCGTTCTTTGTTACTCCCAGCGTAATCGTAACAAATACCTCCATTTTGCTTTCCGGGGGTCTTCGAATGATTACTTGGGTGATCTTTCTGACATACTCCTTTTTTATTACAACGTGTCAGAACCTCACAAACAGTTAAACCGTCTTTTTGAGAACCATCTGGCGCAGGACCACCGTTCATCTTGGTAAAGTATGCGTTATCCGTAGCATTAAATGCTGCGTACGGAACGCCATTGACCCACCTTACACCAAAATAAGGATTTGCATACTTCCCAGCTGATTGCTGAGGAGCGACAACCACAGGTGTCTTAACGACAGGTTTTGGTTTTGCTTCATCAACTGGTACTACAACAGGTTCAACCTGTTGCTGCTCTGACAATTGGATAGTCGTCAATGGGACCTCTGGGCCGTTATTCACAACCTCCACAGGAACCTGCGACTGTTGTACTGTGATATTCACTAGTCTTGCCTCAGCTTGAGCCTTCGATTTATCAGAATGATTTTTCATCACTCCAATTATTGTCGCTAAGCCGATAACGACCAGCACACCGACTAACGCAATCCAATACTTTTGCGCCCGGCAAAAGGCACTGATTTTTTCCCTCATAACAATTTGTTTTATTGAATATGATACGAATATCACAAACCAACAAAAATAATTAAGAACGAATTAAAAAAACATCGGCATCGACCAAACCGTTGAACAAATTAGAAATTAATCGATATGTTGTTCAAATAATCTGATTTGTAAATGGGCCTCTGTTGTCATAGCCCAATCGCTAATAACAACCGATACCAACATTGTGCCATAAAAGTGTTTATAAGTCAATAATGTTTGTTGGTTTAATATACAATGTTTGAAATAATAGATAATAACAAGCCAAACAATATCAACCCAGATGCAATCAACGAAGCATGCCAAGGTGTATTTACAACTGATTTTTTATACAACGAATAATTATTGACGAACAGTCCAAAGCAAAATACCAATGCTACCATTGGAGTCAAATATGTACCAATAAAACTAGACGCAAACAGGTTGACTATCGGAAAAACCGTCAGTAAAATCGCCGTCATCAAAAATCCAAGTCCTGTCAACCGCATCAAAAAAATAATCACATATTGCATCGACCGATCAACTTGCTCCCAAGTCTTTTTCGTAACATCTTTATGAAAACCCAAATATTCCTTGGCAAATAAAAGTTATTAGCCGCCATCTTAAAACTTATCATACCTACTGCTAGATACAGTGCAATCGAAATCAAATCTAAAATTATTCTCATATATCAATTCTATCATGCTGCTTTTTAAAAGGACGGACCTTCTAAAATGAAATAGTGTTTTATAATATATATTTTACCGTCACTCTTGAGCTGAAAGTGAAATTAGTGTACAATCTGTACTGCTAATAAGGCGTCTTTTAGCATATTGGGATGTCGCCAAGTGTAAGTGCACTGGCCGTTTTATTCTGAAACAGAATAAAACAAAATATACTATAGGTACCAGTACCAAAAACCTGTAGTCGCACATTTTATCAAAATACAATCACCACAATAAATATTGGGATGTCGCCAAGTGGTAAGGTGAGGACTGCCAGTGGCAGTTCGCAAGGCCGGAAACTGATTGTAGGCTATGCCTACAGTAAGTTGAGGCGGGGTCGCAGAAAATTTAGAATAAATTTTACTGTGACATGGTTTTTGGTACAATAAACAAGTGCCAATTACCGATAAGTAAATAGTACCTAGATAATTAGCAGTTAACAATATATATTGGGATGTCGCCAAGTGGTAAGGCACTGGTTTTTGGTACCAGCATTCGGGGGTTCAAATCCCTCCATCCCAGCCAAATTAAAAACGGACCCGCGTGGTCTGTTTTTAATTTGTCCGGACTGGAGTGACTTGAGGCCCCGAATGGAACATTCGGGGGTGAGCAGTGCAAGTCTGCACTGCGCAAAGGCCTTAAAGCCTGGATGACGAACGTCACCGACTGAGGCGAGGCCGCGGAAATTTGCAAAGCAAATTATCTGTGACCAAATCCCTCCATAGTATGTCGTCATAATATGCATTCAAAGAAACTGACACAAAATAACACCTATAGAGGACTGTCCAGGTTAAGTTTCAAAAAGTGTGCTATTTTATCGTCATTTTTTCAGTATTTGTTTCGTCAATTGCTTGTCTGTTTGGCCTTGCCTGTGGGCTAAAGACCAGGCAATTAAATTCTTTCGTTTTTCTAGATTTAGACCTCGATGCCTTCTAGTTAATTCACGCAGTACGCCATTGACTGACTCAATTAAGTTTGACGTTCTAGGCACGCTTGAGTTATCTAGGTATGTAAATATTTCATCTCTTATGTATGAGTTATTTATGACCGAAAAAGCAGAAAGATATTCTCTTGGAATGCGTCGAGAGTTCTCGTACGTATCCGTCTTTGAACTCATGGATGTAATAGCGACTTCATATCTTTTTAAATAATCCTGCCACCGTCGCTCCCACAATAGCCTTTTAGTTGCATCATCTACACTAAACAACGATGCGACTAATCTTTTTAACTCCTTGGCTATCTCTGTTTTTGGTGAAATGCTCAGATCTTTATTCATGTTGCCCATGAAGTGAGCTAGGCAGCGCTGTTGTTTCGTATTGGGCCAGTATCTTGAACAGGCGTTGGTTATACCGGGGTGCCCGTCACTGACAAGATAGTCTGGCCTAAACTTATGTGATTTCATTTCTTTAATGAACTTTTTCCATATGCCCATATTTTCTATGTCATCATAAAATTGCCAATAGATTGGCTTATGGGTTTCACAATCTATTGCCCATAAAAGAACGCATTTATCCTTTTTGAAGCCATCTTTATGTCGGTTGCGCTTGATGCTTGGGTAGGACAGATAAAAGCCATCTACGGCAATTATCTTGGCTTTAGTGGCCCTATACAGTGGGGCTGGCCTAACAGCCATTAGTGGTGCAAACTTTCGCCATAACGTCGTCCGGCTAGATTGATTAATTTCCGACAAAAAACTCTCTAGATATACTTTGGGCTAAGTAATCCTTAAAAAGACTCAACACAACCTTCAAATGTGAGGCTGGTCTTTTATTTGTTTTGCTCAAATTACAATAAATACACCTGTACCGAACTGTACCTTTTTTAGTAGTTCCATTCTTTCTAAAACAATGATTACATTAGCTAAATCTAACAGAAATTATTTTTAAAAATAATTATTTACTAAATAACCTCTGTTAAATAGGCTAAAAATAGCACACTTTTTGAAACTTAAGCCGGACTGTCCTCTAGTAAGTCCCTATAGAGGACTGTCCTCTAGTAAGTCCACTTGTTGTTAAAGAGCGTAAATATGCCTATTACAAATACCTTGAGTTAGCTCAAACCAAGAATGACTACATGCCATTAGAGTTATTTGTATCAGAATCGATGATGTTTACAAGTAATTTGTTGAATAAGTAAAAATTTATTACAATTTTGTTGTAAATAACATAATGCTAGTGCTATACTAAAAGCTATGAAAAAGCGTGACTCATTACTCTCTCTCTCTCTCTCTCTCTCTCGATAAGCCAATAACTTTTAATCTTGAAAATAACCAAGTTGAAAAGTCACAAAAAATGCATGGTTTTACTATTGTTGAGCTTTTGGTTGTGATTGTAGTTATCGGCATTTTGGCGGCGATTACAATTGTTTCATATACAGGCATAACCCAAAAAGCTAATTTAGCCGCCATGCAATCAGACTTATCAAGTATCTCTCAACGACTTAAAATGTATTACACTTTGTATAGTTCTTATCCAACAGCTCTTGATGCTAACAACTGTCCAACTGCACCAACAGCTGATACTAACTACTGTATCAAGCTTACTAGTAACAATACCCTAAGCTACAATGGTTCAGCTAGTCAATTCAGTGCCGTTGAAGCTAATAGTGCTGGGACTACCTATTATAAAGTAACTGATAATTCTGCACCTACAGCTACGACTAGCTTGGATAGTGGATTGGTAGCGTATTACAATTTCAATAATGACACTGGTACTACGGCAGTTGATTCCAGCGGAAATGGATATAACGGTACTATATCAGCCGCAGCAACTCACATTAGCGATGGGCTAGGACAAGGTATTGATTTTAATGCTAATGATGCGTATGTTTTGCTCCCTGTTATACAAAGTTTTACGAATAACCTACAAGGATCCTGTTCGTTTTGGTTTAAATCAACTTCAAATCAATCGCCAAATAAAAACATTTTTGCATTTGCATCTAGTAGGCTTGATATCAATTTCGCAACTAGTACTAAGCAAATATTTGTTTGGTTTTGGGATTCAGCCGGCAATAATCATAACGTGTGGATATCTCCAGACGCAAGTTATATTAACGGCAGTTGGCATCAAATCGTGGTAAGTAAATCATCCACGAGAATTAATGTGTATTTAGATAATGTTAACGTGGGCGGTTATGATACTGTACTAAAAACAAATAACGATGGCACCATCAGTGTCATAGGTAATGGTGGTGACGGTTTTAGGGGAAGTTTTGATGATTTACGAGTATATAATCGTGGACTATCTACTGCCGAAGTTAATGCATTGTATGCTGCTGGCACACCATAATTGAGCAGTTTTTAGTCTTACCCAGGACTACTTGATTGCTAATCGAGATTCTTTTCAATCACCTAAACTCAACTAACGTAGCTTGATTTAACACAAATCGCTATATTATCATCGTCTTCATCCAGTAATTTTCGAATAGCAGCAATATCCGACTCAAGATCTTTTTCATCAACATTATCAGTGTCAAAAGTTAGATGGTCGAACCATTGTCCCGACCATGAAAATAGTCAGACCTTTTGGTCTGGCTTTTTTCATAACTTGGGAAGGTTGGGATTTTGAATCCCCGAGTGTGAAAGCATTTGGGGGTGAGGATTGCCAGTGGCAATCCGCAAGGCGACTTTCCGATGCAAACTAGTTTGCAATCGTGAAATCGCGGGGTCGCGGAACGTTACCAAGTCCCTCCCATGGCATGCATCCCAGCCAATACTACTATGATTAAAATGACGGGAAACCGTCATTTTTTGTTTGTTATAATAATCGTATGACATATCAAGAATTATTAGATACAGCAGTAAGGGTAAGAGGAAAATATAACCAACTAAATACACGTGACCATGGCGGTGCTTGGAATGGCGACAAACTTATGGCAGGGTTTGTCGGAGATGTTGGCGACCTAAGCAAGATAATTATGGCTAAGAGCGGCTATCGGGCTATGGATGACATAGACGAAAAGTTAAAACACGAACTTTCTGATTGTCTATGGTCAATTCTTGTTCTTGCAAGCTATTATAATATCGACCTAGAAAGCCAATTTGTAAAATCAATGAATAGCCTTGAAGCTCGTGTCGAAACTGAACTTGTTAAATAGTTTTTCCTGAAACGCACCCACTTGCCCCAGCCGTAGCAACAAAAGAAATAGTGACCAAGGCTTCTAATCCTGATGTAGCACGGATTAGTGCCTAAAATAACCGCGCTGTACAGCGGTTCTTTTGGTTATTGTATAATTACTATCATGAAGATAATCAAACGAAGCGAATCAGAAGTATTCAAAAATGGCGATATCTGTGAAGTCAACGAATATCCATTCAATGACACAGATATTAATATTGGGACTGCTAAACTAGACGGAAGATTCCCTAACTCTGGATATCTAGTTAACGAAATAGTAAAAGAATACGTTTATGTTGTTGATGGGTCAGGTAAGATCATCACCGAATCACAGACGATTGAATTTAATGTAGGCGACGTCGTATATATCCCAGCCGGAGAACCATATTACTGGGATGCGCATTGTTTTTTTGTAATGCCCTGTCAGCCAGCTTGGTACCCAGAGCAATCAAAAAATATCCAAGAATAAATCATTTTAATCTATTAATTGTACCAAACCGACATGCGCAGCCATGAAAACAGTAAGACCTTTTAGTCTGGCTTTTTTATAGTTTGGCGAGAAAAGTCAGTGACTTTTCGCAAGATTACGTTTCAGATTTTAAACTTATTTTAAAGTATGAAACTAATAGGGTCGCGGAACGTGACCGCGGAAATTTGCAAAGCAAATTATCTGTGACCAAATCCCTCCATCCCAGCCAAATAAAATAGAGCCCCCTAGGACTCTATTTTATTTAATCTTCCTTACTATTACTTCTTACTTAAAACTTTTGCAGCATTAAACTGTGATCGGATTTCAAACAATAAATATGCACTAATTGCGGCACTAACTGCGGCATTGATTAGTTTTGGTATCAATTGAATAAAGTCGAGGTCTAATATAGTGACAACAACCGATGAAGTTACGCCGATAATTGCTGACAAAAACAACAAATCCCAGCCATATTTATTACGATTTTTCAGTGGTTGAATCGCCCTAATCGACAATACCGCCGTTGCGACCATAAATGCAAAAGCTGCAATCATCGCCAACAAAGAAGTACCGCCGTAACCTTGATAATAACTTGATCCAAGAATAAAACTAGTAGTACCGATTGCAGCAGTAGCAACCAATATCGCAAGTAGTGATATTAAGACTACGATACCAGATATTATGGCGCCAATAAGTGTTATCCACCAGATATTTTCACCTAACCATTTACGCCATGTAACTGGCAAATGTGGCACTGGTTTTAATATTTGTTCGATTTTGTCTTCGAGTTTTTTGACTGATTCCATATTTTTCTCCCTTATTTTTATTCAACAAACTTTAGTTTATCGATTTATGCCTGTGGTGAATCACAAATGGCCACAATCCCCAACTGGACCAGCCAGCAAGAATACCCAGCGCCAAACTGAAAAATATCGACCACCATCCAGGTATTAATCGTACTACCGTGCCCAAGTATCCAATATTTGACGCTGCATTAGCCGCAAAAACCAACCAAAAAGATAGTTTTATCCAAATTATTGGCACCAGCCAGCTAAGACCCATACTAACAACCCGCATCAAACGACTTAAATTCATACTTAGTAAAAACGGCAACGCAAAAACTTCACTGACTACAATAATTCCAGCCAACAAATGAGTTAGCGGTTCACCGCCAGGCAACCAAAAGCTATCCATTAATTTCAAAAAATCATCAAAAGTATAAAGTTGCGCCAAAACAAAGATTACCAAAATGGCTGCATATAAATATGCTACCTTTTGCGCCTCACGTACCCTTGGCCGTTTAGCCAAAGTTGCTTTGACAAACCCGCTCATGCCTTTAGTATACTACATTTTGGGAAATGGGAAATGTCATTATTAATAAGCTTGCTACCTACGATTCAGATTTCAACGAATTTTCATCTCGCCATTTGGCGATTTCGGCGTGATTACCACTTAATAAAACTTTTGGCACTTCCATTCCCTGATAAACCTCAGGTCGAGTATATTGCGGAAACTCCAACGTCTGTCCGTCACTAAAACTTTCAATCGCAGCGCTGTTTTCGCCGCCCAATACACCTGGAATCAAACGTACAATACTGTCAATTATCGTCATTGCTGGCAATTCGCCGCCAGTCAGTACGTAATCACCAACGCTAACCTGTTGATCAACTAACGTCAATATACGTTCGTCATAGCCTTCATAGCGTCCACAAACAAAGATATATCCGTCATTGCTATCAGCCCATTCTTGCGCCAAAGATTGCTTCCAGCGTTGCCCACGAGGCGTCATCAACACAACCTTGGCAGTTGGATCATACTTTTTGCCATCCGAAATCGCTGCAAACAGCGGTTCGGCCATCAACAACATGCCATCACCACCGCCATACGGTGTATCGTCAACTCGTTTGCGTGGACCCAAACCGAAATCGCGCAGATTAATCATTCTAAATTCAACTGCTTTTTGGTCTTGAGCCTTCCACATCATCGAGCTGTTCAACACGCCTTCAAACATTTCAAGAAATAATGTAACAACTTGTATCTTTCTCATTAAATGTAATTATAACAGATTCATCCCGTTAGAACTCCTTATATAGGTTATAGCAGTCAATAACCTGTCGATTTATTAGCGTATTTATGATTAGGTAATAAGTTTGTAACAGAGTTCTAACGGGACACACAAAAAAACCACCCTTGATTAGGTGGTTTCTCTGACATATAAATCTCTCAACAATATATATTGTTGCTCGCATAGAGCTTTTGTCGTTCTTTTTCTCGCAGTTCAGACAATTTGTCTGTAACTGTTAATGATTATATATCTAGGTCGTCTAGTTCTGCAAGCTCTTGACGAGCCTTTTTTGAGTAATCATTACCGTTATCCACAGGCTCATCTGTTGAGTTTTTCACAGCCTCGTCAGAAGTGTTATCTGATGATATTGTATAGTTTTCACGCTGATCATCATTATTAACGATTTTCAGGTTGTAACGAGCATCATTTTTGGTGCCAAGTGCGCGTAACAGTGTACGCAAACTTTGAGCCGTAACGCCGCGTTTGCCAATTACTCGTCCCAAATCTTCAGGATTTACGGTCAATGATAGTAATACGCCTTTTTCATCAATGATACGTTCGACTGATACATCATCTGGATGTCCAACGAGCGACTTTACGATATATTCTACGAATTGTTGGTCTATTGTCGACATAATTGCCCCCTCGCACATTAAATTTCTTCTACTGATTGTAGATTTATTGTATCACGTTAATATCGCGGTATAAACTAAGCAGCTTCAACAGATGGTTGATTTTTGCGTAGTTTGTCGCTGTGACGAACAGCTTTTGCTTTTGGAGCTGATTTTACAACCCACTTAGGCAATTTAACACCAGCGTCTTTTAATAATTTAACGACACGTGGTGATGGTTGAGCACCGTTATCTAGGTACTTTTGAGCTGTTTCTACTTGGATATTAGCCTCTTTGGTATGAGGATTGTAACTACCAACAAAAGCCACAATACGACCACTTGATGGATGGCGTTGAGCTTCCTGTACTGAAATGCGGTAGGTTGCAAAGCCCTTACGGCCGACACGTTGCAAACGAATTGCGAGCATAAATATAAACTTCCTTTGTCTTTTCGCTTAAAAGCGATATTAAATAATTTTTTACTGATACCAATTTTACACTGTTTTGCCTCAAGAGTCAATCAGTAATTGCTTAGTGGGTATGGGGATTAGGAAATGGGAAATGGGGTAATCTCATTGGATATTAAATTTTACTTTATTACGTCACGCAGCTGAGCGTTTGGCGTATTCTTCCAACGCTGCTTGGGCGGCTTGTTGCTGAGCAACCTGCTTGCTGGGACCACTGCCGGTACCCATCAATTTGTCACCAACATAAACACCAAGTGTAAAAATTTTGTCATGATCTGGGCCAACTTCATCGATTGTTCGATACTGTGGCGTTTGACCGTCAGTCCGTTGAGATACTTCTTGCAAATGCGATTTTGCATCACGCCAACTGCCAGTTTGCAAAATTCCATCCAATTTACTGATGATATGTTTGTGAATAAAAGCCGCCGCATCATCATAGCCACGCTCCAAATATATCGCACCAGTAACAGCCTCAAAAGCATTCGCTAGTATCTGTTGGCGGGCCCTGTCGCCACCTTGTTTTTCACCACGACTCATTCGAACTAGTGGTTCATAACCAATGCTCATACCAGCGGCACCAATGCTTTCAGTCCTAACTAGAGCAGCACGCCAACTAGTCAAAGTTCCTTCGGCGTCAGTCGGAAAATTTCGATACAAATGGTCAGTTACGACCAATTCCAACACGGCATCACCCAAAAATTCCAAACGCTCGTTGTGTTCGCGGACGCTTTTTTTGTGTTCGTTAACATAACTACGGTGCGTCAACGCCGTAATCAACAACTGAATGTCATTAAATTCAAAGCCCAAATTTTCCCTTGCAAAATTTTGATAAGGTTCGATTTGCATCCCACTCATCTTACAGATTCTCCTGTCTTATTCTTTTCATAGCCAGCAACATTAATTTACCAATATCTTCATATTCAATTGCTTCCAGTGCATCATGAAATTTAAACCAACGAATATCTTTCATCCAATCTTCTTTGGTAATATCATCGGTGTCACCCTTGGCGCGTACCAAATATATTTGCGTCGTCATCAAGACTAATTTGTCGATTCGACGATACCTAAAATAGATTTTACCCAACCAACCCAAAATATCCATTTCGTGCAGGCCAGCCTCTTCGCCAATCTCACGACGGGTTGTTTGTTGAGCAGTTTCACCTGGTTCAATATGGCCCTTTGGAATCGTCCAACGGTCTTTACCATCTTGAATTAGTAAAATCTCAACACCGCCATCTTTGTCGCGACGAAAAATAATGCCACCTGATGTTGGTTCACGAACTATCTCTTGAATCTGATACTTTTTAGGATTAAAGTACTTTTTGAACTTATCAAACCGTGGTGCTGCCATTGGTTGTATCCTCCACAAGTGTACGGTAGGCTGTACCGAGTACGCCATTAATAAACTTGCTTGAGTTATCAGAACCAAACGCTTTTGCCAGCTCGACAGCTTCATTAATAGCGACTTTTGGAGGAATTACATCTGCCTGATGTAGTAATTCATAAAGTCCAATGCGCAAAATATTGCGGTCAATGCGAGCAATTTGATCAATCGGCCAATCTGGAGCAATCGGTTGAATTTTTGCATCCAAATCAGCTTGATCCGCCAAAACACCGTTTACTAGTGTTCCAACGAATCCCTTGTCGTCAATTGCAGTCTCGTACCTATCCAGGTTACGGACCAAAATCTCTTCCACGTCCGCCGTTGGATCTTTGGACTCGATACGAAATTCATATTCGTACAAAGTCTGCAGAGCAACGATGCGACCAAGGTGGCGGTTAGATGCCATAGCGTTTTATTCTTTCTTTTATTATATATTTTAAGGTGTTAGAACTCGTTATTTAGCGAGTGCTTTGCCAGTTTCACGACGAGTCGTGCGTACTTTTACTGGTGATGTCTTGTTGACACGGCGAGCTAATTCAAGACGCAAGTGACTGCGGCGTAAACCAGTTTTACGTGGGCTTGACTGTTTCTTTGGTTGTCCCATAGTAAGAACTCCTTTTCAGGTTATTAATAATAAAACTTAAAACCATTATACCCAATGTCGCCTCATATCTCAAGGGCTTTACAGCATTTACGCCAGATTGACAATCGCAACCATAAGTATTAAGATATAATACAAAATATGACCGAAAAACAAAAAATACCATATGACTGGAAAAAGAAGGCTGGAGAGTTAGCCGAACTATTAACTAAGTCAAGAAAAACTAACATTCTAGCAATAACAGCACTCATACTGTCGTTTGGGGTTAATGTCGAGCTTTTAACTGATCATAAACCTTCAGAAATGTTACTAAATATGCTGAGAAATAGAAAAACCGTAGAACATGTAATACAAAGAGATGAGCTTTTAGGGTCAAAAGTTATAACTATTTCTACAAAAACTCTAGAGAGAGAAGCAACTGATGCATCTAAAGAATTGGCGGTTCAAGCTGGAATCAGCCCAGAATCACTAAATTACGAAGAAATTCAACAGGAATCGCGCGTAGCACAGACAGAAAACGATCCAAAAAGCGTGTCCTATCCTGGCGACGAATATATTATTTCCTTATCCAAAGACATTTCTGGTATACCAAAAACAGGGGTAAAGCCAATTGATAAAGGAATAGCAGTCGTTGACAATAATAACCTTTAGTAGTATAATATAAGTATGGCTGAAAAAATATTTACTCCAAATACATTAAGAAATAAAAATATAAAAAAATCTACTCTTGGACAAAAAGCCTTTGAACTGCTTGTTCTGTCTGGCAAGATAGCCGTGTTTACTGGTCTAACCGTAGGTGCAGTAAGTGGTGGAGCCTGGGTATTTGATAAACTTACAGGCACACCAGCCGCCGCTGAGGAATTTAAAAGTGGCAAATCAACTGATATTTATGCAAATGCAAATATTCAATCTATCACTTTAGAATCTGGTGCACGCCTACGTTCCGAACCTGTAGTTACAGATAAGGCCGACCCAACGAACATAGTTGATTCGGTTGAGCAAAAAACTACCATACAAACCAGCAATGAGGTTTTAATTAAAGACAGTTCAGAGGCAAACGGAAAATGGTATGGTATACCAATTAAAAATGTAGAAGACGTAATTCCAAAATTCGATGATCAAGATGACAAAGATAATTATGTCTGGGTCAACGAACTTGGTGTTCAAAAAATCGAAAAAGACAACTAGCTTACCTAAACGACGATATTTACCAACCGGCCAGGGACATAAATCACCTTGGTCGGTTTTTTGTTGCCCATGAATATTTGAACATTGGCATCATTTAATGCTAATTGTTTGATATCGTCCTCGGTGGCATCGGATACCACACTTAATTTAGCGCGTAATTTGCCGTTAACTTGGACGACAATTGTAATTGTATCCATCTGTAAATATTGATTGTCCCAAGTTGGCCAATGGTCAACATGAATCGTATCAGTGTGCCCCATTTGGCTCCACAACTCTTCAGTAATATGTGGTGCGAATGGAGATAGAATTTGTAACAAACTTTCAACCGCATATGTCCAAGCTGGTGATTTACCCACTGGATATTGGACTTTTAATTTGTAGTAATTATTAACCGCTTCCATCATTGATGAAATAGCGGTGTTAAATTTGTCATCGTTAATATCGGCTGACACCTTTTTGGCAGTGCGATGAGCCGTCACCAATATTTCTTTAACGGCAGTATCAGTTAAATTAACTTCACCAGCGTCAATGTATTCTTGGGCCAACGTCCAAACACGGTTCAAAAATCGGTAAGTGCCAGGTACACCACGGGTATCCCATGGAGCTTCCAAATCATACGGCGCGATAAACATTTCGTAAACGCGCAAACTGTCGGCACCATAACCACTGTCCATAATTTCCAGTGGGTCAATTGTGTTGCCTTTTGACTTACTCATTTTGGTACCGTCTGGCGCCAAAATATAGGCGTTGTACATCATGCGACCAAATGGTTCGGGTGTTGATACTAGTCCTAATTTATAGAAGAATCGCATCCAAAAACGTGAATATAACAGATGGGCAACAGCATGGTCGGCGCCATTATAAAAGTCGACTGGCCCCCAGTGTTTTTCAACCTCTGGATCCCACGCCTGATTGTCATTAAATGGATCCAAATAGCGCAAGAAATACCAGCTGCTGCAAGCATAGCCATCCAAAGTATCGGTTTCACGCAAGGCTGGCTTGCCACAAGTTGGACAAGTTGTATTAACCCAATCGGTTGCACTAGCTAGGGCTGAAGTTGCACCGCCACGAGGTTTGAAATCTTCTAATTCTGGCAAAATGACTGGTAATTGGTCATCAGGTACGGCTACGGCGCCGTGTTCGGGACAGTGAATAATTGGAATTGGCGCGCCCCAATAACGTTGACGACTAATCAACCAGTCACGCATTTTGTAGGTTGTTTTTGATTTGCCTGTTGCCTGCTGTTCTAACCAGTCAACAATTTGCTCGCGAGCATCTGATGATTCCATACCATCAAACTGGCCACTATTCATTAGTATACCTTCGCTTGAGATTGGCGTTTCGTGATTTAATTGCTCCCAGACTAATTTTTGGTGAGCTGGAGTTAAACGATTTAGCACCTCGGCTTCATCAACCCAAACTAACGTATGTAAATTCTGTTCATTGCTATCAATTTTGCCTTGACCGTCCAAACTATCGATTTCAGCCAACAAAACGTGTGATATAGCTTTACGATTTTGACTTTTATGAGACGCGCAATATTGAGCAGCCGTAATCCAACGAAGCTGTTTTACAATCGTGACATTATTAATGGCTGCTTCTTCGCTTATCTCGGCCCTGGCGGCGTCCTCAACAGATTGGCCGTCTTCGATACCACCCATAATTGCAGTTGTGATACCATCTAGACTGTTGTGCCAATCTAGCAGCGCAAATTTACCAGTCGATTTGTCACGTAAATGAACGATTACAGTTTCACGAACTACCTCATCAAAACCAGCCTGTGGAGGGTTAATCGGATCAATCGAACACGGCATAATAACCTGTGTAATTGGCAGATTAAACTTTTCAGCAAAAGCAAAGTCGCGTTCGTCGTGCGCTGGAACAGCCATAATTGCACCCGTTCCATAGCCAGATAAAACATAATCAGCTATCCAAATTGGCAATTTGTTACCATTAACTGGGTTGATGGCGTAACTGCCCGTAAAGACACCGGTTTTTTCGCGCGATTCGTTCATGCGCTCGATTTCGGACTTGCGTGCCGCATCGGCAATGTAATTTTCAACTGATTGACGTGTTTCGTCATTGACTAAAGTTTTAACTAATTCATGTTCAGGCGACAAAACAATAAACGTTGCACCAAATAAGGTGTCAGGGCGAGTAGTAAAGACGGTAATTATTCCCCTGTTCCCTATTTCCGAATCCCCATCCCCCGAATTTGCAACTGCAAATTCCACTTCGGCGCCAACTGAACGGCCAATCCAATTTTTTTGCATGGTTTTGACCATTTCGGTCCAATTCAAATCGTCAGTCGCATCCAACATTTCGTCAGCGTATTCAGTAATCTTGAAAAACCATTGTTTTAGATTTTTCTTTGATACTTGATTGCCACAACGCCAACATTTGCCATCAATTACTTGCTCGTTTGCCAAGACAGTTTGATCGGTCTCACACCACCACTGTGGGCTTTGCTTTTGATAAGCTAAATCATGTTTATACAGCTGATTGAATATCCACTGTGTCCATTTGTAATAAGATGGGTCAGCTGTGCTGATTTCTTTGGACCAGTCATAACTATAACCTAATCGCTTTAATTGCTTTTTGAAATTAACTTTGGCTTCATCGTGTGCGACACGTGGGGTTTTGCCAATTTTAATTGCATAATTTTCAACTGGTAACCCAAAAGAATCCCAACCGATAGGATTATAGGCGTTGTAACCTTGCTGACGTTTAGCGCGCACTTTGATATCACTAAATTGAAAAGTTCGGCCGTGTCCAGTGTGAATACCAGCGCCCGTGATGCCTGGCAACATGCTCATACCGTAATATTTAGGTTTACTGTGGTCAGAAAAATCCACTTTATACGTACCATTACGTTCCCAGACGTCTTGCCACTTTTGTTCAATTTCGGTTGGATTATAGCGCTTCATATTAGATGTAGTATAACAAATTCACCCCCGATACGCTACCGGGGGTGAAATATTATTGTCTATTCAAATCTTATTGATATGTACTATGAAACGAATCGTAGGCTTGTTGAATGTACGAGCTCAATTCGGTCAACGAAATCGATGTTGCAGGTGTATCAATTGTCACCTTTTGATTAAACTGGGGTACGATGACGGCCGTAAAGCTATTGTTTGCATCAGATGAGCCACTAAAATCAATTTTGGTAATTTGGTGTGACCAATAATCGATTGATAGTATTAACTTCGAGGAATAATCTGTGCTCGAACTCGAGCTTGTATTGTCTTTGATGCTATTTTCATCAATCGTGAAGCTGCTGTCGCAATCATGAATTGCATTATAAATCTTGGTGGTTTTTAGACTGGCTATGAATGCTTTCAACCCAGTAGTTGAGCCCTTGATCTGAAAATTAAAGTTACCATCTTTTTGACCTAAGTCCTTATCGATTAGCAAGAATGGATTCTTTTTATAAGCATCGATGACTTCGACGACTTGAGTGCTATCATTTTCAAATTTCGTCATAGCATCATTAACACAGGTCTTTGTCGTAGCATACGTAGAACTATATTGTTTGATGTCAGCGCTGGATATTTTAACCCATGTGCCATCAATTTTTGAGACTAAATTGTCGATTGAATCTGAAATAGTCGAACCAGTATCGATACCCATCGCTGTTTTTGCTTCAGCAACTATGCTAGTGAGGTTTGATAATTTAAAATACAGATCACCGTTTTTATCTATCAATGCACTAGTATCAATTGAATAACTTTTACCACTATAAGTGGCCGTTATTTTGACATCCAAACTTCCTGTTGCATAATCAGCTTGTTTTGTCGTAATTGAAATTTTTACTTTTGTGCCGTTGCTGTCAATATTGATATCACTGGAATAAATTGAGGCCTTTGATATCACAGCATTAACAATTGCATCAGACAATACTTTTTGAGGGTCTTGATACCAATAATTAAAGCCTAATGCTGTAAAACTAATCGACAAGGCAAGGATTATCGAAATCACTACACCTGCAATAAACTTTTTACTCTTTTTTGGTTTTGTAACCACAGGTTGAGCGGAACTAAGATCAGGGACAATCGGCTGTGGTGTTGTAGTTTGTACTACACCTGGGCTAATCACTGGAGTTTCTGTTGCCACTACAGGGTCTGAAGACACTGGAACTACTGGCGTCGACGCAAGATTTGCTGCGGGCGCAGGGTTAAAAATAGGTGTTGGTGTCGGGGTAATTACAGGGTCAAGATTCAATTGCGCAATCGGCTCATCAGGCGTAACTACGGGCTGAGGTGCTAGATTGGTATCATTTTGCGGTATTATATCTTGGATTGGCGCTATTGGTTGCTGATTTTCTTGTGGTTCGTCGGGCACAAAAATCCTTTAATAAATTATGCTAAATATTAATTTAATATTAACATAAGTGTGATATATTAGTGACTTTATTTTGAGAAGAACGCATTTTTACGAGCCATCCACTCTGGTGATTGGCGGACTAATTTTGTCTCATCGGCAGTTGAGTGTAAAACTACTTTGACAGCTTCCTCTAAAAAGATTCCGCCTTCAGAGCCCTTAAACAAAATCGCCGCACCTTCTTCTATAACACTACGAACAAAAGCACCAGCCTGAAGTGAGTTTTTGAAGCTTTTTACTTGGCAACCGCGTGCCTTAGCAGCAGGAGCAAGATATTTTTCAGCATCATCGCCAACAGTTATTACCCAAGCTAGGCCATTTGGATCACACAACTTACCGATTGCTTCGTGTTCAACCTGCGATGTTAAACCAAGCTCATTCATGCTACCTAAGACTGCGATTCGTTGTGGCACCGATAAACGATATAATTCACGTAATGATGACTCTGCAGCCAGCGGACTAGAATTATATGTATCATCGATAATTGTCGTATTGTCAGCACCACGTAACACGTTCATACGTCCTGGTAGTGACCGAATTTTCGATAAACCACTGGCAACTTCGGTCGCACTTAGACCTAATTTAACAGCTACGGCACCAGCAGCAATCGCTGGTCGCAGTGGATGCTCGCCAATCACATGAATCTCGGTCGGTACTGGATCTAACCATTCAGGCGCCACAAAAGCACCAACATGACCACCGTCTGCCGTATAATCTTGACTAATAAAATGATACTCCGAAATATTGCTGGTTCCATAAGTATTAACGTTGCCATTAGTCAAATACTTGGCATACATTTCGTCAACATCATCACGATTAATTAAAGCCTTCTGTGAAAAGTTTGCCACCGCCAATTCTTCACGCGCTACTGCTTCCATATCGCGAAAATACTCCATATGTTCAGGCGAAACTGCCGTCACAACACCAATGTCAGGTTGTAAATAGGTGCTAAAATGTTGAACCTGACCAATACGATCCGACCCAAGCTCTTGGACAATAACATCAACGTCAGTTGGGGCTGCGATTCGTTCTTTGGCGGCTTTGAAAACTTCCAACCAAGCCCTAATGCTTTTTAACTGTTCGGGATATTCAATCCCCAACACCGCTAGTGGTGTACTCATATGAGTATTGTGATTACCTTCATGTAAACGCACCCTGAAACGTTCAGACAACACCGTCGCAATAGCAACTTTGGTGCTGGTTTTACCAACACTACCCGTGACGACAACTAATTTAATCTCGGGGTGCTGGACAAAATATTCTTTGACGTATTTTTCTAATCGTTTTTGAACAAAAGCTTTAAACATAATTACAATTATAACCTAAACCCACCACAAAACACACGGCCATAAATAGTATTCGGCTATTGGAATATGGCTATTGGAAGGTGGCAAAAGTTAGCCAATAACCACTTTCTAATGATGCAATGTTTTAACTCTGTTAGAGCACCGACCTTGAGAAGTGTTATTTTGTGCATGTTTTTCAAGACATAATTTATACAAGGTCCAACTCTGAAATAAACCATAGAATGTATTAACTGCTATATTCCAATAGCCATATTCCAATAGCCCCTAAGATGCCTACTTTAACTTACGATGTATTTGCAAAATAGCACCAACCGTAAAGACAACAAACAAACTAGTTAAAATCGCAACAATTAAACTATAACTAAGTGTAAAGTCACCGACTTTAATCACTATACCAAAAAACTCCTTAATCTTTGTCAATGCTTCACTATTACCTGATACTAACTTATCTAAGTCTTGTTGTACAAAAGTCGATCGCATCAATGACGCAGCTTGTGAAAACGGCAATAAATTAATTACGTTATCGACCGTTTTTGGCAATGTACCAACTGGTACATAAACTGCCGCCAAAAATCCAGATGCCGTACCAACAATAATATTGAATGACGAAAAAGCTGCCAAGCTTTTAATAAACGTTACGATAAAACTATTCAAGGCTGAAAATACTGCGCACAATAACACCAAAATTGCATATGATAGTGCCGCATTTTGAACAGATAGTAACTGGCCACCCCTGGCAACAATATACAGTTCACTTAGGATGAAAACAATTGTCGTCATAAATAGCGAAATGACAAATGTCGATGCCAAATAAGCCATCACAATTTTGCTGCTTTTGATTGGCGAAACGGCGAAATCTTTGAACCTATCACTAGCACGATCGGCTACAAAAACTTGAATCGCAGCCAAACTGGTGGTGGCGGTTACAATCGTTAATATACCTGCAAATACCCATGTGATTGCAAAATTATCAAGATCGGTTGCACTGGCCCCAGGAAAGACATTCTTTAAACCTTCAGATTGAACGGCCCCCAAAAAAACCACATACAAAACAAACATAATAACCGGACCAAGTAGTGAAAAGAAAACACTTGAACGATCACGGAAAAACAGTTGAATATTGCGCTTCATTAAACTAAATATCATAACTAAGCCTCCTCACCTTGTTTAGTCAATTCCAAAAATACGTCATCCATATTACCGTGAACGAATTCAAAGTCTTTGATAACTGATTCATATTTTTTCAGCAAACTCATCGCACCCTTGCTAGATTCAACATTTATAATAATCGCGTCGTTTTTGACACTAAATTTGATCTTGTCTTTTTGTAAACTTGCAACTAATTCTTTGTGGCGAATGCCGACTAATTTTAATTTGTCATGGCTAAAGTCAGCTCGCAAACTTTGTGGCGTTCCGCTGGCAACATAATTACCATTGTTGATAACATAAACCATGTCAGCTCGTTCGGTTTCTTCCATATAATGAGTTGTCAAAAACACTGTTAAGCCTGACTTTTTTTGTAAATCATAAATCGTTTGCCAAACGTTTTCACGACTAGCTGGGTCAAGGCCCGCTGTTGGTTCATCCAAAAATAATATGTTTGGTTTGTGCACCAAAGCCCTGGCAATATCTGCTCGGCGTTTTTGACCACCAGACAAAGTACCGTAACGTTGGTCTAAGAATACATCCAAATCAAGAGTTTTTGATAATTCATGTATCCTTGCATTTATGTCAATATCAAGATTATAAAATGCCGCACGACTAGCAATATTTTCTCGAACCGTCAGCAAATCGTCCAACAAAGAAGTTTGAAAAACGACACCAATTTCGCGACGGATCAAATCATCATCAGTCCCGACCTTATGACCGTTTACTGTGATATTGCCGCTATTAATTTTATTGGTAGTCGTAATGCAACCAATTGTCGTACTTTTACCTGAACCGTTAGTACCCAAAAAGGCAAAAACCGAACCTTTTTCGACTTCTAATGATATGCCATTAACAGCCGTTAGTTGCCCATATTTTTTAACTAGATTTTTGATAATTATTGACTTCATATTATAAATACTACCATCAATAGCGCATGAGACAAAGAATACTATGACCTAAACTATACTCCGAAACGATTTCGAGTATCTGTAAAGTTTTGCTGAATTTCGGCCGGATTAAGAACACGGTTATATATTCTGAAATCTTGCAATAAACCTTTATATCCCCAACCACCAGTAAAATAATTATTTAGATATAATGAAGTCCAACCACTTAAGTTAACACCAGTTGCGACATATTGATGCCAAACGCCGTTTCTGGTATCTGTCGTCGAAGCAACACCGTCTTGGTAAGTCAAGATTGATAATCCAGCATTGCCGTGATAAAAAGCACCTGATGATATTGCCATTAAAAAGTAAGCTGTACTTTGGCCGCCCAAAATTAACCATTGAGTACTATCGACTGATTTTCTCCAAAATGTAACCGAGCAGTTTGTTAGACTAGCGCGGCTAACATTAGATAAATTTACATACCCTGTTGTGCCATCAAAGGTGAAGGCTCCGTGGTCGCCAGCCGTATAGGTTACGCCACCGACCAGTGCATTCGTGGTTGCATTGCCACTTAAATCAGTCCATATCGTGCCAGATCCTGGGTATGATGCAGTGTTTTCAGCGTCCAGATACAATGCCAAACCATAATTGATACAATCACCAGATACTGATGTGCTGTCATTAGTGATTTTATAACTTGTTGTTCCTTTGGTTGCCGAAACGCAAAATGTCTGAGGGCTAACATTATTGTTAAACCCGTATCTTAAAGTCGTACCTGGACTAACTGATACTCCTTTATTGCCATTCGCCGCAGCTAACGATACTGGATACCCACTACTAATAATCTGATCTAACTTTAATACATTTGAAACACTAGTTAAATCTGATTGTAGCGAAGCAATTGTAGCGCGCTGAGAAATGCCGTTATAGCTGACTAATGTTACAGCAGCCAAGATACCGATGACGACTACAACAACTAATAGTTCGACAATAGTAAAACCATTCGACTCTCTACGCTCTCTCATGGCCTGGCGACCACTATCTTCAGCACCGATATACATGGATTAAGTATAAGCGTAATTAACAGTCGTGACAAGAAACTACAAGATTAGTAATCAACAAAAACCCGCCCTAATGACTAGGACGGGTCAATTTTTCGCTGTTGCGCGCCCACCCGGGGCACGTTTTTGTTTGAACATGTTTGTTTTAGCGCAAAGGTTACCCCTTATGCGCACCAGCTACATGATTATTATCACCCTTTAGTCTCCAAAACGCAAGCGTTTTGAGTGGCTATTGGAATTTGGCTATTGGAAGGTAGCAAAAGCTAGCTAGTAGTCATTGCCTAATAATGCAATGCTTTTCCTCTGTTAGAGCACCGACCTTGAGAAGTGTTATTTTGTGCATGTTTTTCAAGACACTGCTTTTGCAAAGTTCAGCCTTTGAATCTATTATCTGCCATATTCTAATAGCCATATTCCAATAGCCACCTACCCCAATTCCGCTCATACTAGTATTTTTCATCAAAGTATGCTTAAATAGGGATGTTCAGAAGCACACGCATATAAAGGCAAAAGGCGGGCGCTTACCTTTAATTAGGTAATCTCTCTTCTTCGCATAATAAATAGTGAATTGGTCGATCTGACAATAATAAATCAGATTAAGAAGAAAAGAGTACCTACATATGGCACAGCAAAATCTATTCATCGGCAGCCTAGCATACGCTACTACTGATGACACACTAAAAGCACATTTCGAACAAATCGGTGCAGTTGCAAGCGCACGCGTCATTACTGACCGTGACAGCGGCCGCAGCAAAGGCTTCGGATTCGTAGAATTCGTAAGCGAATCAGACAACCAAAAAGCTGTTGATCAGCTAGATGGCAAAGAATTAGACGGACGCGCAATCAGCGTTGGCCTAGCACGACCAAAAGAAGACCGACCTCGTCGTGATTCTGGCGACCGTGGTGGCAACGGTGGTGGTTCATTCCGCCAACGTAGCTGGTAATTTATTACCACACTTCAACTAATACCTCACTTTAAACGGTGAGGTATTTTTTATTCAAAATCACTTAAGTGCTTTTTAACATGCGCACTGACTAAATGATCAAATGATGTACCATCATTCAAACATTGTCTGACGGCCGTCGAGCTGACGCCATTAGGGATATCAACTGGTAATATCGTCACCTTTTTAGCTAATGGATGAATCTCGCTACCGTTGCGACGAACAACTAGGATATCTAAATTATCTAACAACCACTGACCTTTCTTCCAAACTGCCATAGTTTCGATTGAATCAGCGCCGTATACCCATAGAAATTCTCTGTCAGGATAATCAATTAACAACCTCTGTAAAGTATCGTAAGTTTCAACGTATATTTCTCTATCAAGTTCAGTCGTTATAATCGTAACATTGGGACTGTTTATACTTTTTATCATCGCATCTAAATATTTAATGCGGACATCTCGCGGTGTTGAGATTTGTTTGTCGGTCCGATTACCACTGGGCATAATCCAAATATCGGCATTAATGTTTTTAGAATAGTCAACACAGGCCTGCAAAATACGCTCGTGAGCGATAGTTGGTGGATTAAATGAACCGCCGAATATGATTGTAATTTTTTTGCCTATTATCATTCTAGATATAAGTTTATAATAGATTACAATAAATTAGCTTAATTATGATAAAAAATACCACATTACAGGACATACTTGAATTACCACCTGCCGATTTAAAGATTTCGACGGCTGCTGGTGGCCACATGGCATACAATCACTTAATTATCGAAGCGCCACATGATAAGCTGTTCGTAAAATCATATGATCCAAGCCAATTTACAAGTGACTTACACCGACAGCATTCACTCGATTATCTGACAAAAGAATACCTATACTTTAAATATCTGAAAACAAAAAAATATAATAATATACCTAAACGATTTGAGCTGATTAATGATCAGATTTTAGCAATGGACGCTTTGTTGATTGAAAATGGATGGCACTGGCGCATACCGAAAAATAAGAATGACGCAAATCAGTATGCCTCTGACATCTTACTAGCACTAGATCACCTTGGTAAAATTAAAACGCCCGACATTACACTGAAGGTCGATATTCGATCAACATACGAAATATTAGTCAATGAAGGTTGGCAAGATATAGATGACCAAAAAATGAAATTGATAAAAAATAAAATAAAATCATGCAGTAAAAAACTAGCAACCGATTTTAATATTAATACAAACGACTTCATCAGCAACCTTGAGTCACTTCAATCGGTTGCTTTGGATACAATATATAATGGCGATTTTTATTTTTCACATAACGATGCCAGACAATCAAATATCGCTTGGCACCCTAAACTAGGAGTCAAAGTAGTTGACTGGAGTTGGGCTGGCAATGCACCCAAAAATGGCGACAGCACAATGTTTATTATTGATTTAGCAAAAAGTGGACATAACGTTAAACAGCACTTAAAATCACACTTTAATTACGGTTTTGCGTTAACCCTTATCGGATATTGGTTATCACATAGCATAGTGGATGAACACAACAAAAAATCGAATGTTCGACTGCATCAAATTGCATCAGCCATATCAGCTTATCAACTGATTAATACTGCGGTTTTGGACCTTAATTAGCAAAATTAACAGCCAGCAAAATTACCAACATACCCAATATCGTCGACAAAGTCGTCCAAGCTGCTGGATGTTGATGGTGGCTTTCAGGAATCAAGTCACTAGCACTGATGTACAAGAATAAGCCAATATAAACCGATAATATTAAGCCTAATGTTGAGCCCGAAACAGTAATTAGATAGGTTGTAGCTACACCAATTGCTGGCGCCAACGAATCGGCAATTAACCACTTTATCGCTGATTTGCGACCGCCCTTATTTTTTACAATCATACTAACTGTATTGACCCCGTCCGAAAAGTCGTGCGTTAACACTGCCAGTGCCACTACCCAACCGATTGCTGGTGAAATTTTGAATGCCAAACCAATTCCAAAACCATCCAAAAAGCTGTGAAAAACCAACGCCGAAGCACCGAGCTTGCCATTATGTGAAGGATTCTCACAATGATCATCATGTCCATGCATTGAAAAATATCTATCCAGTAACATATAGATTGCAAAACCGGCCGCAATTAAAATTGATATGATTTGAATATTATACGTTCCGCTAGTTAGGTCGATTGCTTCTGGCAACAGATCAAATAATGCCACGCCCAACACCGCGCCAGCACTAAACCCAAGTATCAAATGAAGTTTATCTTTTAGTTTAATCGCAAACAATCCACCTAGAGCCGTGCTGATTGTAGTTGCAATTATAATTAATAAAACTGTCATAATTTTTCAACCTTTTCGCCATTATACATCGACAGCCACTTTTCGAATGGATATAATTTGGTCCAAGTCGCCCAATTTTGTTTATAATCCTTTTTTTCAGCCTTAGTAACTAAATGAAGTTGTTTTGGACTGCGAATTCTAGAAGGAAAACGGATACCATCCAAGTGGTCAATTTCGTGCTGTAAAATACGAGCTTGGAATTTATTGGTTGAGATATGGGTAAATTCATGTCCTTTTTCGTCATACGCCACAACTGTCACTTTATCGTGTCGGTATACCGCTCCGACAATATCATTAGTCGAAAAACAGCCCTCTTTCCATAGATTTTCTTTTTTGGAAACTGCAATAATTCGTGGATTAATGAAAAATTTCATATTTGGTGTATAATTTGGGTCATTCGGACCTGCATCTAAATCTACTAGTATTATTCTAACTAAATTCCCCAATTGTGGCGCCGACAAACCGACTAATGATGTTTTTGTTTTTTTATAATTCACAGCACCTTTAACGGTTGCAAGTCGACACATCTCATTCATCAGATTTTGAATGTCAATCGATGATATATCATCGATGTTGACTTCTTTACTGCGCATATTTAGCCTTATATCTGTCGGCTTAATCAACCTAGTCATTTTATAATCTCGGCTAAATCAGATTCATTAATTATTTTTGTACCGTATTTTTGGGCTTTTTCTAATTTGCTGGCACCAACATTTTGGCCAACAACTAAATATGTCGTATCGCGAGCAATGGCAGTTTGGAAAGTTCCGCCCAATGTGCGTATTTGATCGGCCGCTTGATCACGCGACATTGTTGTCAGCGTACCAGTAACAACGAAGTTGACGCCAACTAGTTTACCAGTCTTTTTAACAAAGACTGGTTGGACACCAAGGTTATTAAATTTTTGCAACAAAGCTTCATTATCTGGGTCAGCAAACCAAGCAATAATACTTTCGGCTACTACCTCTCCAACTCCATCAATCGCAATTAATTGGTCAATCGTAGCCTGCTGCAAAGTATCCAACGACTCAAAATTATTAACCAAATCGATTGCCGTTTGAACACCAACATGACGGATACCTAAACCATAAACAAACTTTTCTAGTAATGGCGTTTTTTTATTGGCAATGGCCTCAACTAATTTGTTGGCTGAAATTTCAGCAAATCGGTCCAGTTGCAATAATTGATTGACTGTAATCGTATAAATATCCGCTAAGTCATTGACCAGTCCAGCATCAACCAATGCCACCACGTTTTTTTCGCCCAATGTATCAATGTCCAGGGCGGCTTTGCTGGCAAAATGTTCTAATGATAATTTCAACAATATATCGCCAGTTGCGCCTTTAACACGGTAAACGACTTCATCCAACGGACGATCAAATTCAAGTTCAGGATATTGAGTCTTTAAGGCTTTTTCAAAATTAAATTTTACCGCCGTGTCAGGACGTAATTTCGTGACTACACTTTCAACTTGCGGGATAATATCACCAGCTTTGAAAATCACCAAAGTGTCGCCAATCCGAACATCAAGTCGTTCAATCTCATCAGCATTATGTAAACTAGCGTGCTGAACCCTTGTACCGGCTACAATTACTGGGTCAAATACTGCCACCGGCGTCGCTGCACCAGTCCGACCAATACTAATAACAATGTCACGCAAAATCGTCGTCGCTTGTTCGGGCGCGTATTTAAAAGCTACTGCCGCCCGCGGCTGTTTACCAACCACGCCTAATTTAGCATATTGTTGACGATTATTTACTTTTACAACCAAACCGTCGGTATTAAATGGCAAATCCTGACGTTTTTTGTCCCATTTATCAATGAATTCCATGACGCCGTTCAAATTATCAAATACACTAGCTTCCAGATTGCGATTAATGCCAAGTGCGCTTAATGCCTGATAGGCAAACATATGTGTTGGCAGTTCGTCGGGGTTATCGCGCAACAAATCATAAGCCCTAAAATGCAACGGACGTTCGGATACCAAACGCGGATCAAGTTGACGAATCGTGCCGGCTGCCAAATTACGTGGATTAGCAAATTCTGGCTCGCCAGCAGCCAAACGTTTTTTATTTAATTTTGCAAAATCTTTTTTTAACATTACAATTTCGCCACGAATTTCAGTACGTCCTGACAAAAACTGTTCAAAACCACTAACTTTTCGAAGGCGCAACGGAACATTTTTAATCGTCCGAACATTTTCAGTTACGTCTTCACCAACAAAACTATCGCCACGGGTAATTGCCTGCACCAACAAACCATCTTGATACACCAATGCGCAAGCTAACCCGTCCATTTTAATATCAGCAAAGAATTCATGTTTGCGACCTGGTAATAATTTGTCGATACGTTTAACCCAAGCCTCAACTTCAGATCGATCAAAAACATCATTCAAACTAAGCATACGTGAACTATGTTTGGCTTTTTGAAAACCACCGATTAGTTCATTACCAACCCGCTGGGTCATACTGTCAGGAGTGATTAATTCAGGGTATTCAGCTTCGATTGATTTAAGTTCAGTAAACAAACTGTCATAAACTGCATCACTAACTGACGGGTTATCAAGCACGTGATATTCGTAACTATAAGTCGCCAGCAGTTCGCGTAATTCGCGAGCACGTAATTCAGGCTGGACTGGCTTCATCAGCAATCACCTTACGATACAACAAATACGTGTAGCTCGAAACCCAAACAATTGTCAGCGCACTAAGCGCCAACAACACAACTGGAACAATCGGCAACCAATTAACAGCCGACCAAATATTCTTCAACCAAGAATCAAAAATGATTGTTGGAATCAGCACCAACCCCCAAACAATCAATATACCAAGTGCCATCCAACTAAACCTCAGCAATAAACGTAACCTACGACCAACTACCAAATCGCCAGCTGTTTTAATCGCCTGATATGGATACATACCCGGCAAAGTTACGATAATAAGCGCAAAAAACGTACTAGAAAGCCAGTAGACAGATAATAATGCCAGCAAACCATCAGCCACCCAGAATAGCATCGCCTCGACACCATTATTAAGTAACCCCGTCGACACAGCAGCTCCATAAGCAATCAATGCTAAAGCTAGCGGTAATAATTGAACAATCGCCAATAAGGCAACCAAAAAGGTCGGCAAAATCGGTGAACCAGCATTATAAAGTCCATCACGTAATTTAACTTTGTGACCAGCCAAAATATTACGTAACAACCAAACCGTCGTTAACCAAGTTAATAAAACAATCAAGCCAGCATATATCTGCTGAGAGTCAGTTAAAGATGTCGACAAACCGCCAGTTATCGCTGTCAGTGACAACAAACCAGCGCTACCAAGATTGCCCCAGAAACCATTAAACATATCGCCACTAGTTGATTTTAAAGTGTTAACTACGGTCGTGTAATTATCCTGCGAAGCAATACCAACCATCAAAACCGTAATTAATGCATACACAATTGCAAGTAATATAAACGTTTTTCGATTTACCCAAAGCGTCTGGCGAACGTGCTTTGAAAACGCAAAATAACCTGGTAGTTTTAACGACCGTTTATAATCACGGCGCAAAGTTTTACGAAAACTGCGATGCGGACGACGGCTCAATAAATCTGATTTGCGTTTTTTGATGGCTTTAATAGGTTGTTTTTTAGTCATAATTTAAAACTTATTTGCATTCTTACGTAACCTATCAATGCGATCGTCTAGTGGTGGATGGGTACTGAATAATTTAGCAAAAAAACCAGGTTTAAGCGGGTTGGTAATGTACAAATGTGCCGATGCTGTGTTTTGGCGTTTCATTGGACGACCATTAGTTTTTAATTTTTCCAGCGCTGATATCATTGAATCAGGATGACGAGTTGTCATCGCACTGGTAGCATCAGCCAAATATTCTCGCTGACGACTGACCGCCATTTGAACAACTACGGCAATAATAGGTGCCAAAATTAACACAATAATGCCAATAATCATCATAACTGGCGATTTATCTTCGCTGTCACGATCACCACCGTAAAACATCATCCGTAAAACTATGTCAGTCAAAAAACCGATTGCACTGACTAATCCAAACGTAATCATACTGACGCGAATATCGTAATTTTTAACATGGCCCATTTCGTGCGCCATTACAGCCTCAAGTTCACTGTCGCTCATTATATCGATTAGTCCAGTCGTTGCCGCTACGATAGCATGTTTAGGGTCGCGACCAGTCGCAAAAGCATTTGGCGCAGCATCCTCAATAATGTAAACTTTAGGTGTTTGCATACCAGTTGTAATCGCCAAATTTTCAACTATCCGATAAAACCTTGGGTTATCGCGTTTTTGAATTTCCCTAGCGCCAGTCATAGCGATTGTCAATTTATCGGCAATATAATACTGAATCCAAGCGTACAAAGCCGCACCGACAATAACAAAATAAGCAATATTGGTGTCGCCGTAAAAATAACTGACGACCCAGCCGATAGCACTAATAATGCCAACAAACACCGCCATAATCAAGACGGTGTTGCGTTTGTTGTCAGCAATTGCTTTGTACATTTAAGATTATTTACCTATTAAAACTTTACGTCGACTGGTTTTTCGGCTTGTTTTTGTTCGGCTGCGTCTAGTTCGTAAAACTCGCGAACCTTGAAACCAAACATACCAGCAACGATATTACTTGGGAACATTTGAATCTTGGTATTTAAATCACGGACACCACCGTTGTAAAAACGGCGAGATGCTTGAATTTTATCTTCAGTATCAATCAATTCTTGTTGCAATTGAGTAAAGCTGGCATTAGCTTTCAAATCAGGATATGCTTCGGCAACAGCAAATAAACTTTTTAATGCACCCTCGAATTGATTTTCAGATGCAGCAGTTTCTTTGACGCCTTTGGCATTTAGTGCATTAGCGCGGGCTGCGGTAACAGCTTCAAAAACACCACTTTCATGTTTAGCGTAACCTTTGACGGTTTCAACCAGATTTGGAATCAAATCCAAACGTCGTTTTAATTGAACAGTGATATCACTCCAAGCTTCATCAACACGAACCTTTAATGTGACTAACGAATTGTAAGCACCGAATAAGAACAACGCCACCAAGACGACAATTCCTAAAATAATCCAAACAGCTTCCATATTTCCCCCTTTTTATTACGTACTTGTGTATATATTATAGCAAATTTTCAGTTTGAAAAGTAGACATTTAAAATTAAAATAACCTCCATAAAGGAGGCTATTTTAATTGGTGCGCGGAGCGGGACTTGGTCACGTTCCGCGACCCCGCGATTTCACGATTGCAAGTATAACTTGCATCGGAAAATCGCCTTGCGGATTGCCACTGGCAATCCTCACCCACACGACCGGTCGTGCGATTTCAAGTCCCACAACAAATACCAACTAAAAATAGCCTCCCAAGGGAAGCTATTTTTAGTTGGTGCGCGGAGCGGGACTTGAACCCGCACGACCGAAAGGTCACGACATTTTAAGTGTCGCTTGGCTACCGATTACAACATCCGCGCGTATATATACCTTTTTATTTCTACCACGATGAGTAGGTTGAAGGCTATGACAATTTGGGCAAAGTATCCGAAGGTTTTCAAGACGATTATCGTTATGGTCACCATTAATATGATCTAGTTCAAGTGGAATTCGACCGTCTTCAGATAATCGATTCCAACCACATAATTCACATTTTGGTAATTTCAGACCAGTTTCATACAATCTACGTTTGAGTTTAAAGCTTTGAACGGTACTACCGACAACAAGCAATTCTTCAATCATTGGACGAGAATTACTGTGGTAAGTTGTACCTTTGTTCCAAACCTTACCCGTAAAGTGGCCAGTATCCAGCCCAAGTTCTTTGGCGCGTGACTGAACTTGAACATAATTACCACCAGCAGGTATCAAACCGAGTATTTTAATAACCGAACGATAACTATTTGCAATAGATACTGCATTCTTTAGTTGATCATCCGTCCACGATCGTTGTCTTGGCATACATATATTATACCATTGCGCTTTCGTTTACCTAAACATTGTGCCTAATTGTTAAATCTGGAGGCACGTATGGGAGTCGAACCCATTTATAAGCTTTTGCAGAGCTCCACGTAACCGTTCCGTCAACGCGCCATCGCTGATTTATTATAACAGACAAGGAAAATATTTTACTAGTACATCTTAGCTAACTTAAACCCCCTCGGGTCCTGCCGTCCGGTCCGCCCCTGATGTCGGGGCGTCACGTTCCGCGACCCCAAAACTTCACGATTGTAATCACAGATTACATCGGAAGATTTCCTTGCGGATTGCCACTGGCAATCCTCACCCCGCCGAACGTCACCCGCGGAATGGGTTTAAGGATTGTTTTACTGTGCTTGCGTAACTAACTTCAACAAATTAGCCTTGCTGGTTGCGCCGATGATTGATCCGACAGGTTTACCATCTTTAAAAACCAAAAATGTTGGTAATCCGCTGACACCCAATTGACCTACGATATCCATTTCGGTTTCGGCGTCTAGTTTAATAACTTCAGCAAATGATTTTGTTTCTTCGGCAACTGCGTCAATAATTGGTTCCATACCGCGACAAGGTGCGCACCATGGGGCCCATACATCTAGTAGCACAATTTTGTTTGATTTCAATACATCCTGTTCAAAAGTAGCCGTTGTTGTCGCTTTCATATGCCCCTTACTCTTTATGCTTTATATTCTGAATGTAATAATAACAATTATCGTTGACATACGCAACATGTAGCGTCTATACTACAACACACACACAACATATGGGGATAAGGAAGGGTATAAATGAAAGACATCGAACAACCAACATTAGGTTTAAATGAGGCTGATAGATTAGCCGAGATACATGCCATCGGTCAAGATATTCCACCAGCACCAGCATCACTGCCCGAGCCAAAACTAAGCGAGAATGCTTGGTATATTGGACGGACTCGTTATGCTAGGCGCGATAAAGCTGGCACACCAATTGAATCACCAAAAGATATGTTTTGGCGGGTGGCTTACAATATTGCAACGTCTGAGCGACTATACGGTGGCGATAAAAAAGCTCATATTGCTATGGCAACCAAGTTTTATAAACTTATGATTACGCGTAAGTTTTTGCCAAATACACCAACCTTACTAAATACTGGCAAACCAAAACAACAACTATCAGCTTGTTTCGTTTTGCCTGTGCCTGACGACCTAGAGGGTATTTTACAAACTGCTACCGACATGGCTATGATTCACAAATCAGGCGGCGGTACTGGGTTCGCTTTCTCACGTTTGCGTCCAAAAAACGATATTTTATCAACTTCTGGCGGTTCAACCACCGGACCAGTCTCATTTATGCAAATGTACAACGATATTACGTCTTCAATCCGCCAAGGTGGCGTTCGACGTGGTGCCAACATGGGCATTTTACACTTTAATCACCCCGACATTTTGTTGTTCGCTATTTACAAACTCGATGAATTTTCACTAACTAATTTCAATATTTCGGTCACAACTGACAAAGAATTCTTTGAACAAATTGAAATCGACAAACAATTATTAGACGATGATTACGAAAAAGGCTTTGACTTTAACGCTCTTGTTGCCGATGTTCGTGAAGCTCATCAAACCCGCGATATTGATCTAAAGACTGTTCGTTTGGACGCTGCTGTCGCTAAACTAACCGAATGGTGCCGTGAAGATACACCAGGTTATGGCTATGCCTTAATCAACCCACGCACTAAGTCTGAAGTAGGACGGCTGAACGCTAAAAAAGTCTTTGACCTAATCACCCGCTTTGCATGGCAATACGGCGATCCAGGTATGATTTTTATCGACCGCATTAACAGTTCACGCGCCAATCCAACCCCACAACTAGGCATGATTGAAGCAACTAACCCTTGTGGCGAACAACCATTGTTGCCATACGACGCCTGTACACTGGGCAGCATCAACTTGGCGCTATTCGTCAAAGGTAAAGATTTCGACTGGGATGGTTTACGCGAAACTACTCACCTTGCCAACCGCTTCCTAGATAACGTTTTGGACATGAACGAATATCCAATCGACAAAGTTCGTCAAATGGTTCGTCAAATCCGCCGTATCGGCCTAGGAATCATGGGCTTTGCTGATGCACTAATCGACATGGAAATCGGATACAACACTGACGAAGGCGTCGCGGTTGCCGAAAAAGTCATGAAGTTTATCCAAGATGAATCTGATGCCGCATCTGTCCAATTGGCAATTGAACGTGGCGTATTCCCAGCTTTTGAAGGATCTTACTATGACAAACCAGGTGAAATCAAACCACGCAACGGCGCTCGCACCACAATTGCACCAACCGGTACAATCTCGATGCTAGCTGAAACTTCCAGCGGTTGCGAACCACTATTCGCCCTGACTTACGCTAAAAATACAATTGAAGGCAAACGCATGTTCCAAAGCAGCCCATATTTTGAAGCTGCACTCAAGAAACGCGGCCTATATTCCGAAGAATTACTTGAACAAATTCAAGCTAACGGCGGATCAATTCAAAACATGGATTCAATCCCGGATGATTTGAAAAAGACTTTCGTTGTGGCTGGTGATATTAGTCCACAGTGGCACTTAAAGATTCAAGCCGCCTTCCAAAAATACGTTGATAACGCTATTTCAAAAACCATCAACTTCTCGAACAACGCAACTATCGAAGATGTTCGCGATGCTTATCTGATGGCTCATGAAACAGGTTGTCGAGGTATCACAATCTACCGTGATGGTAGCCGCGACAAACAAGTCCTTGAAACCAAAAAAGAGTCGTCATATTACGACAAATTGGCTGGCAAAATATCGGAAGTCGTTGACGAAATCGAACTTGAAATCGAAACAATTCCAGCTGCTCGAATCGACTTGAAAAAACGCCCAATCGTCCTAAACGGTCGCACACATAAGGTAATGACACCACTTGGTAAAGCCTTTGTGTCAATCAACGAAGATACAGACGGAAATATTTTTGAAGTCTTTATCAACGTTGGTCGCGCCGGATCAGATATTACAGCTGACGCCGAAGCTATTGGAAGATTGATTTCCCTTGCCTTCCGCATCCCATCTGAATATTCATCTGACCAAATTGCTCAAAAATTGATTTATCAATTGCGTGGCATCGGTGGATCAAGTTCAACCGGATTTGGTACCGAACGTGTCAGATCACTAGCCGATGCAGTCGCAAAAGTCATGGAACAACACCAAGCTACCAAGATAATTCACATCGAAGTCGAAGAATCTGACCAAAACGAAACAATTCCACTTTTCACTGAAAAAGTACCAGCAAAAATTACCGATGTAACTGATATTTGCCCAGAATGTGGATCAGCCAGCCTACGATTTATCGAAGGTTGCCAAAAATGTGAATTGTGCGGCTTTAGTAAGTGTTAAAACCAATTTAAATAGTGTTCAAAATAAAATAATAAATAATTCACCATAAACGTGAAAGGGTACGAAACATATGAAAAAAATATCAAAACAACATATCATCCTAGCGATTGCAGCTGTATTTCTAATCGTCGCAGCAGTTACGGCTGGAGTATATTACAACCGATCTATATCAGCTGCCAATCCAGTTGTAATCGAAAAAGCCACTAAGCCAGAATTAGTAAATAACACTTTGACCTACCCAGGGAAAGATGGCGTTACAGCACTGGCATTGTTGCAACAAAATGCTACAATAGTAACTAGTGGCACAGGTGAAATGGCATACGTAACATCAATTGATGGTGTTGTCGCCAATCCTACCAACCAATATTGGGAATTTTTGGTTAACGACATCTCAGCATCAGTTGGAGCTGGAAGTTATGTAAGTAAAAGTACCGATACAATTACTTGGAAATTAAGTTCTTTCTAAAAGGAAAAAACAATGACTAAACAAAATAATATCATTAAGCTCGCTATTATCATCCTACTGACAGCTTTGGCTGTCGGCTGGAGAGTCGTAAATTTTAATTACGGCATTGCACCTAACCTTGAAATCGTAACCACCGTCAGTGTTTTGGCGGCGATTACATTCGGCCTACAAGCTGCTGTAATTGTACCAATTGCGACAATGATTATATCTGATTTAATAATCGGCAATACATCAATCTTTGTTTACACCTGGAGTGCATTTGCAGTTATTGGCCTAGGTGCATTATTGCTGCGTAAACTTAACAACAAACCAAAAATGCAGATTTTGTCATCAATTGGTTTTGCTGCTGCCAGTTCATTCTTGTTTTTTATCGTCACAAACTTTGGCGTTTGGGCACAAGGCTGGTACCCAGCAACTGTTGCCGGTTTAATCGATTGTTATGCAATGGCAATTCCGTTTTATCGCACTATGTTAATCGGCAACTTGATTTTAGTACCTGCCGCTGTTAGCGCATGGCAACTAGTCAAATACTACCAAACTTCAAAAAGTTCAGTAGTCGATGCCCTTGTTCGCAAGTAATTTATCGTCAAAATGATGTTTTAGTTTAGTCATATCCGATGCAATGTCAACCTGTTTGATAAGCGATTTTGGAAAATTACGACCAGTCAAACACAGACTGGTCGTTTTATGTTTGTCACTAATTATTTTTTCCAAATCGACAATACTAAGCAGCCCATCATGAACGGCGTTATTAATTTCATCACAGATTACAAGTTGATAATCACCACTGGTTGCAGCCTTGTAAGCAAAATCATAGGTTCGTCTAGCTTCAGCAATATGATCTTCTTTTGAAGCACTCGAACTTAATTCACCGGCTTCAAAAAATCCTAATCCACCCTTATAAAATGCCAATTTTTTATCAAAAATCGGCGCAATCGTCCGAATAAATTGATGCTCGCTGACATCCCACAATTTGATAAATTGCACAAAAGCCACATTAAAGCCAGCGCCCAGTGCCCTGGCCATCAAACCTAGCCCAGCACTGGTCTTGCCTTTGCCATCGCCAGTGTAGACAACAATAACACTGTCTTTTTGTTTGTAATCTTCAAATGTCATAGACCTATTATATAGGTAATCAATCACAAACAACTAATTGTTTAATCTTATTTATCAAAAATAGAGAGGTTGATGGGTATCGGGGAGGGATTGTTTAATAAAAAAGTTTTGTATTAGCTAGTTAGCTAAAAGACTTTTTGATTAACAATCACCTCACCCGATACCCAGACAAATTTTGTCGACATTTGCCAACAAGTTTGTCTTATTTAGTGTCGATTCGTAAACCAACACTACCTCTATTTTAGTCCTATTCTAACTAATAACAATAGCCGTATCTGTTGTGTACTATTTTAAATTGAAGAATACTTTTTCGCCGTTATATTGAGCTGAGCTACCTAATTCTTCTTCAATCCTTAACAGCTGGTTGTATTTAGCAACACGGTCAGTACGTGATGGAGCACCAGTCTTGATTTGGCCAGCATTTACAGCGACTACCAAATCCGAAATTGTTGTGTCCTCGGTTTCACCTGATCGGTGCGATACAACAGTTGTCATACCGGCCCGATTAGCCATTTGAATAGCATCCAAAGTTTCAGTCAAAGTACCGATTTGATTCAATTTAATCAAAATAGAATTTGAAGTTTTGGTGTCAATTCCCTTTTTCAAACGTTCAGTATTAGTTACAAACAAGTCATCGCCAACAATTTGAATTTTGCTGCCCAATTTGTCGGTCAATTTTTTCCAACCATCCCAATCTTCTTCTGACAAACCGTCTTCGAGTGAAATAATTGGATATTTATCAACCAGTTCAGCGTAGTAATTAATTAGTTCGTCGGTCGTAAAGAATTGTTGAGACTTCCAGAAGTAATACGAACCATCCTTACCCGCTTTCTTAGCTTCTTCAAACATTTCAGTTGCAGCAGCGTCAATCGCAATCTTAAAATCAATGCCTGGTTTGTAGCCAGCTTTTTCAATCGCTTCAACAATCAATTGCAAAGCTTCTTCGTCTTTGCCCAGATTAGGCGCAAAACCACCTTCATCCCCAACCGACGTTGCTAAGCCTTTAGCTTTTAAGACAGATTTTAGATTATGGAAAACTTCAGCACATTGGCGCAAACCTTCAGCAAAGCTGGTGGCACCGATTGGCATAATCATAAATTCCTGAATATTAACACTGTTGTCAGAGTGTTTGCCGCCGTTTAAGATATTCATCATAGGTACTGGCAATTCTTTGGCATTAACGCCACCAACATATTTGTACAAACTTACACCCAACATATTTGCAGCCGCTTTGGCAACCGCCAACGACACACCCAAAATTGCATTGGCGCCTAACTTACCTTTGTTGTGAGTGCCGTCCAACTTAATCATCAAATTATCAATTTGAACTTGCTCGAAAACATCCATACCAATGACAGCTGGCGCGATAACTTCATTAACGTTTTTAACAGCCTGTAATACACTTTTACCTAGGTACATTGTATTGTCACCATCACGAAGCTCAACCGCTTCAAAAGCACCAGTTGAAGCGCCTGAAGGCACAGCTGCACGACCAAAAGCACCGCCGACTAATCTGACATCAACTTCAACTGTTGGGTAACCGCGTGAATCTAATACCTGACGCGCATGAACTGATTCGATTGTTTTATTTTGTTTCATATTTTCTCCTTTCGCTGTATAGCGAATTAAATTCTATTAAATTATTACCGGTCATTTCAGTCGGAATCGACTCGCCAATTAATGTCAGCAAAGTCGGTGCAATATCGCACAACTTGCCATCACTAATGCTTTTTATTCGGTCTGAAATAACAATTACCGGTACATCAAAGGTTGAATGGGAAGTAATAACATCACCTGTCGTAGTATCAATCATATATTCACAGTTACCATGGTCAGCCGTAATAATCGCCTCGCCATCAACTGCCTGCAAAGCGTCAATAATTTTGCCAACACATTCATCCAGTGTTTCGACAGCTGCAATCGCCTTATCCAAAAAACCAGTATGTCCAACCATGTCACCATTAGCAAAGTTAACAATTATCACGTCATGCGCCTGACCATTGATTGATTCAATTACTTTTTCAGTTACTTCGGCGGCTGACATTTCGGGTTGCAAGTCATAGGTTGCAACTTGTGGTGATGGCACTAATGTTCGACTTTCACCGACGTATTGTTTTTCTTCACCACCATTTAAAAAGAATGTAACGTGAGCGTACTTTTCGGTTTCAGCAATGCGTAACTGTGTATGGCCTTGATTGGCGATATGCTCGCCCAAAGTATTATTAATAACTTGTGGTTTATAGGCGACATTAACCGACGCAGTTGTCGAATCATATTCAGTCATTGTCACAAAATGCAGATTTGTTGGATATTTTTGGCGCGAAAAGCCATCAAAACCATCATCAACAAACGCTTTGGTAATTTGACGTGCCCTGTCTGGTCGGAAGTTAAAGAATATAACCGAATCATTATCATCAATTGTTGATAATGGTTGATTATTATCATCAATAACTACTGCTGGTTTTACAAACTCATCAAATACATTGGTGTCATATGAGGTTTTAATCGCGTCAGCTGCTGATTTGAACTTATCGCCTGAGCCAATTGTAATTGAGTCATAAGCCAGTTGGACTCGGTCCCAACGATTATCCCTGTCCATGCCATAATATCGGCCACCAAGTGTTGCAATTTTACCGACGCCAATTTGTTGCATCTTGGCTTCTAAATCCTTAATAAAGCCAATCGCTGTTGCCGCTAATGTGTCGCGACCATCCAAAAAAGCATGCACATATACATTTTTCAGTTCATATTTTTTTGCCAATTCCAACAACGCATACAAATGTTCGTGATGACTGTGCACGCCACCATCAGATACTAATCCCATTAAATGCAATGCCCGACCGTCAATCTTTGCATTTTCAATTGCTGCAACTAATACTTCATTTTCAAAAAAATCACCATCCAAAATTGCCTTGGTTATGCGTGTTAATTCTTGGTAGACAATCCGACCGGCACCAATATTAGTATGCCCAACCTCAGAATTGCCCATTTGGCCATCAGGCAAACCAACCGCCAAACCACTGGTTTGAATTTTAGCGTTTGGATAATTAGCCATTAAACTGTCCAGATTTGGCGTTTTTGCTAATTTGACAGCGTTACCCTTAGTTTGGTCGCTATGACCAACCCCATCCAAAATCATCAAAATATACTGTCTACTTTTCATGTTTTAACCTTTAGATTTAAATAATAGCTAATCTGCCATAACGCAATTTTTATCGTACAATTTTTTTATTTTTGTCCGCAATAACGGACTTGTCGTACTTTATTATACCACGGCAAGACCTACCGTCATCGGTCTTCTTCAAAACAGTGATTATTCTATCAAATTGACATTTATTAAAAATAAGCGCATAATAAACATGCTATTTAATGGAGGAGTGGACATGAAAGCATTGAACACTACAGCATTAATACTAATCGTAATCGGTGGCGTCAACTGGGGACTGGTAGGATTTTTTGACTATAACTTAGTCGATTCAATTTTCAACCAAGGATCGTTTTTGGCGCGCGCGGTCTACGCTATTGTCGGTCTTGCTGCCCTTTGGACAGTTGTCGTTATGGGTTCAAAGTCTATGGAGAAAAATTCCTAGACTTGTGAATCTGACAAGAATGCCAGGTATAATAGCCTGGCATTTTTTATATCAACTTTAATTCGATTGCAGCTAAAGTAAGCGCCGAAACAGTATCAGAATCTGTTATTTCGCCATTTTTTATCATATTAAGTACTTGTTTAAATTGTACTTTATATATTTTACTAATTCCTTCTTCTGCCTGATGGTTTAAATGTGTATGTTTTAAACCCTTTGCAATAAATATATAATGATTAATATCTAAAAAACCATTTGCTGGATGTAGAATACCAAGATACTTCCAATCACTAGCCGTTAAACCAGTTTCTTCTTGTAATTCTCTTTTTGCTGCAACTAGAGGATCTTGATTATCAGTTGAGCCACTTGGTACTTCAATCGAATATATATTATTCGGATAACGATGCAGCCCAACAAGATAAATATCGTTATTTTCATCAATCACAATAATAAACACTGCGGCAATCCCTTGAACGACATTATAAAATCCCTTAGATCCATCAGGCTTAATAACCATATCTTCACGCACCGAATAATAAGAGTTCTTATGAACAACTCTAGATGATAACTTTGTCCAATCACCTCTTTTTTCAATCATAGATTAATTATAACAAAGTAAAAGTATGAATATTTCGTCCATAATAATCTTTGTGGTAGTTTTTTGCCCATATATTTATTTCAATCCTTGCAATTTACACGACTCTTCTCTATAATTTTTAAAAGACATGCGGGTTTAGCTCAGTTGATAGAGCGCTTCCTTGCCAAGGAAGAGGTCGAGAGTTTGAGTCTCTTAACCCGCACCATAAGAAAATCCCCATCTCGTGTGGGGTTTTTCTTATGGTGCGAGCTGTGCCCAACTCTCGACCTCAGAGGGAGAGAGTGAGAACTGCCAGTGGCAGTTCGCAAGGCCGGAAACAGATTTGAAGCTATGCTTCAAGTCTGTTGAGGCGGGGTCGCGAAAATTTGCAGAGCAAATTTATCGTGACTGAGTCTCTTAACACGCACTATAAATAAATCAATAGCTTATCTGGCTTTTTCTTGCCATATTCCAATAGCTAACTATATCTTCTCTTTTTTCATAAACTGTTTAACGCTGTCAACCGTATCCATAAACTGACTTGGGAAGATAATCGTACTGTTCTTTTCAACTGCAATTTCAGATAAGACTTGCAGGTTACGTAGTTGTAACGCAATTGGGTGAGCAGCAATCGTGTCAGCAGCTTCACCTAATTTAGCGGCACTTAGGGCTTCGCCTTCAGCGGCAATAATTTTGGCGCGTTTTTCGCGTTCAGCTTCGGCTTCTTTGGCCATGGCGCGCTGCATTGAATCTGGCAACTGAATATCCTTCAGTTCAACATTGCTGACATAAATTCCCCACTTTTCAGTCGCTTGATCCAAAATCGCTTTTACTTTTTCGTTTAGGGCTGTTGTTTCACTTAAAACATGGTCAAGTGTAGTTTGACCAACGACATTTCGGACCGTTGTTTGCGCAATTTGATAAGTGGCAGAGACGACATTTTCAATCTCGACAATTGACTTAATCGGATCAACAATTTGATAATACGCCACCGCCGCAACGTCAATCGAAACGTTATCTTTGGTAATAATTTTTTGAGTTTCAATTGGCAATGTAATCGTACGCATTGCAACCTTACGCATTTGGTCAACAATCGGAATAATCACCCTTAAGCCCGGCTGAACAACATGTTTTCGCACTCTGCCTAGACGAAATACTACACCACGTTCATATTGATTAACAATCCTGATGCCATTAGCAACCACAACAATTATTAAGGTGGCTATACTTATTAATAAAACATCCATATCACTCTCCTTTGTTAGTGATTTTATTGTAGGACTATTGCCGTTTCACGGCAAGTCCCCAGTTCAGACCCAAGAGGCTCCTCCCAGCAAGCGGTCGGCTAAAGCCTCCCTATATCCGCTCATTACACGAAAAAATGTAAACACTTTTTCGCTTCAATCGCTTCACGAGTGGGGTTGTTTTGCTTGCAGCAAAACCACCAGTTCGACCCTACGTAGTAGCGGTCCAAAGAAATTACCCCAACCTTTCGGTTGGGGTAATTTCTTTGGTGGCTCCTCCCAGGGTCGAACTGGGGACACAAGGCTCTTCAGGCCTCTGCTCTACCACTGAGCTAAAGAGCCGCATATTATTGCGTATGGTATCATTGTAACATCTTGAACTGTATGACTGAAGTCTTCAGGCCTCGTCACGATAAATTTCTTTGAAATTTTCGCGACCCCGCCTCAGTCGGTGACGTTCGTCATCCGGCTTCCGGCCTTGCGAACTGCCACTGGCAGTTCTCACTCTACCACTGAGCTAAAGAGCCACACTTTAACTATTGTAGGTGAATCACCTCTATTTATCAAGCGCATTAGTAATCAGGGCTTCAATCAGCGCACTATATGACAAACCTTCTTGACGCCATAACTTTGGATACATGCTTATATTTGTAAATCCAGGTAAAGTATTAATCTCGTTCAAATACAATGTGCCATCGTCAGATAAAAAGAAATCAATGCGCGATAATCCTTGACCGCCAACAACTGCAAATGCTTTAACGGCAATCGCCTTAATCTGTTCAGATAATTCACTGTCAATATCAGCTGGAATAATTGCTTGCGACTGACTGGATGCGCTGTATTTAGATTCGAAAGTATAAAATTCACTATCAGGCCGAATTTCACCAACACCACTAGCCTTGGCGTTGGCACCATTGCCCAACATGGCAACTTCTAACTCCCTAGCATTAATAGCTTTTTCAATCAAAACTTTTACATCAAATTTATGAGCTTCATCCAACGCTGATGATAATTCTTCATCACTACGTGCTTTACTGACACCAACTGAACTGCCACAACCAGCTGGTTTGATAAATAATGTATCACCAAGTTGCGCCGATAATTGACTAAAACTTGGCAATGGTTCACCCGCCAAATGTACAGCATAAGGCACGGTTACAATACCGTTTTGCTCTAATAACTGTTTGGTTAATACTTTATCAATACAAATAGCTGAAGTTGCAATTTCACAACCAACAATCGGAATATGCATTAATCGCGCCAATCCTTGAACGGTACCATCTTCGCCATTTTCACCATGTAAAATCGGCAAAATTACATCTGGTGTAATATATTTAGTACTTGGCAAAGTTGTAAACTTTTTTGTTCCTAAAATCGGCACAAGTTGTGACACGTCAGCCAAATCAGACGCTTGATCAAACGAATCCAACAACCACCATTTACCTGATTGATCGATAAAGGCCAGTTCGACATCAAATTTTGTTTCATCCAGCGCCGCAAAGACATTGCGAGCCGAAGAAATTGATACGGTGTGTTCAGATGATTCACCGCCAAAAAGTAACATAACTGTCGTAAGTTGTGTCATACATAATAATTATACGATGTATACTAGATATATGCAAAGAGTACCCTTGGCGGAGAGAATGCGACCAACCTCGTTAGACGAGGTTATTGGTCAAACTCATTTGCTGGGCGATGGCGAAATTTTACGTCAAATTGTCCGTAACAAAGAGCCTGTTAGTCTGATATTATGGGGACCGCCAGGCAGCGGCAAAACAACTTTGGCTCGAATTATTGCAAATGAGGTAAAAGCTGAATTTATTGAGATATCAGCCGTCACTAGTGGTAAAAAAGACGTTACAACAATTATCGAACATGCCCGTCAAAATTGGAATTTGCAATTACGCACCATTTTATTTGTTGATGAAATTCACCGTTTCAACAAAGCCCAACAAGACGCCTTTTTGCCACATGTCGAATCGGGTTTAATTACATTGATTGGTGCTACAACCGAAAACCCAAGTTTTGAAATCATTAATCCATTATTATCACGCAGTCGTGTCCTAATTTTACAACCACTTGATAAATCCGAAATTATCAAAATCTTAAAACACGCATTACAAATCGAAAAAAAGACCAAAAACGTTACGCCATCCGCCCTGGATTATCTGGCCGAACTGTCTGGCGGCGATGCCCGCGTAGCTCTTGGTAATTTAGAATTATCACTTAGTCTTGCCACCAAAGTTACACCTGAAATTGTCAAAGTTGCCGCTCAAAAACGTCTGCCAGGATATGACAAAAACGGTGACATGCATTACAACATCATCAGTGCTTTTATTAAAAGTATGCGCGGTAGCAATGTCGACGCCACTTTGTATTACCTAGCCCGCATGATTGACGCTGGCGAAGACCCAAAATTTATTGCAAGGCGAATGGTAATTTTTGCCAGTGAAGATATCGGACTGGCTGGCAACGGCGCCTTGGGATTGGCCTTAAACGCTTTTCAAGCCGTCGAACGCATCGGCATGCCAGAATCAAAAATAATTCTGGCGCACGTTGCCACCGCTTTGGCAAAATCTGAAAAATCACGCCAAACCACCGAAGCTATCAATCGCGCCATGGATTTGGCTCAACAATACCCAATTGCGCCCGTCCCGTTACAATTACGCAATGCACCAACAAAATTAATGAAAGACATCGGTTATGGCGCCGATTACAAAATGACAGCCGGATTCAAACACGACAAAGGTTTTCTGCCAGACGAAATCAAAGATAAAACAATCTTTTTATAAATTAAATACTTTTGCCATTCAACCGAATCGCCTGTTGATAACGTTTGACGTATTCAGCCGCCATAGTTGTTGCTGAAAACTTCTTTTCAACTGATTTTCGGCAAACAACTGGGTCAATTTCGTCAATTCTATCGATATATTCTTCAAATTCTTGTTCATTATTTGCTAAAAAGCCATTTACGCCATGTTCAATAATTTCTGACATTGCTCCTCGATTCATTGCAATAACCGGCGTACCGCAAGCCAGCGCCTCAATCACAGCCATACCAAACGGTTCTTCCCAATCAATTGGAAAAAGCAAAGCTTTTGATTCTGAAACAAACTTCATCTTGGCCGCACCGCTTAAATTGCCAGAATATGTAATATTTTTATGTTTTACTGTATATGGTAATATTTTATCACTGTAATACCTAAAATCATCACAAGACCTAAAAGAACTAAGAGGATTAGCTAGCTCAAGTAGTAACCGTTTATTTGTCTCAATGCCATTAATTGTTCCGGCCATGCGTAAACGTAAACCTTTTTTTACACACAGCTCAACAGCAATATGTTGACCTTTATCGCGCGAAAATCGCGCTAATGTCATAAAATAATCTTTTTTTTGCTTAACAAATGGAAAATTATTAATCTCAATCGCATTATATACGGTCGGTAGAATATGCTTACGTAGCTCATTTGAGGCTGGATCCATCAAGGTATTTGAAATTCCAATAATATACATCCGTCCCATATTTTTCGCCAACTGGTCCCAAAAAGGTCGATTATCTGGCAAACCTTGTTCGAGCATTGCTTGATTAGAAAAAGGCGGGCCATGAAGAGTATGCACGACTGGCGGTAAACTTTTGTCGTACGTCGCCCAAGCTAATAACTCTGGACCAAAGAATCCATTATGATCATGAATGATGTCAAATTTGCCATCAGCCTTAATCTTTGTCAAAGCATATTCCATATGAGCCGCTAGTATCGGCAACGATTCGTACATTGGCCGATGGATATTTAGATATTGTTCTGTCTTATACAAAGAATGAGTAACAATACCATCCATTTTGCGCGCTTCATTACCAAAAACTTCAACCTCAATGCCACTAGCCACTAGTCCGTTAATTAGTCCTTCCAAAACTAATTCAATACCACCATAACCCTTTATTGGTAGTGCTAGCCAAGGCGGTGCAATTATTGCTACACGCATACCAGATTAAACCTTTTGACCTCTAAGGTCATAGACCATGCAATAACATTTGTTACACATATTTAGTACTTATATTGTAGCATGCTGGTACAATATAAGATATGGTGGAACATGACAACAAACAACCAAAAATACCCGATAATTTTAGATTGCTAGATGGAGAAAAAATATATAAGTTTCGCTCATACAAATTCAGCCCTTCGATCTTAAAACCATCAAGCCTAAATGAAATCTATCGCTTAACTGCTGCGACTAATGAATATGAAGTTGGCACCAACGGCCCAGCTATTGCCGCACTTTCATCTGAACTACATTCCGTCAGACATGAGAATCAAGGACTTTACAGTGTAATTTTTGGCCGAGATTCATTGCGCGTAGCGATTGATTTAGTCGACCATTATCCAAAACTTGCCAAAGTAACCATTCAAAAATTAGCTGAGTTACAAGGCACTACATATAACACTGCCCGCGAAGAAGAACCAGGTAGAATACCACACGAAGTTCGGCTAGCAACTGATCCGATTGCAATTAGACTCACCAAAGAACGAGGTTGGGGCTGGCCATATTATGGCTCGGTTGATGCCACCCCCGAATTTATTCGTACGCTGTATGCATATTGCAAAATTTCAGATCATAATATTCATTTTTTATCTCAAAAATACATTGATAAAAATGGTCAAAACAAAACAATTGCCGACGCCCTGATAAGTGCTGTTGATTGGATGCAAAAACGTATGCAAAATAACCCTCAAGGTTTATTAGAATTTAAATCCGTCTTAAAACACGGGATTGAAAATCAAGTTTGGAAAGATTCGTGGGATGCCTATCATCACAGCGACGGCAAAATTGCTAATCACGAACAAGGAGTAGCTTCAATTGAAGTTCAAACCGTCTCACACGATGCCCTACTGGACGCTGCCGACCTATATGACACAGATATTATCAACAAGCACCAAGAAGCCAGTCAACTACGTGAACAAGCAAAGTTATTGGCTAAAAATATTATAGACATCTTTTGGACAGACGACAAAGGTGGATATTTTGTTATTGGAACCGACCGTGATGATGACGGTAATCTGCGTCAACTCAAAATTCGAACATCAAACATGGGACACATATTTAATTCGCGCGTCTTGGATGGGCCAGAACATGCCGATAAACGACTAGTAATATTGAAACAATTGCAATCTCCTGAAATGTTATCAATCAGCGGTATTAGAACACTTGCCAGTGACGAGGTCAGATATCGCGAAGGCGCCTATCATAATGGAAGTGTGTGGATTTGGGATACTCATCATATTGCTAAAGGTGCTCGTCGACATAACGATAATCCCGAATTTATAGCTTTTGCTAACGACCTAGATGACCGAATAATCCATGTTGTCGATACTATCGGTGAATTTCCTGAATATATTAAAGGTGGTAGCGAAATTGCAATTAATACGCGAATTATCGATGTTTATGATAGCAAAGCAGAAAGAATCAATCGCGTCGAACAGCCGCCCCAAGAAGTCCAAGCTTGGACAGTAGCTGCTATTTTAGCTACAAAGTGGCGCAATAGCCGATAATAATTACTTATCTTGATTTAGTAACGCTGCCAAAACCCCATTAGTCCATCCAAAACCATCTTGTAATGGATATTCACCACCGCTACCTGGCTGAATCGGATTAATGACATTATATTTTTCGACTAATTTATGTTTTTCATTCAAGTTATCTAAATTTGTCTTTATCCAGCGACGTTTAATTTCGTTTGCTAGTTCGTTATAGCCATAATTTCGCAAACCTTCAATCGCAATCCACTGCAACGGCGCCCAACCGTTTGGACTGTCCCATTGTTGGCCTGTCTCAACCAAAGTCGTTACTAAGCCACCTTGTCTAAGGAAATCCCTTTCCAGGCGCATAGCTATCAAATTCGCTTGATGGTCCGTGGCAATTTTTGAATAAAGTGGAAAGACAGATGCCAATGTCAACCGTCCAGTTTGCTGACCATCATGAAAATAGTAATCATTAAAAAAACCGGTTGATTCATCCCAACAATAATCATTCAAAGCTTTAGCTCGACTATTCGCCAGCAGCTTAAATTTACGAGCAAATATCGGCTGTTTTATATAATCATAGGCCTCGGCAATCGTTATTTCTAATTGATAAAGTAGACAATTTAAATCAATCGGCACAATATCAGCTGTTCGAATTGTCTTGATATCTTGAACATCATCAAACCAGCGCGAACTAAAATCCCAACCTGATTCGGCTCCGGCGCGTAAATGTAAATACATACGATCGGATTGATAATCTGGTGCATCACCAACAGTCTTTAAATCTTCATTTAACGATTCTGCTCGTGGTGTAGACTGCTTATCGTAATACCGATTCAACATTGTCCCGTTAGGCATTTCAACAACCCGGGCATTAGCCTTATATTCACTTTTTGATAATTTATTTCTACCTTTCATCCAAAAGTTATATTCCATTACCATATACGGTAGATATTCCAACAAAACTTTATTGCCTTTGTGACTGGCTAATAATTTAACCATTTGCGAGAAAAACGGCGGTTGAGATCGACTTAAAAAATATGTTCGATTGGCGGTTGGAACAAAACCAAATTTACGAATCATATAAGCCACATTTTTTATCATGCCCTCAACTTTATCCCAATGATTATCAGCCACCAGTCCCAACATAATAAAATAGCTATCCCAATAGAATTGCTCTGAAAAGCGTCCTCCAGGCACAACATAGGCATAAGGCAAAGCGATTAATGAACCCTGATTACGGCGCTGCTTACGCTCTAAAACACCCCAAAGTTCATCAATATGTTGACGTGGGGTCATATTTAAATTAGTTTTATAAATAGATTTTTGTAAATTATTATTATAAAAATGACGACTTATAAAATCGTGCAGGTCAAATTTTGGATCATCTTTTAACAACGCGTATTCTTGCTGAATCTGTTTGACTCGATGACGTGGTACTAAATCAGCAAACAACTTGCCATCTTTATAGACATGGTTCTGCTGAACGTCAAAATACAAATCACCAAATATTTCATCGGGACCTTTGATAGATTTTATTAGCTGGCCAACTGAAGAAAACAATACTGATTTTATCTTATCTTTATCAATGAATATTGATTTTTCATTTAGCATATACTATTAACAGTATAGGACTAATCTACAGTAGTTGCAATTTTTGCTATTAGTTTTTAGCGGCGCGTTTGCGCAAGTTTGGATCAAGGATTCGCTTACGTAGACGTAGATTTTTTGGAGTAACTTCCAATAATTCATCATCTTCGATAAAGTCGATACATTGTTCAAGACTTAAATTCGTAAATGGCGTCAGCTGAGTTGTACCATCACTTGACGAACTGCGCATGTTAGTTAGGTGCTTAGCCTTACAGACGTTCATCTCAAGGTCTTCACGGCGTTGATTCATGCCAACAATCATGCCTAAGTAAACTTGGGTTCCAGGACCAACAAACAATTCACCGCGCGATTCACCCATTTCTAGGGCGTAAGGTGTTGTAACACCAGCTTCGGTTGTCACCAAAGCACCGTTGCGAATCTGTGGCAATTTTGGACCAAGTGGTTGATAACCGTGTGGTAACGAGTTCGTAATCACCGTACCTTTGGTAGCAGTTAATAACAAGTTACGTAGACCGATTAAAGCACGAGTTGGCAAAATATAAGTTACGCGGGCAGCACCACTGGCAGCTTGTTCTTGTTTGACCATAGCGGCCCGACGAGCACCAAGCTCTTGGCTAACAGTACCCAAAAATTCTTGAGCAACTTCAACTAATAATTCTTCAATTGGCTCTTTGGTGACATTACCTTCAACAATCGTCACAACTTGTGGACGACCAACTTCAAATTCATAACCTTCACGGCGCAAAGTTTCAATCAAAACTGAAAGGTGTAATTCACCACGGCCAGAAACTTTAAAGCCAATGCCGTCATCTTCGACGCGCAAGCTAACGTTAGTTTCAAGTTCGCGTTTCAAACGATCGCCAATTTGACGAGAAGTGTTGTATTGACCCTCTTTACCCTTCATTGGGCTAGTATTTGGTCCCAAATATATGCTGATTGTTGGCGCTTCAATGTCAATCAATGGCAAAGCTTCGGGGGTGTCTTTATCGGCAATTGTTTCACCAATATGAGCTTCGGCAACACCAGTAATCGCAACAATATCACCAGCGGCTGCACCATCAATTTCTTCGCGCAACAAACCACGATAACCAAAAATCTTATCAATTTTTGAATTAATCAATGTACCGTCACGTTTAATCAAAACAATTGGCATACCCTTTTTGACAGTACCACGGTTGATACGGCCAATGGCATATTTGCCCAAGAATGAGTCGTATTGCAATGACGTAACTAACAACTGCAAAGGACCATCAGTATTAACATCAGGCGCTGGAATATCATTAATAATCGCATTAAAAATTGGGTCTAGGCTGCCTGGTTCGTCCAAATTATCAGGTAGTTCTGACCAAGCTTTACCATCGCGACCAACCGCGTAGTAAACTGGATAATAAAGTTGGCTATCGTCAACCGCAAGTTCCAAGAATAAGTCTGAAACTTCATCCAAAACTTCATCAATTCGGCGTGACGGTTTGTCAATTTTGTTAACAACCACAACTGTTTGCAAACCAAGTTCAAGCGCCTTTGACAAAACGAATTTAGTCTGAGGCATTGGGCCTTCTTGAGCATCAACAATTAATAGTACGCCGTCCGCCATATTCAAAGTTCGTTCAACCTCACCGCTAAAGTCAGCGTGCCCTGGGGTATCGATAATGTTGATTTTATAGTCACCATGATAAACAGATGTTTGTTTGGCAGTAATAGTAATACCGCGTTCGTGCTCTTGATCACCACTGTCCATAATAAGCGTTTGGTCCATTTCGGCTTGGTTAGAACGGAAAGTATTACTTTGCTTTAAAAGACCATCCAAAATAGTGGTCTTACCATGGTCGACATGGGCGATAATCGCAACGTTTCTGATAAATTTTGGGTCTTTCATAAAAAATATGCCCGAAATCGGGCTCCTTATTTGGTTAATTGATTACATTATAGCAGAAAAGTTGAATATATTCAAGCATAGTTATTATGATTCATATCTGTATTGCTCTGTTTTCAACAGTCGTGTATAATACCTTGATATGGGCGCTTAGCTCAGTTGGCTAGAGCACCTCGTTTACACCGAGGGGGTCGGGGGTTCGAGCCCCTCAGCGCCCACCACGAAAAATCCCGTCCTTTTGGACGGGTTTTTTCGTGGTGCGCGCGAGAGGACTATCGTTCCGATTTGTCACTGCCAAATCTCCTCTCTTCCGTTTGCTTATAAAAATATGTAAACACATTTTTATTTCGCTACACTACACGAACTTCCACTTAAAATTTGCTAGCAAATTTCGTGGAAGTCCAAATCCTATCGGCACCTACCAATTAAAAATGATAGTCATTGACTATCATTTTTAATTGGTGCGCGCGAGAAGACTTGAACTTCCACGTCCTTGCGAACACCAGCACCTCAAGCTGGCCTGGCTACCAATTACAGCACGCGCGCATTAGGTTGTAGTATAGATGATTTTAGGGCGTTTTGTAAACACTTTGACTGCCAACTGACCAGTCAAGAATATTACTATAACGATCGATTGGCGAAACTAGCTTCATTGAATTATTGATTGAACTTGCACTTGAACTTGTTACGTACTGCGAATTTGACTGATATAAACCAATTGCCGGCACGTCACTTATCCATTGTTTCGCAAAAGTGATATATTTAGCATTTCGAAGGTTTGGCTCAACTCTTAAGCGCGCCGACGATAATGCATCATCACTAATAACATTGGAATAATTTGATAAATTATTGTAGCCCTGCGCTGAAATTTGTGACGAGTGCCAATAGGCATAAACATCAGGGTCAGCTCCAATATTCAACTGATACAATAGCACGTCGTAGTTACGTGGTTGTAATGTCGATTGAACAAAGTTCTGTGATACATCACTAGGATTTATCACCTGTGAACTAATTGTAATTCCTAATGCTCGCCATTGATCAGATAGTTTCGTCAAGACACTTTCTAATTCGCTGTTTTTAATAGTCACTACCGACAACACCAAAGGCTTGCCATCTTTTTCTCTAACATTTTTGCTATTCAGCAGCCAACCATCACCATCAAGAGCTTTTTTTGCTGTAACAATATCATAGACCGGAACTTTTGGCACATCGCCTGTCAACTGACCATTCGTAAATGGCAAACTTAAATCCAAAGTACCAGCCGGCAGCTGAGAACGAATTGCATTAGTGTCTGTTGCAATTTGCAAAATGCGCCGTAAATTAACATCTGACAGTATTGCGCTTTTTGTGTTGATAATCGCATAGACCCCACTCTGAATTGGCTTAGTTGATATGGCATAATTTTTTTTATCTACTTGTTTAATGTCTGCTGGCAACAAATCAGCCGCCGCGTTAACTTCATTTAATGCCAGTGCTTTAACGATTGCATCACTAGTATCATAAACGTGCAACTGAAATCGTGCCAATTTCGCATTACCAGTGTAATAATCATCATTTCTGACTAAATATATAACTTTACGATTTAAATTTGAGTCGACGCTTTGAACTAATCGCAATTTAAACGGGCCACTGCCAATTGGATTTTGACTAAAATCATTTTCTCGAAGGCTACTTGGGGCCACTTGCCCTAAGATATGTTCAGGAACAATCGGAAAAGTCAATGCGTGTTCAAATGCAGCCCAAACCGCCGGCAAAGTAAATTCGATTGTGGTACTATTAATAACTTTTACAGATATATCCTTCCAGCCAGTAATAGTTGAACGAACACTAGGATTATTGATTAAACCAACCGTAAAAGCAACGTCACTAGCAGTTAATCTTGTACCGTCATGCCACAATGCATCTGACCTAATACCAATCGTATAGACGGTATGCGTATCGTCAACTGAAATGTTCGTTGCTAAATCATTATTTAAGTGTCCAGTAGTGTCATAAGACATTAAACTTGAAAACATCAGCCTGCTAGCTGACTGCTCGGCACTTGAAGTAGCGAATATGGGATTGAGTGTATCAACTGGGCCCAACACCGCCTCGGCATATGTACCATCTTTAGCCGCGACATTCGTCCGATAACTTTGTTGATACCACATCAGTTGCAATCCAGTCGCCGCAATCAATAACCCCATAATAAGCACCCAAACAATCACCTGCCATTGCACTTCACGAACACTACTCCATCTTTTGACCACAAACTTATGAGCATGGCGAATAGTTGCGCTTTCAACTTTGCGCACCCTTAGTTTGATAAGATTTTTATTAAGGCTTACTTTCGGCAAGCGATACCATTTTTTACGGCTCTCATTTGCCATTTTTGCAATAACCTATTTAACAACGGGCAAAATCAGCCCGACTAAGATAGATAGCACGAATATTACAGCCAAAATAATCGTAACTTCAAAAAGATTTTTATCAATTCCACGACGCGTTGTATATAATTCACCCGTACTACCAAAACCAGCACCTAGTGACGCACCTCGTTGTTGTAATAAAATAGCCAAAATCATAAGTACGGCTGAACCAATCGTGACAATCTGTAAAATACTGTTAATATTCATAATTTATTCCTTAATTTCTTTCAATTGTTTTTACAACTAATGTTGCACTTACTATATAGTTTACCAGACTTAGTATCATTCCGGTTAGGATGGAATTCAAAAATGTCATATGTATATCAGAAAATATATTCAAAGATATATAAACCATTAATCCATTGACAATTAACATAAAGAATCCCAATGTTAAAAGTATCGCTGGCAATGCTAGCACGATTATTAATGGCTTAAGCACCGCATTAACAATTGAAAATACCAATCCAGCAACCAAAAAACCAGCAAAACCAATATTAACATCGTAATTATTAGACGTACCCAGCAATTGAACAGCCATCCATAACCCTAACGAGTTACACAGCCACCTGATAATAAATATAATATATCGCCTATTCATATAACTTAATTAATTATATCACAAGCCAGTTGGCAACGCCTCACTCAGATTTCGGCAGCCTGTTTTTGTGATTAAAATGTCATCTTCAATCCTGACCCCTATACCCTCCTGTGCGATATATATACCCGGTTCAACTGTTATGACCATACCCGGCAAAAATTCAGTCGGCTGCCCCAATGAATCATGTGTATCAACACCAAGACCATGACTAACTGAATGCGGAAAATAGCGATGATAATCGTCTGGGGTTTTCAATAAATTTAATTCACGCAAAGCGCTTTGCATAATCACATCGACATGTTTCTGATAATCCGCTATTTTAAGACCGGGTCGAATGATATCAATAATCTGTTGATGTGCCATTTGAACTGCTTGATGAACTGCAATCTGTCGTTTCGTCGGCTTACCGACAGCAAAAGTTCGCGAAATATCAGCTGAATAGCCACCAATTTGCGCCCCAATGTCCATAATCATTAGATTGTTGTTTTTGAGTAACGAGTTGTTTTCATGATAGTGTAACGTACAGGCATTCTCGCCAGACGCAACGATTGGGTCAAAAGCATGTCCATCAGCGCCATTACTACGAAAATAATAACTAAATTCTGCCTCGACTTGATATTCGAATTCAAGTTTGGGAAGTTTTTGTTTGACAATATTAAACGCTTCGACTGTCAAATTGATAGCTTTTTTGATTTCAGTGATTTCATTAGGTTGTTTTATTGCCCGAAGCTTTGCTAGATTTAAATTACAATCCTGAACATCTTCAAAAATTGATTCTAACTTGTGGTGCAGTTTCTGTTGAGCTGGATTCAATACAAAATCGAAATCCTTACTATTATTTGTTGAGCCTACCGTATACACTACATTATGCTTTTTTGACAGATCATTCATAATGATAGTTGCTTCGTCTTGGCTAATTACTTTATTGATTCCGCTAATTTTTTTTGCAGCATCAGATTGTAAACTACCATAAAACACTTGATGAACGTCAGATATATTTGGATTGACCAACCAACTCTTATTTTGTAACCCATCAATAATTACCAACCAATCTGGCTGATTAATACCAGTTAACCACCAAAAATTAGCTTCTTGCTTAAATCGAAAGGGACTATCATTACTGCTTTGCATTTTATAATTAGCCGCAACAACAAATAACCCTTTCGGCATCGAATTGACAATCTTTAATCGATTAGCAATGTAGAATTTATTGTCTATCACAGTTTTATTATAACTGATATCATCATGCCCGTAATAAAATTATCAATTATTTAGTAGCGTGATCAATATAGTAAAGTTGAGCGTCAACATTGACGACACCATTTGTATCACCCATGTCTGTGTATTTTTGGCGAAGTTGCAACAATAATTCTTTTGATTTTACTGGGTCGGTATGTAGTATCTGAACAGCACCAGTCATTTGCGTGTCAAGTTGCTGTTTGGCAGTCAATGTTGGTGTCGCCGATTTATTAATAATCGACTTATTGCCATTATTAATGGTAATCATAATAAATACAGTACCCGCTGCAATAATAACCACAAAGATAACCGCTAGGACTATATAGATAATTTTCTTTTTCATATCAAGCGTGTTGTTTGGCATCATAATAATATTCACCTTTCACAATTTAAAAAACTTGAAATGTTCCACTACCCGTAAACGTATGGTACGTATAGCCACCAGACGTTGTGATTGTTCCGCCCGTACCAGACATTGAACCAGTTGGATAATAAATTTGCACCTGTCCAGCCGCACCAGCGCCAGCACCAATGTTACCGCCAACATTTCCACCTCCTCCGCCACCACCCGGATATCCACCAGCACCACCGTAACCATTATTCCAAATCCCAGCTCCACCACCGCCACCTTTGGCATTTCCTGCGCCAGCCCAACCGGTTGAGTTACGTCCTGCGCCTAATGCGCCACCTGCGCCACCTGAATTATTATCACCGTTACCTCCTGCCCCACCTCTACCGTTTGAAGGTGAGCTCGCACCAGCTATACCAGGGCCATCTGGACCAGCCGCTCCGCCGCCACCGCCGCCACCCCAATCTGATGCATTATAATGTACTCCGCCATCTCCTCCGCTATACTTTACGTCTCCAACACCTGAGCCACTATTTCCTCCGGCCCTTACTCCACCACCTTTAGCTAGGAGCGTGCCTGTGTTTACAAAATACGAATCACCACCAGCACCACCGACAGCAACAGAATAACTTCCTGACGGCAAAACAATTGTTTTACTTGAATAGCCACCACCGCCACCACCGTCACCAGCATTAGAGGCGGCCGCATTAGAACCGCCACCAATTGCCCAGGCAACAGCTGAATTTGATCGAGAATAACTGGTTGTAGCGGATGTAGTCCAGTTTCCATTAGCATATGTAGTGGTACACCTTGCCTGAACGAAAAATGAATAAGTGTAGGCGTTAGTTGACGTCGAGAAACTAACGCTGTTACCACTGATTAATTGCCAGCCAGAATGATAACCGCCAGTATCTGTGTAATCATATCGATAATTAGCCGTCATCCCCGAAGGGCAAACTGGTGTCGTCCATGCAAAGACTGTATTTGGCCATATATTTGAAGTCCAGCTGGCTGTTGGTACTGTAGGTACGGTAGCAATCGGCTGTATGTAAGTACCCTCGACCCCAACAGTACTTATACTAAACAAAGTACCACTCACATAACAACGAGCCTGAGCCTGATAACCATATTTTACGCCCTCAGTTGCAGTTTGACTGGCAGTTAGTGATGTTGACCAAGCCGAATAGGCCGACCAAGTGCCATCGTTTGTTCGGCTACTAAGCCCATACTGAACAGTCCCAAGTGTACATGTCGCAGGAGTAATAGTAGCAATTACGTTCCCAGTATTAAGTGCGACTGTTACTACCGGTGCCGAAGAAGCATTTACTGGATTTTGATATACCGCTTCAGTACTTGATGTAGATTGACTATACGTCGTATCATTTACATAACATCGGGCTTGTGACTTATAACCATATTTTGTACCCTCAGTTGCAGCTTGAATAACAATTAGTGATGTTGACCAAGCCGAATAGGCCGACCAAGTGCCGTCATTTGTTCGACTACTAAACGAGTATTGCGGTGTGCTTGAAGTACACGTAATAGCACTTGTTGTCGCCTGGACATTGGCGCCATTTAACATCAAAGACACTACTGGTACAGTTGATGGAGCATGACTTGTTGCGCACGTGCCCTGTTGAGCACCCTGTGTAGTGCTGGTTGAAGTAATGTAATAGTACAAACTAGTATCGTCCGAACTAACCGCATCAACACAATATGTTTTTCCATCCGTACTACCACCAGTGACTGTTATGTTTGGGCTGGCAGTAAAAGCCGATGGCACATTCGTAGGGTAAGTATTATTAAACATACGAGCCCCCTCCATAGCTGTCGCAACGCTATTAAGATCACTCTTTATTTGCGCAGCTGTTATCGATTTACGGTAACTACCATAACTGATGATACTAACTGAGGCAAGAATACCAACAATAATAATCACCACCATTAATTCTGCTATCGTAAAGCCAGATAATAATTTGGTTCGCTTCTCATTAAACATGTGTATAGTCTACCTAACTTATTTGGATTAATTATAGCATGAGTATTATAAATACGAAACGATTTGTTTAGCTTTTAACGCACCAACGATTTCGGCAATATCTGACTCAGATACACCTTTGAGAGCTTTGACACTACCAAATTTACGAATTAACTTTACCCTGGTTTTTGGCCCAATACCCGGAATTTCTTCCAAGACACTTGAAGTTTGCTTGGCCCGTTTCAAAACCGTATGATAACTAACCGCAAATCGATGCGACTCATCACGAATTCGTTGTAATAATTTAATAATATGTGTTGTTTTTGGTAAATTAATTAACGTGAAGCCATCTGTTGTAGTAATATAACCACCTAATTCTTTCAGCTTTTTTGTCTGCAATAACGGGCCCTGCAAAAGTGATTTTTGCGGTGTAATATTATTTTTTGGATTGGCAAGGACGATTTGTTCGTCACGTTTTGCTAGGCCAATAAATGGGACTGCTTGCAACCCAATTTCGTCGCGAGCCTTGATTGCCGCATCCAATTGCCCTTTACCACCATCAATCAAAACTAAATCAGGTTTGCCCCAACTTTTTAGGTTCTTTTCACTTAGACGCCTGGTAATCGTTTCGTTCATGTTATAAAAATCATCATTTTTGTCAGTTCGAGTTTTGAATTTGCGGTACTGTGCCCTGTCACTAACGCCGTTTGTGAATACTACCATACTGGCAACAACATTAGTACCGCTCATATGCGAAATGTCATAACCTTCAATTCGGACTGGGATTTTTGATAATCCCAACAAGTCAGTTAAATCACGCAAAGCATTATCTTTGCTAATATCTAAAAATTCTTTATCACCGAAACAAATTCGTCGTTGTAATTCACGCAGATTAAACAGTTTGTTGCGAACCTTGGCAGCCGTTTCAAAATCCTGTGATTTGGCAGCTGTTTTCATATCACGCTCTAAATCCTTAATCAACGTCTTGCGATTGCCATTCATATAACTAATCAATTTCCGCAAGTTTGATTTATATTCATCACTTGTCATACCGACTGGCGATAAACCCAAATGATCATCCAAGTCCAACTTATTATTTCCAAGGTCAGACCTTGGAATTTTTATATAATAAGGGAAAATTTTACGCAAATAGCGTAAGGCTTTTTTGACCGCAAAAGCATTGTAATACGGCCCAAAATATTCAGCCCCATCATCAGCTGGATTACGCGTAAAACTGACATAGGGCCAATCATTTTTCATGTCAATCCGAACAAACGACAAAGATTTATCGTCACGCAACAAAATATTGAATTTTGGCATGTAGCGTTTGACCATCTCGGCTTCCAAAAACAAAGCATCAATTTCACTTTCGGTTTCAATCCAATCGGTATCAGCAATTTCAGCAACCAAGGCTTTGGTTTTGATATCCATATCGCGTGTACTTTGAAAATATTGCTTGACTCGATTTTTCAAAACCGCTGCTTTGCCAACATAAATAATCTCACCAGTTTTGTCTTTGTGAAAGTAAACACCTGGCGTAATCGGAAGTTGTTTTAATTTGTCGCTTAACATCACTTTTATTATACTTTATAATCTGTCGGCATTACTAAACAATAAATACTCCGCCATATGAATAATGGCGGAGTATTACAATAATTCAATAATTATTTAGTTTCGGCGTCTGTTTTGGCTGCGTCAGCACCAGCTGTGGCAGGAGTTTCGGCCCCGTTCTCAGATGCAACTTCGCTAACATCTTCGGCGTCACCACCGGCAGCTTCGTTAGCAGCTTGCAAAGCACCCGGTTCGTAGACGTTTGCAATCACTAGTTCTAGGTTTTGATCAACATCAGCAAATTCAACACCTTCTGGTAATTTAATATCACCAACGGTTAATTTATCTTCATCAGTTGCTAAGTCAACAATTGAAAGTTCAATTGATTCTGGCAAATGAGCAGGTTTTGCCTTGACTTCAATATGCTCGATAGCTTGCAAGATAACTAATCCAGCGCGTTCGGCTGCGCTCTCGCCTTTGCCAACTAAGATAATTGGGACTTCGGTTGTAATGATGTCATTTTGGTGAATCGTATGAAACGCGATATGTCGCAGCGTATGTTTAACTGGATCCATATCGATATCTTTGATAATAGCAAGTTTTTTGCTACCATTAATTACTAAATGAACTGGCGTATGCTTGCCAGCAGCATGAATCACTTTATTAGTTTCAACTATTTTTGATTGTGTTTTTGTTGGCTCGGCGTGGCCACCATAAACTACACTAGGTACATATCCACTATTACGTAATTTAGCTAGTTTTTTGCCTTCTGCGGTCCTTGTGTCTAAGGCCAATAGAATATTGCTCATCAGTTTTATCCTTCTTTTCAGTCGTTAATAGTTGACTGCTGATATATAGTATAACATTCAATCGCTTATCATGCTAAAATTAATACTATAGTCTCCGCAATATAAATTGTTGGGATTTGGAACAGTTATCTATGAGTTATAAAACTTGTCTTCTTTGGACGAGGCATATCCATAGATACGTCGAGTACAAAAAAACAAGTTTTTAACCATAGAGAACGTTTCAGATCGTAATGATTTGTATCGTGGAGACTATAAATGATTCCAGGATTTGATTTAACACAGTTCGCGCAAACAGCTGGGCCAATCGCAGCATTGGTAATTGTAGCCTTAATTATTTTCGCCGAGAATGGCCTGTTGATTGGCTTCTTTTTCCCAGGCGACAGTGTACTATTCACAATTGGGATTTTAGTCCAAGGTACCAATACTTTTAAACTCGATTTTAATATTCATTTTGTTGTTTTGGTATTATTCTTAGCCGCTACCTTAGGTTCAAGCGTTGGTTATATCATTGGGCGTAAAATCGGACCAAAATTATTTAAACGACCAGATTCACTGTTATTCCGCCAAGAAAATGTCATAAAAGCTCAGGAGTTTTATGACAAAAATGGCGGCAAGACAATAATTATTGCTCGTTTTGTTCCTATTGTTCGAACTTTCGTACCACTAATTGCTGGCATCGCCAAAATGGAATATAAAACATTTATGTTATTTAACTTTATCGGTGGATTTTTATGGACCGCCGGTATCACATATTTGGGATTCTTTTTGGGTGAGGTATTACGCAGCCTAGGTGTTGATGTTGATTTAATTATTTTGCCAGTCATCGCCATAATTGTTACCGTATCAGTAGCGCCAGCTCTTTATCAATTATTAAAGACTAAAAAACAACGTCAATTAATCTGGAAAACATTTAAGCAACAAGTTAAACGATTATTCACAAAATAAACAGGATAAATAATAGTGGCCCTCGACATCATTGAATCAACCAATATTAAAACTGCTTGGACTACAAAGAAGTCTGTAATTACAGCTGTTATCTGCTTTGTTATCGGTTTAATTATTTTTATCATAGCCTATTTAGGCATGCGTCAAAACTCAGGTTTAGGAACATTTAACCAACCTGTCTTGGACTGGATGATTAATAATCGCAATTCACAAGTTACCAGCATTATGGAAGCAGTCACGACAGCCGCCAGTTTACAAATTTTTACCGTCGTTGTCATAGGAATTGCATTCGTTTGGGGAATATTAAAAAAAGAAATATGGCGACCACTTGCTTTTGTTAGCTCGGTCGGTTTTGCAGCTGGCGTATCAACACTGCTTAAAGTTCTAACCGCCAACAATCGCCCACCACAAACCAGTATGATTGCGCCTTTTGAATTAGATTACTCTTTCCCGTCTGGTCATACAATTAGCGTCGTTGTCTGTTTACTAGTATTAGGGTATTTAATTTATTCGCGTCGTTCTAGCATAGTAACTGTTACAAGTTGGCTAATTTTAGCATTAGTTGGCTCAGCAATAGTAGCAATTAGCCGTTTATATTTAGGCTATCACTGGCTAACAGACGTTACAGCGTCACTTGGATTAGGTTTAATCATCTTGTCGATAATAATAATTATCGACAGAATCGTTATTAACCGACTCGAAAACTAAAGCATTTCTTTTAAAAATTGGCCAGTAAAGGAATTCTTGGTTTTAGCAACTTCTTCAGGCGTTCCAGCAGCCACAATATTGCCGCCACCCATTCCGCCTTCGGGACCCATATCAATCAAATGATCGGCTGTTTTAATAACGTCCAAATTATGTTCGATAATCACCATACTATTGCCACCTTCAACTAGTTTTTGCAAAATAACCAATAATTTTTTAACGTCAGCACTGTGTAAACCAGTCGTAGGTTCGTCTAAGATATACAAAGTTTTACCAGTCGCTCGACGTGATAGTTCACTGGCCAGTTTAATACGTTGCGCCTCACCGCCACTGAATGTCGTGGCTGGTTGGCCTAAACGAATATACCCCAAACCGACTTCAACCAAGGTATCTAATTTACGAGCAATTGTCGGTACATTTTCAAAGAATTTAGCGCCTTGTTCGACCGTCATATCTAACACGTCACTAATTGTTGAACCTTTGTATTTAATTTCCAATGCTTCGCGGTTGTAACGTTTGCCTTTACAGACATCGCAAGTTACATAAACATCAGGCAAAAAGTGCATTTCGATTTTAATAACACCATCACCCTGACAGTTTTCACAGCGTCCACCTTTGACGTTAAAACTAAATCGTCCAGCTTTGTAGCCACGAATATTAGCATCAGGCGTTGAAGCAAATAATTCTCTGATTGGCGTAAATACACCGGTATAGGTAGCCGGATTTGACCGTGGTGTGCGACCAATCGCTGACTGATCAATTACGATAACTTTGTCCAGCAAATTAATTCCTTCGATGTTTTCGTGAGCACCAGGTACGACATGTGAACGATGCAATCGGGCCGATAATTCTTTGGCTAAAATATCGTTTACCAACGTCGATTTTCCGCTACCACTAACACCACTGACTACAATCATATTACCAAGTGGAAAAGCGACGTCAATATTTTTCAAGTTATTTTCGCGGGCGCCACGAATAATCAATTCACGACCTTGAGTAATTTTACGGCGTTTTTTTGGTACATCAATTTTTTCAGTTCCGCTTAAATAGCGTCCAGTAATACTGTCTTTGTTGGCAGCAACTTCGTCAGGCGTACCTGATGCCACGACATTACCACCCATTTGACCAGCACCAGGGCCAATGTCGAGTAAGTAATCGGCGTGACGAATTGTATCTTCGTCGTGTTCAACTACAATCACCGTATTACCTAAATCACGTAGATGCTTTAAGGTATCAATTAGACGATTATTATCGCGTTGATGCAGACCAATTGACGGTTCATCCAAAACATACAAAACGCCCTGCAAACCTGAGCCGATTTGCGTTGCCAAACGAATTCGCTGGGCTTCACCACCTGATAATGTGTTAGCTGCTCGACCAAGTTCGATATAACTTAGGCCGACATTATTCATAAATCCTAACCGCGCCAAAATTTCTTTGATAATTTGATTAGCAATAAATAATTCTTTATCGTTCAGTTTTAATGTGTTTTGAAATAGGTCCAAAGCGTTAGTAATATCTAAATTACAAACATCCATAATACTTAGGCCATGAATCGTGACTGCCAAAACAACTGGCTTTAAACGCGCACCTTTGCAGGTATAACACTGACGTTCGCGCATAAAACGCTCGATATCTTTACGCATGAATTCACTATCAGTTTCTTTGTGGCGACGTTCAAGGTTTGGGATCACACCTTCGTAAGTTGACTCGTATTCGCGACCACTGCCCAGTTCGACTGTGTATTTTTGATCACCAGTGCCGTACAAAACTTTATTTAAATCTTCGGGCGATAGTTGACCAACTGGTACATTAATACTAAAGCCATGCGCCTCGGCAACTTTTGCCAAACGCTTCATATACCAAGCGTCGCTGTTGACGCGATTATATGGACGAATTGCGCCTTCCGAAATGGTCAAATTTGGATTAAAAACTAAATCAGGATCAACTTCCAGACGGTTGCCAAGACCAGTACAAACTGGGCAAGCACCTTGTGGCGCATTAAAACTAAACAAACGTGGTTCAAGTTCGGGAATATCTTCATTAGGATGATCTAAACAAGCGTAACGTTGGCTATAGGCCGTGACCGTGTTGTCGTCAACATTTAATACTTCAACGATTCCAGACGCAATTTCAAGTGCTTGTTCGACTGATTGCGTGACGCGCCCCAACATATCGGGCGACAAGGCAATACGGTCAACCACGATTTCAATATCGTGTTTAAACTTTTTATCAAGTTCAGGAAACTCGTCCAGCGCATAAACAACACCATCAACTCGCGCCCGAGCAAAACCTAAGCGATTATATTGTTCGGGAATGTGTGCAAACTCACCTTTTTTGGATTTGATAATTGGCGCCAAAATCATTAATTTTGACCCATCAGGCAACTTCATAATTTCATCAATAATCGTTTCAGATGTACGGCGCGTAACTGGTTTGCCGCAAATTGGACAGTGCGGCACGCCAATGCGTGCATAGAGTAAACGCAAATAATCATAAATTTCAGTTACAGTAGCAACTGTACTGCGTGGGTTACGGCTAGTTGATTTTTGGTCAATACTAATCGCTGGACTTAAGCCCTCGATATAATCAACGTCTGGTTTTTCCATCATGCCCAAAAATTGACGTGCATAACTGGACAAACTTTCAACATATCGACGCTGGCCTTCGGCATAAATAGTATCAAAAGCAAGGCTCGATTTTCCCGAACCAGATAGGCCTGTAATCACAACTAATTTATCGCGTGGGATCTCGACGCTGATATTTTTTAGGTTGTGCTCACGGGCACCAACAACTTTAATTACCTCTGACATAGCCCATCGATTATACGCTAAATCAACAAAATATTCCAGTGCCACGTAAGTCATATATACATCACCACCACTCCATCCCCTTACTAATCCAATGTCCTGTTCGCCTGTCGCGGCAATAATAAAGTCAAAATCACTTTGTATCCTGCGTAACTCGCGTTGCTCAAACATACTCGGATAGCAAGGTAATTTTGACTTTATTATTCCGGTCAGTCAAAGGGACACTGTACTAGCAATGTGATGTCGGGTGGCTAGCGATATAACTTAAGCAGCCCCATATATTAAAATTGAGTATTTATATAAATTTGGTAGATGTCGCCAGCCACCAACTCCACCACAAACAACTAAGTCGGCTGTTAGATTACCGTTAAAATACGGCTGTTTTGTTCGTTGCTGGTCGAGGACCACCCGATACCTGTTGTTTCGCTGAATAGCGAACAACAGGATTGAGGGCGATCCTTCACTGTTCAGGTCCGTCCACGCGACCTGTACAGCGAAGGTCGTTCCGCAGACCACAAAGAACGAAATAGTCTATTTTATAACGCGTAATCTAAGTGGCGACTTAGTGGTTTGGAGAGGAGGGGGTGGTGTAAACAAAAAAGCTAGTTATCAAACTCAACCGGCATCACACTTTCAGCCCATAACTGCAATTCTTGCAACACGAATAATTTACTTTCATCAGTAATTGTGGTTGATAATTTTTGTAAAGATTTAACAAATTCAGGCATTGACGATGTTATTTTGTCTGATCGCCACTTTTCCCAGGCAATCGCCTCGTCTTCGGCTAAACTTTTTGGAAAATTGCGAGCTTTGTAATGTAACAGTAGCGGTTCAAGACGTTCGTCCGTAAAATTGGGATGAAAATCGGCCAACTTACGCTCGTCAGCATTACGAACAGTTTCAATTCGCATTTTATCAATATCAGGCACGAATCCATCGTACAGTTGCGCTTCGGGATCGGGTGATTTTTTGAATTCTTCACGACCTTCCAAAACCGTTCGCACATTTTCGGCAAATGCCGGCGCCGATAATAATATCGTTTTATGTTTTGTAATCGTTTCCTCATCCAGTGATATTTTATTCCAGCCATCACCCGCTGCCAACACGCCCAGTGGCGCAACCGCTGGCGCCCGATTATATTGCAATTCTTTGACTGGCAATTTTACAAAGTCATCAGCTTGGCGTTCGTCCCAAGTTGCATAAATTTTAGCCGCTAAATCTTTGGAACTCAAATTAATAAACGACGTTGGGTCAACTCGCAAATCATAAATAATCACATTGCCATTTTTGCCAGCCGTCAGCGGAAAAGCCACAGTTGCTTTATTAAAGGCCGTGTCTAGTCGTCCACTAGCGTAAACAAATGGTTGTTTATAATCCAAATTAACTAATTTTTTAACTTCATTTTTATCACGCAATTTCAATAAATATTCATACAGTTGCGGTTGTTTGTCACGAATTAATTTTGTGACTGCAATTAACGCCTCGACATCCGACAAAGCATCATGGGCTTTAAAATGATCGATTTTATTAGCGCTGGCAATTAATTCCAAACGATTAGTCGCCACACCTTTATCGTCAACTGGCCACTCGATACCTTCGGGACGCAAAGCCCGAGTCATCCTAATTACATCCAACAAATCCCAACGCGACCGACCGTCCCGATAACTCCATTCGTATGGATCGTAAAAATTACGCCACAACAAATGGCGAATAAACTCATCATCAAAACGAATATTATTAAAGCCAACAATAATCGTATCAGGCGTAAAAACCTCATCAATTATTTTTTTCGAAAACTCTGATTCCGTAAAACCATCTTCAACCGTTTGTTGCGGCGTAATGCCAGTTACCATCAAAGCTTCGGGACTTGGCAAGACGTCATCATTCAACTTCACCAACATATTATAAGGCTCGTCAATTGGGCTTAGGTCCATATCAGTTCGAATACCCGCAAATTGCATAATCCGCGCTTCACGAGCGTTTAAACCACTGGTTTCAAGATCGTAAAAAAAGAATGTTTTAGACATTAACTTAATTATACAGTATTTAGCTATTGGAAGGTGGCTATTAGAATGTAGCAAAAAGAAATACTAATATATTACACTGGCTATATTCCAATAGCTAACTTTATTGTTCAAGAAAAGTAAATTTACTGTCACCAATTTGAATAATACTATCACCTTCAACGCCACGGCGACGAAGTTCGTGTGATATGCCAAGTTTTTTCATAATATCACGCAAGCGATTAGTACCGTCGTAATTTGTAAAATCAGTTCGACGGGCAAATCTTTCAATCTTTTCACCAGTTACGACAAATGAAATTTTGCCATCTTCGTCTTCGATACGTTCCACTATCCAAGCTTCGGCAATTTTGGCAGTACTGAGTGAGATTGTTTCAATTTCTTCGACGTCGTTATCAATAGCGTTAACAACTTCACGAAATTTGATAACTTTATCGCGTAGCGCCCGCAACACTTCAGTCAAACCAACATGAGCACTAGACGAAATCGCAAATACTGGCGTATCGCCCGCTACCGCTTTTACGGCATCGATTTGCATTTGAATCATTTCGTCATCTAATCCATCAACTTTTGTCAGTGCAATAATTTCAGGACGGTCAGTTAAATCAATGCTGTAATTAGCCAGTTCGGCCCGAATAATCTGGTAAGATTCAGCCACGTCATCCGAGTAAGCATCAATCATGTGCAACAGTACGGCCGTTCGTTCGACGTGTCGCAAAAAAGCATCGCCCAAACCCTTGCCCTCGCTAGCGCCTTCGATTAAGCCTGGAATATCTGCAATTAAAATACTAGTACTATCAACATCCGCTACACCCAAATTTGGTGATAATGTCGTAAAGGCATAATCAGCAATTTCAGGACGAGCGTTGCTGACAACCGACAAAAATGTCGATTTACCAGCGTTAGGGAAACCAACCAAACCAACGTCAGCTAATAATTTTAATTCTAATTCAGCTTCAAAAATTTCGCCCATTTCGCCTTTTTCGGCAATGCGTGGAGTTTGGCGAACCGACGACTTAAAGTGAGCATTACCCGAACCACCCTCGCCGCCCTTGGCTATGATTATTTGTTGGCCATCATGCGTTAAATCAGCAATTACTTTGCCAGCGCGACGAACAATCGTACCAACTGGAACTTTGACGTAAAGTGATTCACCACTGCGCCCACTACGATCACATTTTGAACCATTATCACCTGATTTAGCTTTTAGTTCAGGCTTGTAACGAAAATCGATTAATGTATTCAGACCGCCATCAGCAACAAAGACAACGTCGCCACCGTCGCCACCAACGCCACCATCTGGACCACCCTTGGCAATATAAATTTCATGCCTAAAACTAACGGCTCCATCGCCGCCCTTTCCTGCATTAATAAATACTTTGGCGGTATCGACAAACATATATACTTATATTATAGCACAATTGCCCCTGTTTAGCTATTAGAATATGGCGAATTAATTATTCTAATAGCAAATAGCTAAATTCCAATAGCCATCTAGTGAATATATAGATATTGACCAGTATTGCCAGCTGAAACGGTACGCCCAGAAATAATATTATAACCACCACCAGAGACATATGCATTCATCTCGCTAATACTTAAGTCGCCATTATCCAAGATCGATTCTACTATCGCTACGTGTCCTAAATAGCCGCCGTTTTGCATAATCGCGCCTACTGAAGGCGTATTATTAACAACTAAGCCTTCCTGAGCGGCCATATATGCCCAAGAGCTAGCATTACCCCAATGATCGCCAACCGGCAATCCAAGTTGTTTTCGACGGTTATATACATAAAGTGTACAGTTACCATGAGAATACAAACCATTATCTGGCGTTCCATAGCCTATATTCCAAGTATTACCGCCAAATCCTGTGCCGTAACCTGAAAAATAGTTAATTACGACCGGAGCAACATAGCCCGGACGTTCAGTTGCAGGCAAAGTTGCACTAGGTAGAATTATCTTGGTATTCGGCACTAGTCCACTTAATTCCAAGTCATTATATGTAGATAAACGATCCTTATCGACACTATATTTTGTCGCAATCGTATCAATCGTATCACCTGATTTAACATCATACAAAACACCATCAATTGGAAGGATTCGAAGTACTTTGCCTACCGCTAGCGCATCCGTAGTTAAGTTATTAGCCCATTTAATTGTCTGAGCAGCAATGTTAAACTTCACCGCTAATGAGCCAACTGTATCACCAGCAACCACCGTATAACTGGTGACTAATCGATTTTCTTGAGTCGATGCAACAATTTGTGGTTTGGCCGAGCTAGCGCCATTAGATTGCATAAATTCGCTTTTTATTTGAGCTGATACAGCCAAGTTAGCTACTGACGTAGCAATTGGTAGATTTGCCGTAGAGGCAACCTCGGCTGCAACATTAGTTGCGATAACATTATCAACTGAAGTCTTATCGACTTGATTATTAAGCGAGGTCTTATTACTGTCAGACGATGTAGCTGATGAACTTTGTGGACCAGTATACCCAACATAGACTAGTGCAACAATAACAGCAAAAACACCCGCATAAACAGCGATAAGTGATGGTTTAATTTTTGGTAACAATTTAGAACGACGTTTTGGTGCCATTGACTGCCGAATATCAGCAGGCAATCCACTAAGGTTCGTTCTGATTGGACTACGAATAATTAATCTCCTGCCATTTGCATTAATAACAGAATTTCCAAATTAACGGAATTGCAAATGTGCTAATGATTAGTATATCAATTATTGCCTATTGAGTCAATTTAAGGTGTACTACATTTTACTGCGCAGTGATTAATCACATTAGCTTGATGCTCAGCCTCGGTCTTTGCAAAGTAGGTAATGTTATCATCACCACTAAGGAAAAACAGATAATCGCCCGATGCCGGATTAGCTACCGCCTGCATAGCCATCAACCCAGGTACGGCAATTGGCCCAGGTGGCAGACCAGCAAAACGGCGAGTATTATATGGCGAGTTCAAATTTGGATCGCGCGCCACACCTGTTTTATCGGCAATGTATTGGTATGTAACATCCGATCCTAATGTCATACCGCTAGCCAAACGAGAATAGAATACTTGGGCTACTTGAGGCTGGTCAGTTTTATTACCCGACTCACGCTGAACGATTGACGCTAATGTAATACCTTCATACAGATTCAATCCATGACTAGCAAAACCAGCAACCAGATTATTTTTTTGAACAACTGAATAATATTGTTGAAATACACTTGTTAAAATATCCTGAACAGTCGCGCCGACGTTAAAATTATAAGTTTCTCCATAGATATATCCTTCTAAATCAGCTGATGCTGGTTTGTTAGCAAATAATGGACTATCATAAGTCATTTTTAACGCCGCAGTGATATCGGCATCTGAATAACCAGCATTTTTCAAAACCGTCGTGACATCATATTTTTTAGTCGCATTAGTATTATCTACTAACGTCGCGCCAGGATAAAAAGTAATACTGAATTGATCAACCGATCCATTAACTAAATGATTAACTATTTGCGGAATTGTTTCAGCTGGCGACAAACGATATGTGCCGGCCTGCAAATTTTTGTTGTTATTTGACATCTTTATGTACAAATTAAACGCAATTGATGATCTAATGATCGACTGGCTCTGCAATTCATCACCGATTTGAGCTGGTGTGCTCCCAGATGCAATTTTGATTAATTTTAACTGCCCTTTGTCATTACCAACCGAAGTAAGTTGCGTGTTATACCAAATCACTCCAACTACAAAAAAACCAATTAGAATAGTTGTTATAATGCTAATAACCCAAATAATGGTCCTATTTTTTGCAGGCTTTTTGCCAGTTTTTAAACCACTGGGCTGACCGTTTATCGGTTGTGGCACTATTTTTTGTACTTCTAATTCAGGCATAATTTGCTTCTAAATAATCTTGTAATATTATTGCCGCCGCCTGAGCATCAATGTCGGCTTTGGCATAAGGCCGTTTGTAACTAATTAATTGCTGCTCGGCAATAACGCTGGTTAATGACTCATCCTGAAAAACTATCTTTGGCGCAAAATCAGTCAATTTGGCAGCAAAATCTTCAACAAATTGAGTTTGTTTTGTCGCCTGACCTGACTGATTGCGTGGATAGCCAATTACCAAAATATCAGCTTTTTCTTTGATAACTATTTCGGCAATAGATTGAAGTTCACTACCATCAACATCGATGGTATCAAACGGCACAGCAATACGAACTGAGGTTTGGCCAACTGCGACACCAATCCGCTTTTCACCCACATCCAGACAAACTAATGAAATCGGCTTAGGCATTGGTCAAAACGAATTCAACTTGAATTTTATTAATATCATTTGGCACAGTATTGACCCAGAAGTATGAGAATTTAGTATCAACACTATCGACGCCCTGAATGGCGCCAATTAGTTGCTGAACATCGCCATATTTCAGACCTTTTACTTGCTCTTTGATTGCTGTTTGGTCGATATTAGGACCAATCTTGCCAGTTGCAGCAATATTGATTGTCGATCCAGTGTCGGTTTTTTGATAATTTTTCAACAAAATACTATTAATGCCATCGTCAATTATTATTTGAGTTTTAGCATTCAAAATACCAACCTTTAAGGAATCTTTTAAAAATAGTTCTAGTTCGGATTTAGCAATCGCCGTAATTGAAAAAGTCGTCTTGGATGTTAATTTTGCCTTGCCACCTGTGGCCTCGGCACCGATTGCAGGTACAGACACGGCAGCAACCCGATTGACATCAAAACTGTCTGATATGACTTTTTCACCATTCGTAAATTCGGCAATCAATTGAGTCTTATAATCATCAGTTGATAAGTCTACCAAAGCTTGACTAGCCTTTTGAACATCGGTAGCCGTTACATAAGTGGTAGTTTTTGCTAGACCGCCGGTCATTGCTGTGCCAACACCAGAATAATTTGAATAGCCATCAACCGTGTAGGCAACACCAACAGCTAAATTGTAATCTTCACCATTTACACTTGCCAACACATTACCGCTTCCGGTTAAATGGCATCCACCAACACCACTGGCATTGTTAACATTGATGTCTTCCTGAGAAACAAAGACTTTGCCGCTTGAACTAATGATGTTCGTACCTGATGGAACCAACAAATCAGAACCAGCATCAGCACATTTAATAGATAAAGTTACAACGCCAGACGCTTTCGTTCCATCATCCCTGCTGCCTGTCGCCGTAAAATCAACACTAAGGTCTTTTTGGGTTTGCTTGGTGATTGACTGAATAATATTTTTTGATACATCAGTTGCAACTGTTCCGCCCAGATTTAATGCCTTGCTGATATCAACTGAAGATGTTTTGGCGGTAATTATAATCTTTGCTGATGGCGCATATGAAGTCGCCCAAACAAAGAATCCAATCACAAAAGGTGCCAAAAATAGCGTAATAAATAATCTTTTACGGAATCGGCCAAAATCTGGGACTTTTGTCTTTGATTTATTCGAATTTACTATCGGCAAAGGTGCTGTAGTTGACGGCTTAACAACCTGTGGAGCATCAGTTTCAACATCAATCGTCTCGATTGCTTCATTGACATCATCAGGTTGAGTTGAGTCGGCAGTTTTAACTAATTCACCGACTGGTAACTGCGCACCATCGATTACATCTTCGTCGTCATCAACCTCCAAGGCTGCAATTTCAGCAATTTCAGGCCTACTTTGTAGGTTTTTAGCAATTGGAATTTGCGCTACTGATGATAAGGCGATTAAGGCTTGGTTATTAGTAATCAAAACCAAATGTTTATGACTATTATCAGCCATGCGCGCCAACAAACGCAAATTTACAGCACTTTGTAATACACCAATTCGTTTTGGTGGAACAAGGGCGACAATCTTTTCTTTACTGGCTTTAATTTTGCCAATAATTGCCGTTATATCATCTTCAACATCAATGTAAATTACGTCTTTGTGCATATTTATATTCTCAGGATTCGGTTAAGTTTGTCTTTGATTGAATCACTGCCGCTACTGCCTATTATTGTATCATAGCCAACTCGCAAGAGGCCCATGGCGGTAATGAAGGTGTGGTCTTTGACTAGGCTTGTCGAATCAGTAATTCCGATAACTTCTGACGGCTTAATATAATGAATCGTAGGCTTTTTGGTGAATGGCAAATCTTTGTGCCAATCCTGTTGTTGCAAAGCCGCGACTAGTTTATTCAAACTAGCGCCACCGCCACAAAGTAAAATTCGATTAGGCAAATGATCGGCTGAATTAAATTCACTAAGTGCTAATTCGACGCCAGATATCCAAACTTCCAATGTCTTATCGATTGCCTCGTTGACCTCTTTAGCAACGCTTGCTTTGATTTTTTCGTTATCAATATTTACTTTCAATTTTTCGGCTTCGTCGTAAGAAATATCTAATTCACTGGCAATGGTGCGTGTAAAACTACGACCGCCAATACCAAACATTTTAGTACCTTCGACGCCACCATCATTTACAACTGCAATATCGGTCGTGCCGCCACCAACGTCTGCTAATATGGCCGTAAAGTTGCTGTTTGAATCTGTACCAAGGACACTGCGACTGACTGCAAATGGTTCGGCGGCAACCGCCAACAGTTCCAATGATAATTCTTCTGCCACACGCTCTAAGGCACTAATGTGGACCATTGGCGCAAAGGCAGTATAAATTTGAACAGCCACATCATGTCCCTGAAAACCAATCGGATTGCTAACTTTGTATCCATCAATATGAATACTAACCAAAGCGCTGTTGACTAACTTAATTTCAACATCAGCATTGCCAGTTTCAAGGGCGATTTGTTTTTGAGCCTTACTTTGAGCGCGTTCTTGGACTTTTTCGATAATAAATTCCATCTCGGCATTATCCAGTGGGCGTTCGGGTTGAGGGCGACGGTAGCGAATAGTGTTTGTGACACCTTTAACAAGTTCGCCGGCAATACCGATTACAACTCTTTTGGCTTGTAATCCTGCTTGATCTTCGGCTTCAGACAGTGCCAATTCGCAATTTCGAACAACGCCTGAAATATCAGCAATCGCGCCAGCATACATGTCGCTAATTTGTTGGTGAGCTCGGCCAACACCTACGATATCTAGGTTTTCACCGTCTAATTTGGCAATTAAGGCTTTGATAAATTCGGTACCAATATCAAGCGCAACGATGTAGTCATCGGTGTTATGTGTTTTGCGAATTTTTCGTAGTTTATTAAATACCATATTTATATACCATTATATACCAATGGCGGTTGTGGTTACAGAGCAATAGTTAGCTAATAGCTATTGGAATATGGAATATAGCAAGCAACAACTACTGATTAGACCCTGCCATATTCTAATAGCCAAATTCCATTAGCCAACTAATGCTGCTTTAATACGACGGACGCCAGCGGATGATGATTCTTCTTTGGTGATTTTGAATCTTTTTCCACCTTCGGCTAGTTCACCAGTATGATCAACATGTGGGCCACCACAGATTTCAAGGCTAAATGGTTTTTCAGCGCCGTCGGCAATCATTTTGTAAACCGTAACATTGGCACCATATTTGTCGCCAAATTCGCCATAAGCGCCCATTGCACGGGCCTCGGCGATTGGATATTCAGCAAAACTAACTTTCAAATCTAAATCTATTTGTTCGTTTACGATGTCTTCGATTTGTTTAATTTGTTCGGGAGTAACTTTTTCGCCCCACGAAAAGTCAAAACGCAAACGTTCTTCAGTGATATTGCTGCCTTTTTGCGCAACTTTGTCGCCCAAAACCATACGAAGCGCTTGCCCCATTAAGTGAGCAGCGGTGTGATACTTTTTATGAATCAAACCATCACCTTCTAGGCCGCCTTTGAAAGTACCTTTGGTTGCAGTTTGACTACGAGCGCGCTGTTCAGCCATTTTATCGTCAAACTCAATACGCCAATTGTCAGATAATTTAATATCTTGCTTGAAAGCTTCTTCGGTCGATAATTCAACTGGAAAACCATAGGTATCGTATAGTGTAAACAATTCCGTACCAGTCAGGCCGTTAGTTGCGAATTTCGCTAGCTCGCGCAAACCTTTTTGTAAAGTCTGTCGAAAAGCTTTTTCTTCTTTGACTAACACCGCAATGACAGCGTCACGTTGAGCCTGAACTTCTGGATAATCTGTGGCGTACAAATCAGCTACGACTGGCACAATTTCAGGCAAAAAGTTCTGTTCGATGCCCAAATCAAACGCAAATCGAATTGCACGGCGCAACAATCGGCGCATAACATAACCTTGCTCTTTGTTAGACGGCACAACGCCGTCAACGGCCAAAAATGTAGCAGCCCGCAGGTGATCAGCAATGACGCGCATGCTTTCGGTATGTGATTCGTAATTTTTACCACTTAGTGACTGTAATTTTTCAACAATCGGCCATAACAAACTAATTCTAAATACATCAGGACTGTCAATTCGAGCGGCAGCAATACGTTCAAGGCCGCCACCAAAGTCAACGTTTTGTTTTGCCAGTGGTTCAAAACTACCATCTTGCAAACGTTGATATTGCATAAAGACTTGGTTGCCGATTTCCATAAATTGACCACTGTCGCTGGCTGGATGTGCTAATCCAAAGCCTTCAGCATGATTTTGGGAACCAAAATCGTAAAAGACTTCGCTGTCAGGACCACATGGATCACCAATTGGTGTTTTGTCCAAACCGCCGCCGCGTGACCACCAATTTTCGCCATCATCATAAAAGAAAATGCGTTCACCTGGTTTAATACCGCGTTTGTCGCCGTCAGCTTGACTACCAATTTCAACAATCTTGGCTTCAATCCCTTTTTCGGCAAAAACTTTTTGCCAAATATTTGCAGCTTCGTCATCGCGAGGAATATTATGCGATGCGTCACCAATAAAAGCGGTCACATAGATTTTGTTTGGATCCAAACCAACATGATCAGTCAAAAATTCAAAAAACCAACGAATTTGTTGCTCTTTGAAATAATCGCCCAAGCTCCAGTTACCTAACATTTCAAAAAAAGTTGTATGACGATTGTCGCCAACATCATCAATATCTTGCGAACGTAGACAGGTTTGACTGTCTGTTAATCTGACACCGTCGGGATGTTGCTGACCTAACAAATAAGGCAACAAAGGTTGCATACCACTACCAGTAAACAAGGTTGTTGGGTCGTTATACGGAATTAATTTGGCACGGTCAATAACCACGTGTCCGCGGTCTTTGAAAAATTGTAGATAAGCGTTTCGTATTTGCTGTGCATTCATCCCGTTAGAATTTCTCCTATTAGTTCGTCTTTCAATAATAAAATCTGTTATATATTCAACTCTATTCGTCCCGCAAGTTTACTTATAATTCTAACGGGATTCATATCTGTTGATTATAACATTTTTTTATTTTCATATATACTCAACAAATTATTATAATCAAATAAAGCACCTAGTAAAAAACTAGGTGCTTTGTCACGCTTGAGTGCCATTAATGCGATAGACAGACAAGCAGTAATTTCGAGACACGATATGTATCTCAATACTGATTATATTACATCAATTAATGTTTATGGTTATTTTAAATGATTATTCCGCCACCTAAACAAATTTCACCGTCATAGATTACGACTGATTGACCAGCGGCAATGGCACGTTCGGGGTTTTGTAAGTTCAAAACCACATTATCACCGTCATAACTTAGCGTTGCATCAGTTAGCGGCGCGCGGTGGCGAACTCGAATTTGGTATTTGCCAGCATTTGGCGCCTGATTAATCCAATGAACATCAGCCAGATTAATCGTATCTTTCCATAATGTGCCATCGTTCAAATCTGTCGTGACATATACTTCATTTTTATCCATGTCTTTACCGACGACATAATATGGTAATCCACCACCCAATTCCAGACCATGACGTTGTCCTAAAGTGTAAAATATAGCGCCATCATGACGACCCAAAACCTTGCCAGATTTTTTATCGATAATTTCACCTGGTTTTTGATCAACATACAAACTCAAAAAGTCACGAATACCAACTTGGCCAACAAAACAAATGCCTTGTGAATCTTTTTTGGCTGCCGTCGACAGACCTCGTTCGGCTGCCATTTTACGAACATCAGGTTTTGTAAATTCACCAATTGGAAACAAAGTTTTACTAAGCGCCTGACCAGTGACACGGTACAAAAAATATGTTTGGTCTTTATTTAAATCAACCGCCTGCTTTAATTTAGCTATTGGAATTTGGCTATTGGAATTTGGCATTGATTGCAACTGCGATTCGCCATCTTCCATCTTCCATATTCCATATTCCACCCGCGCGTAATGCCCAGTCGCAATCATGTCAGCGCCATCTTCAATCGCTGCCACCAAAAACAGCTTGAATTTAACCTCTTGATTACACATAATGTCAGGGTTTGGCGTACGACCGTTTTTGTATTCGTCAATCATATAATCAACGACCTTGTGTTTGTATTCATTTTCAAAATCAAAGACTTTAAAATCAATTCCTAAATTAACAGCCACACGTTTAGCATCAGCCAAATCATCCGCCCATGGACATTTCATACCAGGCAAATCAGTTGTCCAGTTTTTCATATAAACACCCGTAACGTCGTAACCTTGCTCGATCAAAAGTGCTGCCGACAACGACGAATCAACTCCACCACTCATGCCAACATAAACTTTTGTCATGACCAAATTCCTTGAACGTAAAATACGACAATTTTGGCAAATTCGTTGGTCGCCAACCACCAGCCCCGCGGACTAACCCACCACCAAGACGACCAATCTGCATCATTTTGAGTCGGATGATTTATTATTTTAATACCTTCGGTATGTTTACTAAATTCCAAACTAGCACGACGTTGATGATAACCAGATGTAACCAAAATAATACTTTTTATTTTATTTTTAGTAAATATTTGCATAGTATTTTCGGCATTTTGTTTTGTTGTTGCCGAATCTTCGTCTAATAAAATTGAGGCGTCAGGCACACCAGCATTAGTGGCAATCGTCTTCATGGCTGCAGCATTACTGGGGCCACTTTTATCCTGAGCGGCGCCAGAAAATACGATAGTTTTTGCCCAACCATTTTTGTACAATTCAACCGCTGTATTTGCCCTGGACACTGTATCGCCACCACTAACAGCAACGATTGCATCCACCGCCTGACATTTTCCAATTGTACCCGGAGTTTTGTTACAGCCACTTAAATCATCGACTTGAAAATACAGACTTATACCAACAATAAAAACAAATACAAAAATAATCGGTATCAAAAAATATTTAATCATCGATTAACTCGCTGATATTCTTTGGCTAGTTCTTCAATAATTATTTCACCGGCCTTGTTAATATTTTCAGTTGTCGACAAATGCCCCAATGTAATTCGAATACTACCATCAGCCTGTTCATCCGACAGTCCAATTGCCGTCAAAACATGCGACCTAGTGCCTTTATTAGCCGCACAAGCACTGCCTGTCGCCAACATTACGCCTCGATTTTCTAAAATAAAAATTAAACGTTCACCATCCAGTCCAGGAAACGACATATGTAAATGACCAGCCAAACGATGTTTTGAATGACCTGATACTATTGCTGACGGAAAGGCATCAGTTAGTTTTTTTTGCAAACTATCTCTTAACTCTAATAGCCTGTCAGCTTCAAATTTACGATGTTCCAACGCCAACTCAAGTGCCTTCGCAAAACCAACCGTGCCAGCTACGTTTTCAGTACCGCTGCGTAGGCCACGTTCTTGACCGCCACCAATAATTAATGGTTGCAATTTAACATGACTAGCGGCCCATAATAATCCAACTTGTTTAGGCCCATAAATCTTGCCGGAATTTAATGTCAACATATCGATACCCAATCTGGCGACATTAATATCCAATTGTCCAACACCTTGTGAGGCATCGCAGTGCAGATATATTGGCGTTTTATTGCCACTTACTAGTCGGCTTTCACGTTCTGACTTAACCACCTGCGCAATGTCACGGATCGGCTGTACCGTACCCAGTTCATTATTAGCCAGTGCCACGCTCACCAGCTGAGTTTCAGCCGTGATTGCCGATTTAACACTATCAGCTGAAACAAAACCACGTTTATCGGCATTAACCAAAGTATGATTATGTAATTTAGCACAATTTAACACGGCGTGATGTTCAATATTAGGTACAACAACATGCCCAGCAATACCAGAAAATGCCAAATTAATTGATTCAGTCGCACCAGCGGTCATAATAATTTCACCTGGTTTGGCGCCGATTAAACTAGCAATTTTATGTTTAGTGTCTTCATAATCGCATCGCACTTTGACAGCAGGAGCATACGGGCTGGATGGGTTATAAAAGTTATCACTAAAATACGGCTGCATAGCCGTAATAACCCGCGTATCCATTGGTGTAGCGGCCGCATGGTCCAGATATATAATTTCGCTATCCATCGTCACCTAATTATAACGGTTATTGTAGTTTTTTGCCTGTAATATGGTCACGATTGTAAACTTGATTCATAACTCGTTCATAATATACGTCGGTTGCCGAAAGGAAATTTTCTAATTCTTGGCCACTTATAAACTCGTTTTTGACGTGTGGCTGACTGCTGATTCGTAAAACACCCTTTGGGTGCACTTCGTAGTGCAAAGTTACCGAATGAACTTTACCAGTTTGATCAGTTAACTCTTGATGAAAAAACCAACTACGTTCGTTATCATTAAAAAACTCTCGACGTTCGTTTGGTTTTAACGGTCCAAAAATACGCGCACCGATTTCACTTTCGCGAGTCTTTAACTCTTTGGCTGTTGGCTTTGGTCGTTTTGAAGAATCTGTTTTGAAAAGTTTTTTTGAAACAGATTTAATAAAATGAGTTTTATCTTTCATCGTCGTGTTTTAAAGATAATTCATAGTCAATAACAGCACCAAGAATCCTACCTTTATGATGCACTCTATTAATTCGGTCCTGTGGCTCCGAACCAGTTATTTCGGCACCATTCCCTATCATAGACTCAATGTTGGACCGCAACAAAGCATATTTATCAACCTCATGAAGCTCGGTTGAACCTAGACCTTCAGATGATTTTGGAATGTAAAAGTTTTGTTTATCCTCTTTTTCAACACCACTTCGAAAAGCAGCCTCAACACTTGAGTTTGGAGTAATAACTTCAGGATTATTTTGTTGGTTTGGCATAGTTTATCTCGTCTTTATCGAATATATTCATATTCAACTTTATCGTGAATTAGATTTTAAACAAAGCACGTGCATTTTCGGAAGTGATTTTAGCAACTTCGTCATATGGAATTTGTCGAATATTGCTTAAATGTTCGGCTACGTTCCTTACAAATGCGGGCTCGTTTACTTTACCACGAAAAGGGGCCGGCGTCAAGTACGGCGCATCTGTTTCAAGCAATATTTTACTAAGCGGAATTGAATTAAACATCGCTTTTTGTGACTCGTCGCGAACAAATGTACTGTACCCATTAACTCCAATATACAAACCTCGCTTCAGCCCAGCCGCCAAATTTTCAGCTGAATCAGTAAAACTATGCAACACGCCACGAATCCGCTGGCCAGCGGACGAATAACTATCGAATACTGGCCAAAAATCATCAAATGCCTCGCGAACATGAAATATAATTGGCAAATCATATTTTAACGCTAGTTCGATTTGCGCTTTCAGTGCTTGAATCTGAACATCGTGCGGACTGTGATTATAATGATAATCTAATCCAATCTCACCAACAGCAATAATTAATTGATTTTGCGAATTCAACAGATTAACAATTTCATCCCAACCACCTTTGGCTTCGTGTGGGTGTACACCAACTGCAGCGTACAAATCGTCGTTTTTTGATGCCAATTCAACGGCTAATTTTGAATTATTTTGGTCAGTACCAACGCAAATTAACTGTTGGACGTCTGCCAGGCGCGCACGACTAATAGTTTCCGTAATATCTAACGGATAGTCAGCATCATGAATATGACAATGAGTATCAATTAACATTTTAAGCCTTTGGAGCATTGGGATCAGTTGTATGTTTGTAAATTCGAGGGAACAAAACGGCTTCACTGGCAACAATAACACCGGTTTCGAATGTTTTATGGATATTATCGGCCGTAGCCGGCAAAAATGGAACTAATAAATCACCAATTTGTAATAATGCACCGACTGAATAAGCCAAAACCTCTGCTAAATGGGCAGCAGCTTCGGCATCTTTGGCAACATTCTTAGCAATTTCCCATGGTTTGACATTTTCAATATACTGATTCAAGCTTTTAACCATCAACCAAACTTCGTCAATTGCTCGATTAAATTCTAGATTTTCCATTGCCGCGTGGTAGGCGCCCATATCATGCTCGCCTTGTGGTGCTTCACCAATTACACCAGCTTGATAACGCGTAAGCATGCTAGATACACGACGAATCACGTTGCCTAAATCATTGGCTAGTTCGGTATTATATGAATTTTCGAATTTTTCCCAAGTAAAATCACCGTCATCCAATGTTGGAATATGCCGAGAAAAGTAATAACGAAAAGCATCTAAACCGTATTCATCAATCACCTGATTTGGATCAACTATATTACCAATGGTTTTACTCATTTTAGTATTGCCAACGTTAATATGTCCATGAACTAATAATTTTTTAGGAAGTTCAAGTCCAAGACCAAACAACATTGATGGCCACAGTCCGGCATGAAAACGCAAAATATCTTTACCAATAATTTGCACATCAGCGGGCCAATATTCTTTCCAAGCTGGTTGGTCAGGATAGCCCAAAATCGTAATGTAATTTGCCAAGGCATCCAACCAAACATACATCACCTGAGTTGGGTCGCCAGGTACTGGTATTCCCCAACTTAGATTCTTTTTAGGGCGCGAAATACTGACATCTTGCAGACCATCTTTCATTAGTTCCAAGAATTCTTTTTTACGAAACTCTGGAACAATTTGCATTTGATTAGTTTCGATTGCTTCGCGGACTTTATCGGTAAATGCACTGGTCTTAAAGTAATAATTAGCTTCACTTAAGCGTTGATAAGGTTGATTATGATCTGGGCAAACACCATTATTGGCTGTCGCCTCTTTATCAGACACAAAAGATTCACAGCCGACACAATACCAACCTTCATAATTACCTTTGTAAATATATGGTTGTAATTGTTGCCAGATATATTGAACCGATTGAATATGATGTGGGTCGGTTGTACGTACAAAATCGGTATAACCAGCGCCGACCTTTTTCATTAACTTTTCAAAATTAAGATAGGTTTGATCGGTGTAACTTTTAGGGTCCAAGCCTGCTTCGGCGGCTTTGGCGGCAATTTTGTTGCCATGCTCGTCTGTACCAACCTGAAATCGTACATCGTGACCGTTTTGTTTTTGATAACGTGTCCAAATATCAGCCAATAGATAATCAAGGGCATTGCCGATATGTGGCGTGCCATTAACATAGGGAATTGCGGTCGTAATATATAATTTTTTATCCATACTAATACTATTGTAACAGATATAATGGTCGTCACTAGATTGATAATTTACTATTATTTTGTAGCTGATTTTGGAGCTGGAGTGTTATCGATCATTATAACCATAGCATCTACCGCACCAATACGATCCTTGTCGTCAATCTGAACGTATTTTTCTCGTGCTTGCAACAATAATGCTTTAGCACTGGCTGCATCAGTGGCCTTTGCAGATTGCGTCATCAAATCTTCTGCAGTGGCCTTAATAGCAGCATCTTTTTGAGCTTGAGTTTGCGTCTGTGTTTGAGTTGTACTAGTGTTCGCTGACTTTAGTATCAAAACAGTACCAGTTGCAACTCCTATCACTACGACTATTGTTGCTGCAATGTATATGAATTTTTTATTTATCTTTATCATGTTTTTCCCTTATATGTTACAGATTCATTATTGGCATCAGAAATAGCCAGCGAAAGAAATCTTGCCTCCTGCTGTTGAATCAAATCGCGCTGAATAATTAGTACCGTCGTCATATTGTCCAAGACCGTTATATGATGATCCATTCCAGTTGTACACATTGGCATACATATTGTAATGATTGTACTTTACAACAACAACTCCACTATAACCGCCGCCGCCGCCGCCATAACCACCCCAGCCGCCGCCGCCGCCGCCGCCATAATAGTTAGCACCAACGCCACCACCATCACCGCCGCCACCATGACCCCAGCCCATGTAGCCACTGTCACCACCACCGCCACCACCGCCAGCATAAGTATGGTTTGTATTGCTATCAATACTTGTAGTATAACCAGCGCCACCCTCTTGCTTTGTGTTTGACACGTTATAGTAATCTTGGCCAAGTCCTCCAGCGCCGCCGCCACCGCCACCAGCCCAACCATCTCGCCTACTTCCACCTTTACCACCAGCATTTGCTAAACCAACACTACCACTAGCCGACCAGCCTGCATTTGCACCGCCACCACCGGTTTCACCGCCGACACCGCCACCAGCACCACCAGACCCGCCACTATGGCCCGAATTTCGAGCATACGCACCGCCACCGCCGCCATAAGAAACATCGCCTATTCCAGTGCCATTTCCTCTTCCGCCACTTGTCGCATAATAATACATGAATGACGAATTACCACCATTGCCACCATAATTACTATTCGAAGGACCACCACCACCACCGCCGCCAATCTCTACCCAGTAATCTGCATTTTGTTGCATAGATACATTAACGCCGTATGATTCATTATGTAACAAACCGCCGCCGCCGCCACCACCACCGTTGTCACTACCGCCGCCGCCGCCGCCAGCAACAACTAGAATTTGCATTGTCGGATTACGAATAAACCACTCAGTTGCATTATTAGCTGTACCCCATGCGCTCCAACCGCTTGCCGTATTGGCATTTTGACATTGAGCTTCAACCCTCATGTAAAAGCCAGTCTGCCAACGTGATGTCTGACGTTGAGAAGAAGTGGCAGTAGTTATAGTATAAATTGGATACTGTGGAGTCGGATTATTATCATAGAAGAATGATGTTTGATAGTTTCCTGTTGAACCTGCTGGACAAGATGCAGCACTCCAGTTCCAGGTTGTATATTGCCAGTCATTAACCGTCCATGAAACAGTTGGCGCGCCTGGTGCATTAATTGATGCTACGGCAGTTTGCTCTAAACTTTCAGACCCATCACTGTACAGTGAGCTACTAACATAACAACGTGCCTGCGCAATATAGCCATATTTGACACCTTGAGCAGTTGATTGAGAAGATGTTAAGATCGTATTTGACCAGGTACTGTAACTACCCCAAGTTGAGCTATCATTTGTGCGACTCTTAAACGCATACTGAACTATCGCTCCGCTCGGACAAGTTGGAGTACCTGTGATTGTCGCAGTTACCGTACCGCCAGTGATGCTAACAGCAATAGTTGGCGCTTGCGATGGTTGAGTATAGTGAACAGTATAAGGACTGTTTTCTACACCGACTGCAGGATCACTAGATACAACACCACTAACACAACGAGACCTTGCAATAAATCCGTACTGAACACCTTGAACAGCAGTCAAGGAAGATGTCATACTAGATGCCGACCAAGCTGACCAGGCTGAATAACCGCTCCAAGTACCATTATTTGTGCGACTTTCTATTGAATACTCTGGAGTTCCAATAGTTGGGCACGTAATAGAACCAATAGTAGCAATAACGTTTCCAGCACTCAGGACAACGCTTGCTATTACAGGCGCCGCTGGTACAGGGATAATGTGAGTATAACTAACTACAGGTGTTAATACTGTCGTGCTAATTAGACTTTCATCCGAGTAACAACGAGTTTGCACTTGATAACTATATGTTACACCAAAAGTAGCTGCCTGAGTTGCCGTGATAGTAGCAGACCAAGCGCTGTAAGTCGTCCAAGTAACACCATTATCGATACTACTTCGGAAACCAAACTGTTCTGTTCCGGCATTAGAACATACTGTAGGAATAATTGTTGCAGTAATAACGCCGCCACTTTGGGCAACCGTCAAACCAGGTACATCTGGAATATTTATAGCATTCAGTAGTGCGCAGGTACCAGTAGTCGATTCTTTATAGGCAGCATTATTAATAGTATTATAGGTACCATTTGGGTTATAGCCCCTAATACAGTAATCAGTCGAGTTAACTTCGACTTTAATCACGTTATTATTCGACGGAGTAAATGCTAAATCACTGTCAGTACCGTTAACTGAATAATAAGATTTACCAGCGGTATTATGTTTGATGCCATAACTAGTTTGTAATGCATCCATACGATCAATATCCGATTGGACACTGACATCACGCGCCTTTGATTGCAACCCGTTATAGGCTACATACGTTACAGTGGCAAGAATGCCAATAATAGCCATTACTACTGATACTTCTACAAGCGTAAACCCCCGGACAAGTTTTTTTATCTTCATTTAGCTAAATAAATCCTTTATATTTAGATTATCACAAGCGATATTGCACGGCAACAATAACTACTGAATTACATACAATTTCTATTAACTATCCTGCTTTACTGCAGACTTGAACACATCATATGAAGGCTTTTTCGTACCATCAAAACGTATAAGCCCATAAAAATTCTCCTGGTCTGAAAGTACTGTCCCCTTATCGATCAAAGAATAATAAAAGAAATTTCCAATCCAAGAACTATTTTGTACATATGAATCAATTGCTGACGTCATCAGTTGACTTTGAGCCGCTTCAGACATATAGTCCGTACCCCAGTTATATGTTCCTGATTGATTAACTTCAAATGACAACCCAGTTCCTTTTGTAGGCGAACAATACTCGGTAATCCATACTTTCTTAGCTGAGTCACCATGATCAATCATATATTGATGAGCTGTATACATCTGTTGCCAAGCATTCCAACTAGCTACATAATTTGGTGACATCGGGAAACTAGACGGATGGACACCTAAATAATCAAAATATTGATTATTATTAGAACTATACAAAGACTGCAAAAAGGTTAATGGCGCAATATTGGTACCATCATCAGAAGCTGGAGATAATGAGCCACCTACAACCTTTGCGGACGGATTACCATTCTTTATAGCTGTGTAAGCGGCATGTAGCACATTACCATACTGAGTAGCATTTGGAGCTGGTAACCAATTTGTATTTGGCTCATTCCAAATCTCAAAATTAGTAATTGAATCCTTATATCGAGCTGCTACTTGGCCTGCAAAAGTACCATAAGTCTGCGGATCAGACGGCGAACATTCCCATATCGTGCTACATGCTGATTGCCTTGCCCATTGAGGAACAGCAAGAATAATACCCAAAGAATTCAAATTATGACTTTTTAATGTGTTCGCTACTCGATCTACCGCTGTCCAATCAAAAGTCGTACTATTATTTGGTTGTACGAGTCCCCACTCGATATCCCAACGTACCCACTTAACACCTAAATCTTGCAACGAAACAACATATTGATTCAAATCACTTTGACTCATATATGCTAACACGTCACCGGCAGCTATTCCATACGATCTTGAGCCACCATAATAATCACCTACCGCTGATACAGAGGGGTCAAGTTGGCTACAAACCCCTGGACTGGATTCTTTAGTTGACGGACTATAGATTGAGTTTTCGGTACCTTTTACATTGTAACCCCTAACGCAATAGCCTACTGAGTTAAACACAACATCAATCACATTGCCACTTTTTGGAGTAAACCCAAGAACGCTGCCAGTACCATTACCAGAGTAATATGCAACACCAACTACACCATGATTAGCTTTATAGCTGGTTTCTAATGCAGCTATACGTTGAACATCAGAGTCAAGACTGACATCAATAACCTTTTTTTGAATTCCATTATAAGAAATATAAGTAATCGAAGCCAAGATTCCAATAACAAATATAACTACCATTACTTCTACAATCGTAAAACCAATGACAAGACGTTTTTTTGTGTTCATAAATTTGAATACATCCTTTACGGACATTTTAGCACAAGCATTACTGGGCAACAATACGCGTTAATCGCACCCAAGCATCTAAGTCTAATGTTTCAGCCCGATCATCCGGACTGATACCTGCTTGATTTAATATCGTTTCGACTTCAGGTTTAGATAATTTCAGACCACCCGATAGACTGCTGCGGAGTTTTTTGCGTTTAGCCGAAAAACCAGCTTTGACAACACGAAAAAAGTCGTCTTCATTGACGTCAGTTAAAAACGACGTTTGGCGAGTTTTTAATATCACAACTTGACTGTCGACTTTGGGTGGTGGCGTGAAAAGTTCGGCACCGATAACTTCACCTAGTGATACGTCAGCAAATAATTGCGCGCTGACTGCCAAAATACTCATTTTACCAGGTTTGGATGCCAATCGTTCAGCCACTTCCTTTTGGACTAATAACACCGTAACCGACGGTTTATTGTCACTAGTCATTAACATTTTGACAATTTTGCTGGTGATGTAATAGGGGACATTGGCAACAACTTTATATCCAGCGGGCATAGTTGATAAATCAAATTCCAATATGTCACTTTGAATAACTTGCAAATTTTTGCCAGGGAACTGAGCTGGCAATTTACGGGCTAGTTCGCTATCAAATTCAACTGCCACTACCCTGCCCGCTTGGCGTAATAATTCACTGGTTAGTGTACCCAAGCCCGGACCAATTTCAAGTACCGTATCGTCAGAGTTTAATTCAGCACAGTCAGCAATATGCGACAACGCCGCACGGTCACGCAGCCAATGTTGTCCAAGGGATTTATTGTTTTGAAGCGCCACTACTGACGGTCCCTAAATGTTGCATAAATATCATAAGCAAACTTAACCCGTTGCGATTCTCGACATAGTCCGCAACGTTCGAACTTATTTTGGAAAATAATGGTGGCATCGTCAATTGTATTGGCTAATTTAACTGCATCACGCACACCAACATAATTCGTATTAAATTCATGCATTAAAAAGTTTAACTGAGTATAAATATTTTCAGGATAGGCTATTGACAATAATTCGCTTCGGCGACCACCAGTCCATTGCACAATTCCATAACCACCACTAGTATCAGTTGTATTAAAACCATGTTCTTGCATTAAATTACCCATAATTCCAGCTGCTTGAAACTTTGTGAAACCATTACTAATCAAAAAATCCCAAGTAATCGTTTCATTTTCGGTTGGCGTTGTATATTCGCCCTTTGCACCAACAACTTCAACTTGCTTAACTGGCTGTAAAGTCGTAATACTTGCAATTTCGGTACGATTGACTTCAACACCATCTTGAATCGTAATTTCATAAGACACATTACGCGATCCCTTAACACCAGCTGTTCGGACATCGACATAGCCAACTTCCCTGTCGGCATCCTTGATTTTATCGACTTCAAAATTAATCAACTCATCAACTGTAATTGTTTGCTTGCCTTCGCGCCAAATTCTAACCGCCAAACCATCAGTAATCGCAGTATTTAGATCTAGCGAAACACGATCATCTGAACTTAATTTAATGCCTTTTTCTGTCAACATTGTGGCAATTGTTTTTGCTTGAGTCCGAACGATTGTCGTTTTACCGTATAAAGTCAATTCAAATGGCGTCGACCGAATTATCGTCAATTGCAAACCAGCACCATCAGCAATAATATTATCGGTCACGCCTAAAATAGTTTTGTCTTCGCTATATAATTTAATGCCAACACTCTGCGCAATTTGCTCGGCGGTCTGGTACGCCGTAATCACTTTAGTACGTGAATTACCATCGACAATAATAACTGGCCGAGCACGATAGATATTTACCTGATAGTTTGAAGCCACTAACTTTTCGGTCACAGCTGGCTCGACAACGTCATTGTTATCTATAACAAAACCGGCTTCTTTTAACGCGTCAGAGATATTTGCCGCCTCGGTTACAACAACTTTGGTCGTCCCACGATCATGAATAGTTAATATTCGACCACTTTGATTTTTTACACCATTATCAGCATGAGTAACATTTGCGACAGAGATAACAATGGCGACAATCAAAAGAAGCGCGGCAATAACCAGCCGTCCTAACAGTGTGTTAGATTTATGAATTAAACTATTCATTTGTATGATTTTCTCGCATTATACCCCACAAAATGATTGTCCTTAGTATAACAAATATTCGCTTGCATAGCTATTAAAATTTAGCTATTAGCGAGCCCGCCATATTCCAATAGCTAAACTCTAGATTTTTTCTAATCGGGCGTATTCGGCATTTAGTTTTTTGGTTGTGCCGTTATCAAATTCGATCGTCAGCGCCAAACCATCAACCTCAACGATTTTACCAGGCCCAAAAGCGGCCGACCTGACGTGTTCACCAATCGTGAACATTTCATCACTGTAAAATTCCTGTTCAGGCACAACATGCGGTTCGACCGGCGATGACATTGAAACTTGGTCGCCCATGTCTTCAATAAAACGTGACATTGGATTATAGGCCCTTTGACCAAATTGCAAACGACTTTGGGCATAGGTTAGATGTAATTCTTCGCGCGCCCGTGTCATACCAACATACGCCAAACGTCTTTCCTCTTCTAACTCTGCCAAGCCTGCATCATATACTCGGGCGTGTGGCAATATTCCTTCTTCCATACCGACAATAAAGACAACCGGAAACTCCAAACCTTTTGCAGCATGAAGTGTCATCAATGTCACTTTTTGACCATCACTATCAGTATCAGCACTCGACATCAGGGCAACTTCTTCTAAAAACTCAGGTAGCGATGCAAAAGCCTGGGCGTCAGACAACAAAGCACCTATGTTAGCTTCACGGTCTTCAGCCTGGGGTGTCCCATCTTTTAAATAATCCAAATAATTGATTGACGACAATAATTTTTCGATTAATTCTAGTGGACTGGCAGTTTCAAGCATTGATTGGACAATGCGTAATTTCTCACCCAATAAAGACAGTGCGGCCTTAGCCCTGGTTGTAATCGTGCTAGTTTGGTCAACATTGGCTAGCGCCGTAATAATATCCATACCACTGTCTGATTGCCAAATCAAAAACTTTTCCAAGCTCATAGCGCCGACGCCACGCGTTGGGATATTTACAATCCGACTAAAACTCATCCTGTCTTGTGGTTGATAAATCAAACGTAAATAAGCAATGATATCTTTGATTTCTTTGCGATCATAAAACCTGACACCACCAACAATTTGATAAGGAATTCTAAATTGTAAAAATGCCCGCTCTAAGGTGTAACTTTGAGCATTAGTGCGGTATAAAATCGCAAAATCACCAAACTTACGCGCACCCATTGTGACATGTGACGAGATTCGCTCGGCCACTAATCGAGCTTCTTCGGATTCATCATACAGTGAATGAACTTGAACTGGCGCCCCAGGACCAGCGTCGGTCCATAGTTTTTTATCAGTCCGCTGAACATTTTTTTCAATCACATGGCTAGCAGCATCCAAAATATTGCCAGTACTGCGATAATTCTGCTCGAGTTTAATAACCTTGGTGCCTTTAAAATCACGTTCAAAATTCAAAATATTAGTAAAATCAGCCCCGCGCCACGAATAAATCGACTGCCAGTCATCACCAACAACACAAATATTGCGATTGTCATTCACCAATAATTTAATAATGTTATATTGTGCGGCGTTGGTGTCCTGATACTCATCAACCAAAATATGTTTGAATGTTTTTTGCCATTTAGCACGAACCAACGGTTTTTCGCGTAATAATCGGACAGTTTCTAGCAATAAATCGTCAAAGTCTAATGCACCAGCGATTTTACGCAAAGATTCGTACTTTTTATAAATTTTAGCAATATTTTTTTGATACGGAAATTGCGCCGTCGATTCGTAATCGTCCGGCCCAACCATCTCGTTTTTGGCACTTGAAATAGCACTACTGACTGATTTAGCTTTGACTTCAGTTTCACTAACCGACAAACTTTTCATAGCTTGTTTAATCAAACCCTGTCTGTCGTCCTCGTCATAAATAACATAATTTTTAGGTATTCCAATCGCTTCGCCTTCAATGCGCAACATTCGGACGCAAATACCATGAAAAGTCCCCATCCAAGGCATAAAACTGCGATTACTACTGTTTTGATTCAACAAAATACCCAAACGTTCACGCATTTCACGGGCCGCTTTGTTAGTAAACGTCACTGCCAAAATTTCATTAGGCCAAACTGATTCATGCGCAATTAAATAAGCAATACGATGCGTTAAAGTTTTCGTCTTACCACTACCGGCACCAGCTAAAATAAGTAGCGGTCCAGAGGTTGTCTGTACCGCATCACTTTGCGCCGGGTTCAACCCATCAAGTAAATCCATTACTATCTATTATAGCTTAGTTATTGCTTATTAGCGAGGTAACGCAAAGAAGTAAACAGCTGCTCCAGCGCCCGCACCAATAACTATTAATAATAAAATTCCAAGAATCAACATCAAGCCAGATTTTTTCTTAGTTGGCGCCAAAATTGCCTTGTGATAAGAATCTGTGTCATAAATTGCACCAGTCGTTTGATCGCCAGTACTTGGTTGCTCACTGTACTGTTGAGTAATAGAAGTTGGACCTTCTGGTTGCGTATTAGCTACTGACTCGCTGGTCACACTTGGCGTTGGGGTAGCATCGACAGTAATCGTATCCGCTACATTGCCCATACTTGGCACATTGGGAACAACCGCACTACCTGATTCAATCGATAATAAATCTGGATGAAGTTCAGCTGGCATATGAGAAACTTCTGCTTGAGGCTGTGTCTGGGATGACAAATCAGTTGATTGTTGAGCTTCGGTTTGACTCTCCTGTTGAACGACTGGAATAGCCGACTGTTCGGAAGAAAATGCACCTAGTGGACGTTTTTCAACTTTTGTTCCAGATAAAAATGGAGAATCTTGTGGCTCATCAACTGTCTGATTTAACGTGTTGGTGATGTCATTACTAATTTGGTCGATATCAGCATCTTCATTATCTTCAGATTTAACTGCCTCAGATTCATTAGATGTGTCTTTATTAACTCCCTGAAAATCAATTGGATCAGGCCACTCATTAGATTTTACTTCAGGAATTACAGCAGGCATTGGAGCAGATTCCGGCACCATTGGCAGGCTATCATCTGGATTAATCGATAGACCTTGACGAGAAACACGTTCAGGCATAGCTGGATTAACTCGTGTGCTAGCCGACGGAGGAACAACATCCATAAATCGCCCATTAACTCGTCTACCTGCTAATGGGACTTGCGATGGAGCAAAGTTAGGAATAGGCGTAATAGCAGGCTGCGTTGCTAAGTCGGGCAAAGAAATATCGCCAGTACCAAGATCGAGTACAGTATCCTCTGGTTCGTTGTCGGCTGTTAATTTTGGAGTGGTATATTGAACCAAAGAATTCACCGCCTTATCAAGTTCATCAAAGTCTAAATCTTGCATATTTACCCTACCCTTTTTTTGCTGCCGTTAAGCTGTTATGTGCTTTCTTAATTATGTCACTAAATTCATGTGCGTTCAAGCTGGCGCCACCCATAAGTAATCCATTAACACCTGGTAAATTCAAATATTCAGCTGCACTGTCGGCTGTAACACTGCCACCATATAAAATCTGAATCGATTCTGACGCTGCTTTGCCATACAAATGTTCAATCTGTCTGCGAATTGCTTTGACGGCTTCAACGACATCACCAGGTAATGCCATTTGTCCAGCACCAATCGCCCAGACAGGTTCATAGGCAATAATAACTTGCTCAAGTTCATCACTGGTAATATTCGACAATCCGCCAATTAGCTGATCATGTAAAACGTAGTGAGTCTCACCGCTCGATCGCTCCCAGGCAGTTTCACCAATACATAAAATTGGACGAATATGGCTTCGTACTGCAGCGGCAACTTTGTTGCGGATATCTTTGTCATTTTCATTAAAAATATGACGACGCTCAGAATGACCGACTAATGCAAATTGAACAATTCCACGCAGTTGTGCGGCCGAAACTTCGCCGGTGTACGAACCATGATCACGCCAATAAAAGTTTTGAGCCGCCAGTTTAAATTGACGCAAATTTACTTGCAAGCTTAGCGATTGGAGTGTAAACATTGAAGGCGCCAAAACAACTTCAACATCACGATGGACTTTAACTAATTTTGACAACTGATGTAAATACAAACTAGCCTCGTGCATATCGAGGTTCATCTTCCAATTGCCCACTATTAGTTTTTTTTCGTTTGCCATCTATACAGCCTATTATATATCACTTATGTTTATTTTTTTAGTTTACTCTAATTACGACTTGACGTCTAGTAATTATTCAACAATGCGAACTTCAATTGTGTCAGTCCCGCCAATAACGCCAGGTTGGCGACCGCTGACGATAATAACCGTTGCAGGATCAGCCCCAAATAAGCCCTGGTCTTTTAACTCTTTGGCAATCTCATACCCCATATTGCCAGTTAGTGGACGGAAGTAACTGCGATTAGCATAACTTAACGACAATTGCTGTGCCGAACGTAATTCACTAGTAACACTAATGATAGGCAAGTTTGGACGATGAGTTGCAATATTAGCCGCCGTTGCACCTGACCTGGTTTCAGCAATAATAGCCACAGCATCCAATTGTTCAGCTAATTTAACAGCTGCAACACTAATGGCATTTGTGGTTTTTTTGTGATTAGCTTGCTTTTCAGTTGTTGGTTGAACAGGCTCATGATCTTGAGTGTACAAAATCACCTTTTTCATAGCCGCTACGGTTTCTAGTGGATATTGACCGTTGGCAGTTTCATCTGACAACATGACGGCATCAGCACCTTGAACAACAGCGTTTGAAACATCGCTAACCTCAGCCCTTGTTGGCTCGGGCGCACTAACCATACTGGCCATCATTTGTGTAGCAACGATACTTAGTTTTCCATACTTACGACATAATGCAATAATTCGACGTTGAACAATTGGCACAATCTCTGCCCCTGCTTCAACCGCCAAGTCACCACGGGCAACCATCACACCATCACTAGCTTTGACGATTTCTTCCAAAGTCGCATCAACAATTGCAGCCTTAGTCTCAACTTTGGCAATAATTTGCGCGGTTGAACCTTGAGCGACTAATAATTGACGTAAATTGTTAATATCTTCGGCACTTTGAACAAAACTTAGCGCAACGTAATCAAAATCACGAGTGGCACCAAATTCAATATCAGCCAAATCTTTTGGAGTTAAGATATCGCCACCAAAGTCAGTATCAGGCAAATTGATACCTTTTTTACTCATCAAAGTACCGTCATTTTCGACTTTTACTGTAATTGCAGTATCACTAACTTTACCGATAATAGTTGTGCGAATTTTACCATCAAAAATGTACAAAGTTTCGCCTGGTTTAGTTTTTTCGGCCAAGTTATATTGAATTGGTACAATCAGCCTGCCATCATGTTCGGCTGCGTAATCTAGTGTAATAATATCGCCAGTTTTGACGTCGGTATTTTGTTTTAACATACCCAAACGGATTTTTGGACCTTGCAAATCTTGCAAAATTGCAACTGGTTTAGTTGATTTAGCGGTTGCTTGGCGAATCCAAGCGATTTGTTGGTCACGTTCTTCATATGATCCGTGGCTAAAATTCAATCGGAATCCGTTGACGCCTGCCAGTGCCAGCTTTTCAATCATCTCTTCAGATGTAGTGCATGGGCCTAAAGTTGCTAGTATTTTTGTTCGTTTAAAGTTAACTTTCATAACGATTATTGTATCATAATCTGTTATTTTTGTTCTAGATGCGATTAATAATTTCAACTAATTCGTCATGAACCAAACCGTTCGAAACAACTGCACCCCTAAAAGGTTTGGAATAATCTAGCTTGCCGCCATCGATACCGGTTATTTTACCACCAGCTTCTTCAACGATTAATTGTACCGCCGCCATATCATGCGCATTAACTAGTTCTTCCAAATATCCAACTAATCTGCCCCTTGCAATTAATACGGATTTATAAACCGCACCGCTAAATGCCACAGGTTTAATATTCTCACTCATCAAGTTCTTAACAGATTGCAGCCCACCATAAATTCTTTTAATATTCCCAGTTATCGCCACAAATCCGTCACGTAAAGCATCTGTCGATACCGCTAAAATTTTACCATTACAATAACTACCATGCCCCTTTATTGAAGTGTACATTTTATCCAAAAAAGGATCATAAGCAACCCCAACCTGTGGTTGACCATCAACTACCAACCCCAAAGAAAACATCGCCGTTGGTATACCCCAAACAAATGCATTAGTACCGTCAATCGGATCACAAAACCATTTACGACCCAGACCATATTCAGTGTTGCTCTCTTCTTCGCCAATCACACCATCACCGGGAAACTCTTTAGTCAGCAATTCAATAACTAAACTATTAATAGTAGTATCGGCAACTGTAACCAAGGTATCATCAAGCTTTCTTTTAACATTTTGATCATTATCAAAATATTGCAACATAATTTCACCTGCCTGTTTAGCAATTTGAACCGCGACATCTAGCTCTTTTTGAAAATCGTTTGTCATAGAAACATCTTAACACAAACAGATTTATATATTTTTTAGCAGTCCAATTTTTTTTGCTAAAAAAACAAACTTAGATATATAATGGTTATGAATGAGTGACGCTATGTATTATGGAATAGACGCAATAATTGCAATTACTATGCTATTACTTGGAGTTACTAGTCTTTTGAAAAAAGGCTATAAACGACCAGTCAATCGATTTTTTTTCTATTTTGTCGTTCTAACTAATATTTGGATAGTTAGTTTTGATTTAAGTAATCAACTACAATTCAGCACCGAGACTCTATATATCATAAATGCCGTTGCAAATTCAGCCGCTTTGGGTTGTTTAATTATGCTGTTAATGTTCGTTGACAGGGTAGCCGATTTTATAATATTCCGTAAATTAATTAATTGGTCTTCAGCAGCATTATGGATTGTGTGTTTGCTTAGTACGACACCACTAATTAATAACGATGTTATTCCAACTAATAATCAAGATGGCTATTTAGTCACATACGGGCCACTTGTTGGGCTTTACGTATTTAGCATGATCTATATACTCACTATGATCGCAATTATTGTAGCTTACGGGCTACGTCATTCTAAAGGTATCAAAAATCAGCAGATTAATGTTATAGGTCTTGGCATATTACTTTCAATACCAATTACAGTTACTTTGGATTTAGTAATCCCCATAATAACAAACTCTGACGCAACGGCCAATTATGGCAATATACCACTTTTATTACTAGCTGGTTACATGTATTACGGCGCTTTTCGTTATAAATTACTTGATATTAGGTCCGCTATCGTTCATACCTTGACCTACATTTTATCAATGTCCTCTTTGATTGTTATTTATTACATCGCTATTGCAACTATCTCGGCATTTTTCTTGGACCGAGATTCTGTGATAAATCAAAGCCCAATTAGTATTATCCTGTTTTTGATATTACTGTTTATTTTTCAGCCAATTAATAATTTCTTTGAAAAATTAACCAGTCGAGTATTTTTTCGAGGGCATTATATCAGCGACGAATTATTCTCTCGACTAAACCACATATACGCCGAACATACAGCTAACCTAAATGAATTATTAAATTATGCCGCTAATGAAATCGCCACAACATTAAAAAGCGAACAATCTATACTGACAGTTATAAAGCCTACCAACAGATACTTGGTTGGTGGCACAGCCAATCATACCCCAGTGGTTCAAGACCATTTATTAAAATTACTAAAATATACTACTAATAATCCTACTATTATGATTGTCTCGTCACTCGAAGAAGACAGCCCAGTCCGTGATTTAATGAATCAATGTAAAATTGAGATAATCGTTCCATTATTTCAAACAAGAATTATTGGTTTTCTTTGCCTAGGTGAGCACCTTTCGTCACGTTATACCGCCCGAGACATAAAAGTTCTCGACACAATTGCGGGTGGTTTAGTAATTGCTATCAAGAACGCATTATCTATTCAAGAAATCAAGGATGTTAATGCTGCCAGTATGCAACAAAAAATTGACAGCGCAACCAAAGAATTAGCCGCCAATAACGCCATGCTGATAAAGATAGACGAAGAAAAAGATGATTTCGTGTCAGTTACATCACATGAATTGCGAACACCAATGACCATTATCAACGGCTACGCCAATCTACTTGAAAGCCAACAAATAGGCAGCTTGAACGATCAGCAATTAGACATTATCAGTAAAATAGGCAACAACGCCAAAGCCTTAATTGGCATAACTAACGATATGCTAGATTTGTCCAAAATGGAGGCCAACAAAACAATCCTTCACTTAACCAACGCTTCATTAAAAGTATTAATCAAAGAAGCAATTAATAGTAATCAAATCCTATACGATGACAAATCTATCAGTCTAAGTTACGAAGGATCTGATGCCCAAATAAAGACTGATACATCAAGTTTCGAGCATATTATGACCAATCTGCTAGCTAACGCAAATAAATTTACAGATAAAGGCGGTAGCGTCAAAATCACTAGCACCGTCGACAATACAACTCATCTTGCTACTATCTGTGTTGCCGATACCGGCATCGGCATCAGCCCTGAATCAATTGCGAGCTTATTTAAAAAGTTTTCTCAAGTCGACAATTATCTTAAACGACAATATGGCGGCACGGGTCTTGGCTTAGCAATTTGTAAACAGATGGTTGAAAAGTTAGGTGGCACAATTTGGGTAACCAGCACCCCTGATGTTGGCAGTCAATTCTATTTTACGATGCCAATAGTTGAAAACAATGCAGATAATACGATATCATAGACAATATAAACCAAAGGAGATAGTTAGCTGCCATGGAAAACAAACGTAAAATATTAATCATTGAAGACAATACTGATATTCAGCAGCTGTACAAATATGCCTTTGAGGCTAGTGGTTATGTAGTAAAAACCAGCAATAATGGGCTAGATGGATTAAATGACGCCATTGAATATCAACCTGATGTTATTCTACTGGACATAATGATGCCTGAAATGAATGGTTTTGAAGTTTTAAGCGCCTTTACAACCAACACTTCACTTTCAATGCCAATAATCATCACGTCCAATCTTAGCCAAGAAAGCGACAAACAAAAAGCCCATACAGCCGGCGCCAGCCTATACTTAGTCAAATCTGACTATGAAGGACCTGACTTAGTCGCGAAGGTTAATGAATTTATGGCAAGTCATCCAAAAAGCGAGCCCAGACAAAACCCAGCTGTAAATACTTATTCTGACGATACGATGGTATACTAAAACCAAATTTACGATAATTACAATATCGTCATAATATAGTTTCTGTATTATAATGCTTATGTATGCACATCTTTATAATCATTGATTCTATTACGATGGCTGGGGTGTTTTTACTGGGGATAACCAGCCTTTTAAAGAGTGGCTACAAAAACCCAATCAACAAATACTACGCTGCCTTCAGTATTATGCTCGTCCTGTGGATTAGCATGTTTGATTTTGCATGTGCTGGCTATATGCCAAAAGAAGTCGGACTAATTGGTAACTATTTAGGCTATGCGTTCGCTATTGCCGTCGAAGCTTTTTTTATGCTTTTCGTAGCAAAATTAACCGGAGATGCAAAGTTTTTCCGATTCGTAAAATGGTTTCAAATATTTTCAATCGTTATGTTTTTGTACAGTGCCAGCCCATTATTCGTCCAAGATGTCGTAAAATCAAGCAGTATATTTGACTACTACTCGATAATATACGGGCCTTTACCGTGGCTGTATGGAGTAGCGGTTACAGTATTGTATTTAGTTATAGTTGTTGGAGGCATCCACTTTTTAAATGCTGCTCGTGGTGCACGCAAACAACAACTTCTTATTGTTGTTATTGGTTTCGGTCTAGGAGTGTTGCCAGTAATTATAACTGGGTATATTATGCCCTTAATGGGCATATGGGATTTATTTCCATACCACCACTTTACAATGGCTATCCTTGACATCTGTCTTTATTATTCTGTCATTCGTTATCACCTATTTGATATTCGCTTGGCTGCTGTCCGCACATTAGCCTATACGCTGACTTTAGGGTTACTAATCGCTGTCTATTATTTGTTAGTTATTCTAATATCAAGATTATTTACCGCCGAAAACGATAATTTAATTTCGCAAAACCCTTTGGATATCGTATTAACCTTCACTTTGTTATTTATCTTTCCACCAATCAAACGCTTTTTTGACCAGCTAACTAACCGTATCTTCTATCGAGATTACTACAACTCCGATGCCTTTATCGACAGATTCAACAAGATTCTAACCTCTACCACCAACCTCAGACATTTGCTTGAACAATCTGCCGTCGAAATAGCTTCAACTCTTAAAAGTGAGCGCGCTTTTTTTCTAATTAGTACCCATGACGGACACCACATTACAGCCGGTACGGAAAATTATAACCCATTGTCCAAGACCGAAACCATTGCAATACAAAACGCAACAGCCCACTTGCTTAGAAAACTATCAAAACACACCGAAGTAACTAAAAGTGACAAAAAAAGAATCAAAAAGAACGACCAGATAATCCTGGCTTCACTACTAGATGAATCCGATTCAAAATCAAACGAATTACACCGTTTAATGGATCAACACAAGATTGAAGTTATCCTGCCGTTAGTCCATCACGGACTACTGGGTTATCTGCTATTGGGTGATCATCGCACATCTCATTACACCAACCGCGACGTCAAAGTCCTGTCAATGATTGATAACGGCCTTGTCGTCGCTATTCAAAACGCTTTATCTGTCGAAGCAATCCGCGAAAGTAACGCCGAATTGCGTCAAATTGACAAAATCAAAGATGAATTCGTTTCAGTTGCCAGCCATGAGTTGCGAACCCCAATGACTGTCATCCGTGGTTATGTTAATTTACTACAACGACAACAACTTGGCCCTCAAAACGACGAACAGCAAAATGTGCTAACCAGGATTAATGAAAATACACAAACTCTAATTTCATTAGTCGGCGATATGCTAGATCTATCAAAACTCGAAGCCCATAAACTTGGACTCAATCTGTCAACCTGCTCAGTCGATGATCTTGTTAAACACGCTATTGATCAAGTAAATCTGATGTACACGACAAAAGGATTAAAATTAACCTATTCACCTACAAATCGTGGACTATATATAAATACCGACCCAGCTCACTTTGATCGAATTATGACCAACTTATTATCTAACGCCTACAAATTTACCGAAAAAGGCGGTGTTAATATTCATGTCAAATTAGACACCACTAATCTTGATAATAAGGGCGACATGGTCGTCATCAGTGTCATTGATACCGGCATAGGAATCCCAACAGAAGCTATGGAAAAACTGTTTAATAAGTTTAGCCAAGTTGATAATTATTTGCAGCGTACTACCGGTGGCACGGGTCTGGGACTAGCTATCTGTCGACGACTTGTAGCGCACCTTGGCGGTAAAATTGGAGTCGAAAGCGTTGTAGATAAAGGCAGTAAATTTTGGTTTGAATTGCCTGTTTCAAAAAAGTAATTTAAACGGAAATTGATAATGATTTGATTGGTGATCTCAGCCGGTCAGGTGGTCGGCTATAATTTTATCGGGAATCGGTCACTATTTGATTGGTGATCTCACCGGGAATTGGTCACGATAAAATTCGTTCCGAATTTTTCTCGACCCCGCCTCAGTCGGTGACATTCGTCATCCGGCTTCCGGCCTTGCGACCCGCAGACTTGCGGGTCTCACCCGTCTTGCCTCTGGCAATCCAATTTCAATTCGCCGTAGAGATCACCAAATTAAAAACGCCACCTACAGGTGACGTACTTAATTTGGTGATCTCACCGGGAATTGAACCCGGATTGCCAGGATGAAAACCTGGTGTCCTAACCATTAGACGATGAGACCGTATGAATCATTTTGGGCAGTTCTCACCATTACGACGATGAGACCTTAACAAAGATACCCAACGATTGTAGCAAAAATAGCCCTATTTGGCTAGAGGTATGTATCTTATACTAATTTTTTACATTAAAAGCCGCTTTAACACCGTAAGCACATTGACTTATTGACAGTTTTATGCTAAACTATAAGTGTCAGTTGTGCTAGGTGTGAGGACCCGCACAAACAGAGGTAAATTAACAAATCAGATCATTTCATACATGTAGCGAATGCTTATTGTATGTTTTAATAAACCCCTTTATTTCTACTTTATTAAACTCAACAAAACGCATCAATGCGTTTGTTGGGATAAAATAAATACAAAATTTTATGCATTACAATCACGGCTATGGCTAGCTACGCTAGCACAGTTTGGTTCGTTTTATCAAACTAACGTAATTGTCTTATGAGTAAGAAGAAAACACGACGCGGACCACGCGGTAGGCATGCAGTTAGGGCCAAAGTAAAGGCCTGGCTGCATGGAATAAAAAGGAAGTCGAATTACAACGACCTTCATCCCTACCCGCGTCCTGCGGATAGGCCAAAAAAATATAAGTAGTAATAAAATAAACAAAAAAGCATATGGCGAAAAAGCCAAAACAAAATGGTCTGTGTAAAAAAACAATTACCGACAGGCTTCAAAAAGGCCTGAAGGAATTAAATTGCGCAGACAAAGAAGAGCAAGCATACGCTATATTTTGCCACGCCCGTAAGGGCGAGGGGAAAACATTTTTTAACTCATCGCTTCTCACAATCCGTGAGATTGCAAGGTTAAATAATGTAAACAAGCGTAGGCTTGTTCTGGCAGAGAAAGCGATAAAGCGATGAAATAGAAGTTGCATCGGGCGCAGCCACGGGGTTGCGCCCAGTAACTTGAGGTTTATTATTAACATATTATTTGTTTGTATTCCAACGTTGATCCCGTTAGAGTTGCCCTTGGGCAAATTCGCGGTTAATTAAAACGCTGTAGCCACTGCTTTTTTAGCCTTACGGCCAAATCAGACACGGCGCTACATGTATTTGAAACGATCTGATTTGTAATATCATGCACATATATATCACTTTAAAAAGTATAAAATGCTTGCGCTTAATATATATTTATTATGTTAAGCATTGACATTTTGAACGTTTTGTGGTAAATTGTTGTTATCAGTTATATTAGGTGTGAGGACCCAATATGGCGGAGGGCGAATATATATCAAATGATTATTTAATGTATTCGTTTTAAATTTTATCACTCTCTAATACTTAATTAATTTAAGATATTAAAAAGGAAGGCAAAGATTTTATGGCAAACACGGACGGTATCGAAAAACGAACCCCTGAGGTCGTCAACAATCCCAAAAAACTAGATAATAAAACCGAGTCAGCACTTGGTCACTTTTCAGCTGGTACAAGTATACTTGCTAAAAAAACTGCAGAATTTTCTTCAAATGCAACTCAAAAAGTAGTCAGTGGTGCAGCATGGACCGCCGAAGGAATCTCAGACGCCATTAAATACGGCGTAGATACAACAAAAAACGGACTTATTAGCGCCAAAGAAACTACTGCTGAACTGCTAGATAAAACACGTAATGCAATAACCCGCCGACGTGTCGGTGGCGTAGTATTGACTTTGATAATCGCAGGAACTGTTTATGCTGGTTATAAATGGTGGAATTCTGGTAATCATTTCACCTTTACTAACGATGATAAACAAAACGAGGCTCCTAAAACGCCTACACCCGATGCAATCTGTCAGGAGACTACCGGTAATCGTGAATCATTTAACGCACCAGGCGTAGACCACACAGATGGTGACTTCAAACACGGTGGTAAAGAATTTCATAAAAACGACGACCCTAAAGCTTTAACTAACGAATGGCTAAACGAAACTATCGATCGTGATGGCATTAACTTGTTATTAGTTACAGAAGAAATTAACCACGCCTTTATTATCCAAAACAATCCTGACCCTACTGATTTAGCAATTGCCTCACACCTACACAACGCAACACCTGAATCGCTCGTCCATGACGGTTGTGCGACACCATTAGGTATTGAAGCAAAAAAATACCTAAACGACATTATGAACGACCCTAAACGTTCAAAGATTAGCTTAGTTAAGATAGCCAGTATCGATACACGTAACTTAAAGAGTTTGTGGATATGGAACAAGCAAAATGGAACATATGAACTCGCAAAACCAACTAAATCAGGTTTTAGTGGCAATAATTCTGAATATGCAGTCAAGATAGAAATTCTAGATCCAGCAACAGGGAAAGTAATTGAAACTATGTATATTGACCCTAATTGTCTAAATCTAACAATCGAAGACAATCAAAAAACTACAGCAGTCGAAGAGGATAAAGATCATCATCATCATAACAATAAATGTACACATGATTGTACGCCACCATTAGATTCAAAAGTTCCTGCACAAAATCCATCAAATAAAGGTAACGCGCATAAAGGCGGTGGCAATAACAACCAACAAGGTCCTGGACAATTTACCACCCCATCACAAGTAACTCAACCGAGCACAACAGCTTTGACTACACCATTAGCACCTAAAACTACTACAACACCAACAAGTTCTACTCCCAACACAACCCCCGCTCCTAAACCTGAGGTAACAGCAACTAATACACCAAATACTCCAGTCACAGGTAAAGTAACCGCCCCTGGAAAGTAAATAATAATTAATAAAAGGATATAATTATGAAAAAGCTAATCGCAATAATCACAGTACTTATCGTCGCTATAATAATTCCAGCAACACTTTTTGCCTGGGGGCCTAGTCGACAAACATATACAATGGCCGTACCGGCTGATCACATAACTTTTAACTCGATTGTCGACAATCCAAACATTGGCGACGAACGTGACTTCGTCGGAATACGCGAAAGTGGCACCACTAACCTATGGTCTGATAATATAACTATAGAAAAGGGTAAAGATTATACCGTTAGGATGTACGTTCATAATAACGCAGCATCAAATCTAAACCTAGTTGCTGAAAATGTCACAGCCAAGTTTAATTTACCTACAACAACAGGTAAATCAATCCAGGTTGATGGATTTATAGATTCAAGCAATGCTAGCCCGACTGAGGTTTATGACAGTGCAACTTTTGCAAATAATGAAGACTTTAATTTAGCATATGTTAGTGGCAGTTTACTTTATGAAAACAATGGCTTTGGCCCAAATGGCACATCATTACCAGAAAGCATATTCACAAGCACCGGTGCTTTGTTAGGCTACGACAAGCTTGATGGTAAAATTCCTGGCTGTTTACAATATTCTGGTTATGTAAGTTTTAACGTTCACCCACAATTTGCCGCCACTTCTCAATTTACAATGAGTAAAATGGTCAGCAAACATGGTGATAACAAATGGGTTGAAAATTATACAGCCCAACCAAATGAAATAGTAGACTTCCTAATTGAATATGACAACGTTGGTCAAGCTCAACAGGACGATGTTACTTTACGCGATACATTACCAAGTAGTATGACATACGTAAATGACTCCACAACATATGGCAACACCCTATACCCATCAGGTACAAAAGCAAGTAATAATATTACTGGCGTAGGTATCAATATCGGTTCGTATGCAGCTGGTTCTAACGCTTGGTCAATACTAAGTGCCAAAATTGCAGACAACGACAAGTTGCCAGTATGTGGCGCCAACCAACTTATTAACAAAGCTAGTGTAACGACTGGCGGCGGTTCAATCGAAGATACCGCAACTGTTATTGTCAATAAAACCTGTACAAATCCTCCAGTAACACCACCTGAATTACCTCACACTGGTCCTACTGAGGACATCCTATCAATCTTGGGTCTTGGTGCAATGGTTGCAAGCATTGGTTATTACCTAGCTAGCCGCCGTAAATCTTTGAACCAATAAGACGAGTCTGACCGCTCACACTATAAATTACTACCCCGCTGTTATGGCGGGGTAGTTTTTGATATAATCAATTATAATGAGTCCCGTTAGAACTCTGCGTCTAACCTAGTACCTACTAAAAAATATACTAATAAAACGATAGATTATTATCGATGATAAATTTAAACAGGAGTTCTAACGGGATGAGTAAGAATAAAAAGAAACGCAACAAACAATATACTGGCGTCGACGCGGCCGTCACCAAGCCAATTATTACTCGGATATCCGCAGTTAATCGATCGAAATTCGGTCAATGGTGGTTTGATAACAAAGCCAAACTCAAACCAATCCTAATCGCAGTTGGCGTTGTACTATTTATAATTATTATCATCGTTCAAATCGTCAAACTAGCTAGCGGTGGTTGATTCCACTTTTTGATCAATCGGTATGCGAAAGCCAAACATACTTCCCTTGCCTTCGATTGAAAAGAATATTACCTTGCCGCCATGGGCATCAATAACCTTTTTCGCCAAATATAATCCGACGCCAGTACCGTCTGGACGTTGTTTGCGAGCATTGCTGGCACGATAAAACTTGCTAAATAACTGCGCTTGTTCGCTAATTGGCACGCCAATACCAGTATCTTTAACTGTAAAAACGATATCACCATCTTCAACCGACAAGTTGATAGCAATTTCAGTATTATCGTGCGAATAATACAATGCGTTATCGGCAAAATTCATAATCACTTGGCGAATCTTGCCTTCGTCAATATTAATCGTTGGAACGTCAGTCGCTGGCTTGTAAACAAATTTTAAATTACGCATCTTGGCACTTGGAGACAAACTATCAATTTCTTGTTCAACAACCTTCGACAAATCGACTTCATGTTTGTCTATAATAAATTTTCCATTTTGGATTCTTGATACATTCAAAAAATCATCAATCAATCGAACCATACGTTCGCTGCTCATGAAGGCCTCTTCCAAAAATTTGCGCTGCATGTCCGATACCTTACCGGCGTCACCTTCCAAAACCATACTGATATAGCCTTTAACGCTGGTTAACGGTGTACGCAACTGGTGAGATGCCATACCAACGAATTCGTCTTTGGTTTTGTCCAACTGACGTAAAATCGAGTTACTAGCCCGAAGCTCTTTGGTCGCATTTTCGATACGCTGTTGTAATGTTGAATTAAATTCACGAATTTCTTGGACTGCCAAAGCATTTTGTATAGCAATAGCGATTTCATCTGATACTGCATTTAATGCCTTAACATCACGATTCGTATAACCTGAATTACTACGATGGTCGCCTAAACATAAATAACCAATTATTTTATTGGATTCGACCAATGGTAAGATTAATTCAATCCTGTGGCTTAATAATAATCGCCTAACTTCATCTTCTGGCTCTAACATCGAAGCGATTACGATATCGCCACTTTTTCCGCAAAGCTCGCCTAATTTATCGGCATCGGCCTTTGGCAATTGACGGTGATGTTGTGTACCAGCTGACACATGATGGTCTTGGTCTGTATTGATATAAAAGAACGTCTGTTCGCTCTTTAAAGTATTGCCTATCTCATGCGAAATCTGCTCTAATAAATTACGCAAATCAGTCGTAGTAGTAAGCGATTCATTAACGCGAGTAAAGAAGTCGTCAGTATTATAATTGTCTTTGTAAAAAATCTTGTTGGTAACTTTATCAAAGAATTGTTTTAATGGCTGAAAAACAAATGCCAGAATCAAACTAGTTACAACACCAGTAGCAATCTGCCCAGGACTCGCCAATTCACGATCAAATATACCCGATATGATGAATACGATATCCAAATACAAACACGCAAGGCTGACTAAGACAAATATGTATGCCACACTACGGACTATAGCGAGTTTAATGTCAAAAAGGCGATGCCTTACTATCGCATACGCCGTAAGCCCTAAAAAAATAACTGCAGAGAAATCTCCTAAATGCTGATACTCAGAAGTTTTAAATAGACTAGGAACTATAATGTTAAACGCAACGTTTGCTAAAATAAATATTAATACTCCAATAAAAAGATATTTTGCACCACGCCTATCTTTATTATTAAGAGACATGTAGCCCTTTATGCCAAAATAAATCACAACTAGAGAAAGAATCATGGCAAGGATATTATATACATATATAATATCACCCTGTACCGCTTCCATACCCCAAGGTTTCTGAACTACCCCATTATTAAATCCGTTAGTAAATATAGAAATATAAATAACTAATAATGACGACAGCAATATGAATCTGTCTAATATTATATGCTTATCTCTTTGCTTTAGAAAATATACAACAAAGAAATAGTAGAACGCCAACAAGGCAAAAGAAACAGATGCAAGGTTTAATTTATAAAATATTTCTGAGTAAACAACATCACCTATAGATGAGCCCGCAAAAGAAAAGTCCACCCAAAGCATAATCGCTAACGCCATTAAGGCAAAAGATATATTCTGCATATTTTTTTTATCACTTTTCACAACCCAAAAGCTAAGCATAATTGATACAAGATTTATAACCACTAAAATAACCACTTGTGTAGGCATGCTGTTCATCCTAAAATAACCTTAAATATTAGTAAAAATATTGGCCAAAAGATATACTCCCCATCCACCATGAGATACGAAATTTGTCTAAGCTTAGGACCATTGAGTTTATCTGTTATTCGTAAATATATAAAAGAATATAAAGACACAAACGCTAATCCCAGTGTAAAATATGATGTCATCTTCATCAGTACTAACCCAATGATTACTAACCCAGAAACAATATTAATGATTGATAGTAGTAAAACTGTTTTTTTAATTCCTAAATACACAGCAATAGTCTTTAGACCTCTCTCCTTATCTGAATCATAATCTTTAATATCAAAATATATCGTATTGAGGAATAACCGCAAAAAAATAAACAAGCATAAATACATGTACATACTGCTATTAGTCAATCTGTAAAAAATGCATGGCAACAAACATGCTGCGGCTGCAGAAAATAGACCAACATAATAATTTTTAAACCCTACGATTTTTTTTGTAATTTCTTTCGGATATAGGATACCAGCCAAACCAATAAATAATACTAAAATAATAACGCTTAAATTCGATAGGTATAATAAAAAACCAACAAGTAGGACTATATATAAAGTCACCACAAAAGGATATATTCTAATAGTTCTCTCAAGATATAAAACCCTCTCTGGGTTAGTCCGCTTGTCTACTTTAAGCTCTTTCATATGATTAAGAGAGTAAACTGTTTGTGGAATTAGATACGCAATTGATACTAACTGCCAGGATACTGGTTTATCTAGTATTATTATAATAGCAAGGACCATCGATGCGTCACTAACCGACAACAAATGCCCACCGTAAACAAACTCATCCCAAATTCCAGTTAATATCCTACTGAAATTACTTTGTTTTTTTGCTACAGCCCCCACCGTCATATGTATATATCTTAGCACTTTAATTTATAATTAAAAACGCTATTATGCATTCCTTTCGATAATAAAATGAGCGATTTCACGAAGCTGCTCGGTTGATTCATTCTGTGGCAGTTCATCGAGTATTTGCAAAGCGTTATTAACATAAGTGCCAGCTAGCGTTTCAGCCTCATCATGTGCATCCGTTTTTATAATTAATTTCGTAACCACTGCGACATCTTCGTCGGTTATTACAGACTCGCCTTCCAGTAATTTCATAATTATGCTTTTATCTTTCGCGCCTAATTTGCTAATGGCAGACAAAATTACATAGTTGCCCATCTTTTTTTCAATGATATCTTTGCCGATTTTTTTGCCAAATTCTTTTTCATCACCAAAAATGTCCAAAATATCATCACGAATTTGAAAAGCCATTCCCAAACTAAATCCAAATTCACCAACAGCTTTGACTTGCGCATCATCAGCACCAGCACATATCGCACCAGCCTGACAACAAGCTTGCAATAATACCGCTGTTTTTTGACCAATCATCTGCAGATAATCGTCTGTCGTAATTATTTTATATCTATTTTCAACGACAAAGTTTTCATCATCTCGGCCCGATCGTTCAAACAATATATCCTTTATCTCGCCGTCAATAATTACTTTTAATGTATTGCTGTACAGATCAATTAATTTAGGCGAATTATTAGCGTGACTCAGTCCAGCAAAAACAGACGCTATATACATAAATGACGTACATTGTGCAATTGATTTGCCATATTTGTTCCAAGTTGTCGGTACATCCCTGCGTAACAACGAATGATCAATAATATCATCAACAATTAGTGTCGAGTTATGCAAAATTTCGATTGCAGCAGCCGGATAAAGTAAATCATTAATATCACAGCCAAATATTTGACCACTGATAATTACCAACGCTGGCCGAATTCTTTTACCACCAGATTTTATCTGATGCAAAGCTACCTCGATGTTTCTTGCTTCAACATCACTGGTTAGCAACTCATCAATTACGGGCTCAACTAATTGATTAAATTTAATTAGTTTTTGTTTCAAATTCGGCATTGTTTTCTCCACTTTTTCTTAACTGATTTTTAATAAAGCCTATGGTAATTAACTATAGAATATTGTAACATCAAAGAGATGACTAAAATAGCAATTGTTGAAGATGACGCAGTGATTAGCCAAATGTACCGCATGAAATTTGAAGCGGACGGTTTTGAAGTCCAACTTGCCAACAATGGCAAACGTGGCGTAGCCTTGGTTGAAGCCTTTTTGCCTGATATTATTTTACTTGATTTACAGATGCCTGAAATGGATGGCGTCGAAGCCCTCGAAATTATTCGCAAACACAGTTGGGGTAAAGACATCCCGGTTATTATTCTGACTAACCTCGGTGAAGAAGAATCACCAAAACAACTTCGTTCACTGGGAATTCACAGTTATATCGTCAAAGCCAACCTGACACCACGCCAAGTCGTCACTCGTGTCAAAGAAGCCCTCAATCTAGCCTAAACATCCTGTTGCAATCGCCCCAACTTACGTTTATTAATTATATGCAACAATTCCCCTCTGTTAGAGCACCGACCTTGAGAAGTGTTATTTTGTGCTAGATATCTTGTTGACCTTTAATGTCAGCTACGCGGCGGGCGGAGCGGATGACGTTGTCAAATAGGGCGGTGACGGTTAGTGGACCAACGCCACCTTTGATTGGTGTAATTGTCAGATCTTGACGTTCACGGACATCGACCGCTAAATCACCAACAATTTTGCCGTGTTCGGCAGCAGTACCAGCATCAACAACGACAGCTTTTTGACGAATCATGTCACTAGTGATTAAACTTGGTACGCCAGTCGCCGTAACGATGACATCGGCAGTATTTATTGCGGCCTTAAGTTCGTCCGTCGTCTGTTTGCCATAAACTGTTACGTCAAACCCCGAACTTCGCCACAATTCTGCTAGTGGCGCACCAACCAAGCGACCTTTGCCAATGATGGCAATTTTTTTATTTTTCAGTTCAACGTTATAACCAGCCAACAACCAATCAATTGCCATCGCTGTTGCTGGTACGAAATCAGGTTTTTCACCCAAACCATCAACATCTTTTTCAGGCGCCACAGTATTAACAGCCGGTTCAGTCATTTCAGTATCTTCCAAAGGCAACTGAACAATAATTCCGTGAACGTTTTCATCATTATTTAACAGATTTATCTGATTCAAAAGTTCTGTGCCGGTCGGCTGATAAACATCGACTTCAACCGCGATATCTTGACCATATATTTTTTTCAATCGAACATAAGTATCAATTACTGGGTTATCGCCAGTTCTAACAATCGCTAAACGCGGAATAACACGCCATGATTGACGAAGCGCCCGAACTTGTTTAAGTTGACGCTCTTTTATATATCCAGCTAGTTCTGAACCGTCTAATATTTTCACTCTCTATATCTTAGCAAATTAAGATAATAAATTGTAGCATTAGCGGTTTTACAAACAACAATTACTGCGCTACAATAAGCATAACTATGAATAACAATATATCAGATTTCGAAAAGTTTCGACGGGTTACGAATTATTTAACAGCAGCACAAATCTTTTTGCAAGATAACTTCTTACTAGAAAGACCTTTGACGGCTGACGATATTAAACCAAGATTACTTGGTCACTGGGGTTCAGGTCCTGGCGTCAACTTGATTTATGCCCATTTAAATAAATTGATTAAAAAATATGGTCAAGAAATGATGTTTGTTTTAGGGCCTGGCCATGCCTTTCCTGCCCTTCAAGCTAACTTGTTTTTGGAAGGTACTTTGCAAGAGTTTTATCCTGAAGCAACTCACACCTATGAAGGCATCGGATATATTTGTCGAAATTTCAGCTGGCCTTATGGCTTCCCTAGTCACTCTAACCCAGGCACACCTGGCGTAATTTTGGAAGGTGGCGAATTAGGCTATGCCTTAGCAACTTCATATGGTGCCGTACTTGATAATCCAAACATGATTGTTGCCTGTTTAGTTGGCGATGGTGAAGCCGAAACTGGCCCAGCTGCTGCGTCTTGGCATTTAAATAAACTAGTCAATCCAAAAACCAACGGTACAGTCTTGCCGATTTTACACTTGAATGGTTACAAAATTTCGGCACCAACAATTTTTGGTCGCATGAGTGACGAAGAATTAATTGCCCTTTTCACTGGATATGGATACCAACCACGTTTTGTCAGTGGTGACAATCTGGACCAACAAATGGAAGAAGCCCTAGAATGGGCTCACCAAGAAATTTGGCGAATCAAAGAATCGACCGAAAACCTTGTTGCACCACACATGCCAATGATTATCATGCGCACCGAAAAAGGCATGTCTGGTGTCAAAGAATTAAACGGCAACAAAGTTGAAGGCAACTGTTTATCTCACCAAGTTGTATTAATGGAAGCCAAAACTGACCCTGAACAATTGCAAATGTTGCAAGATTGGCTGGGGTCATACAAAATTAATGAACTATTTGACCGTGAAACAGGTTTTGGTGACTTTGTTGATAATATTGTACCTGAAAAACACCAACGAATGGGTATGAGCCCACACGCTCACGGTGGCGACGCTGTCTATAAACCATTGAAATTACCTTCAGCTGAACAATTCTGTGAAGATGCCGAAGTACCAGGCACAATTGGATCGAGTAGTATGATTCGCACTGGATTGTACTTAAAAGAGGTCTTCAGATTAAACGAAGAAAACCACAATTTCCGTATGATGTCACCAGATGAAACCTATTCTAACAAACTTGACGGCGTTTTTGGCGCTACATCAAGAGCTTGGATGTGGCCAATCAAACCTTGGGACAAAGATTTGTCACAAGACGGACGTGTCATGGAAATGCTCAGCGAACATAACTTGCAAGGCTTGGCCCAAGGCTACACATTAACTGGTCGTCACTCGGTATTTGCCAGTTATGAGGCCTTTATCCAAGTGGTATCTAGTATGACCGACCAATACGCTAAATTTTTGAAACACTCGATGAATTACGAATGGCGCGGATTATTCCCATCCCTAAATTACATATTGACCAGTTCGGGTTGGCGCCAAGATCACAATGGCTTTAGCCACCAAAACCCTGGCTTTATTGATGATGTTTTGCGTCGTCATGGTAATTTCGTTGACGTCTACTTCCCTGCCGATGGCAATACGACATTAGTCGTTATGGAGAAAGTACTAAGTTCAACACGTCAAATTAACGTCGTTGTGGCTGGCAAAACTCAAGAACCACGTTGGTTAACTCCTGATTTAGCTCGTCAACAGTTAAAAACCGGTATTACAACTTGGGAATTTGCCAGTGATAACAATCCAGATGTTGTTTTGGCTGGTATCGGTGACTATCCAACCAAAGAAGTCATGGCAGCAATCGATTTAGCTAAACGTGAATGGCCTGATATTCGCCTGCGTTGCGTTAATATTAGTTCGATTACTGGACGTGGATTCGGTCAAGCCCAAAATTGCATCAGCGAAGAGGAATTCAACAACCAATTCACAACTGACAAACCAGTCATCTGCAACTTCCACGGCTATCCCGAAACACTAGAAGCCATCTTGTTTAAATACATTAATGACGCCAGCCGCTTTGATGTTCGCGGATATATCGAACAAGGCAGCACCACAACACCATTCGACATGCACGCTCGCAACAAGACTAGCCGTTATGACTTGATTATTGCTATCTTTGAAAGATTAATCGAATCTGGCCGTATCAAGAAATCAGATGGTCAAGCGATTATTGATAAATATCGCCAAAAACTAGCCGATAATATTGAATACATCAAGATAAACGGCATCGATACGCCCGAAATCGACAACTGGGTATGGCAAGCCGAGATTGATAATACCAAGGCAGTGTCTCAGGACACCGCTAGCGACTTCTAGTCGACTGACAAATTAAATAAGCCGAGACACACTCGGCTTATTTTTATAGTCAGCTTTTAAATTTGGTCTTTTTTCTCGTTAATAAAATCAGTCCACTGACGAATTAATCGCAGAACTGTCTTTAATGGCAACTCAATAATTGTATCCAAAACCAAGGCAACAATATTAATTTTACTGTATTTATCTGACAACCATTGTCCCAACAAAATAAATGGCATGTAAATAAAGTCGCGAATAGTTGCCAAAAAGCCTGATTTAGCAGTAATAAGTTCTAGCTCTCGAACAATCCTTGATAACCTGAATCCCAAAAAGTTAGCCGTCGCAAAGAATATGAAGAAGATAGCACCTTGAACAATGTTAAATCCAGCTTTCATCAATAAATCTGTGGCCAGCCAGAATACTATCAAAAACATCAGCGCATAAGCAATCTTGAAACCAATTGGATAACTGTGTTTTTTAACGATAGGATACAAATTAACCTGTGTTTGATCGCCATAAAGCATATTTTCGGCATATTGTTGCATAGCACGCGTATTATCTTTACCTGGCATCTTTAGTCCGATTCGTAATAGCGCAATATAAACGACTGGCGTTAGCAGGTTAATTACTAGCGGCAAATAGTCAACCCTGTTGACTGTATACAAGTCATATGGAACTTCAATTCCTACGCCAATTAAGCTTTTCGTGATTAACAAGAAGACGATGCTCTTAATTAGCCCACGGTTTAACTTGGACTTCGATTGATTATATTCGCGCTCAATTTGTACCGAATAAGCCGAATAAAAACGGTCGCTATTGCTTAATAAATCAACAATATTTTCATTCTCTTGAACCATGTTTTTCAGGACACGTAGTGGTGCACCATATTTATCAATATATCGTGTAATTTTATCTGTTAATTCAGATTCATAAATGGCGTCAACGTTCTGATGAAATTGAGCGTATTCATTAATATTTTCATCGGACACATTATACAATTTTTGCATTTCATAACGCACGCTAGATAAGTCAGTCTTAAATAGCGACTTATAAATAGCGACGTACAAACTCGCCTCAAAATTAGCTTCTTCTGACTTATCAACAATAAATGAATCTTTGTTTAAGATTGCCAAATAATGACGATATGTAAACTGTGCAAATATCCCCTGAACTACATTATCGGTAACAAATTTTTCACTGGCGACCGACAACAAATCCAAAGTCCAATCTTGGTCTAGCCCTGGTTTAATACCAGATACTTTAAGCTTCCAGAAATTATCATAATGTTTTTGAATAACAGCGGCTAAATCATCGATAATTTCAACTGGCAAAGTGTTATTTTCAACATAACCTGACTGAATAAGTTCAATGATCAATTCTTCGGCAACTGAACGGCTGACTAAATGATTATTTTGGAATGACAGATTGCGAACATAAAAACGACGTATCGCTTTTTGAATTAACAAATGTTCTTGAGTGTACTCAGCAGCATTTCGCAATTGTTCATAAGCAACCGAAACTTCTCTGCCGACACCTGCAATGTTGATATATTGACCAATATGCTCCTCTGTCTTAACAGATTTTGCGGCAGCCAATTGATTAGATAACTGGCGACCATTGGCGCCTAATTGTTTGTTGGTAGTCATAGTTGATTCTTGATTCATCTCTCGCGGTAGATTATTATTCAATATCTGTGTTTTATAATACCACTTTTGGGCTGTGGATGGTAATAATACATAAAAGATTCATCAATAATATCGATTAACCGTCTTGTATCAACAGAGGTAATAGTGTACAATCAGTTTTTGTAAATGGGCCAGTAGCTCAGCTGGTTAGAGCACCTGCCTCTTAAGTAGGTTGTCGAGGGTTCAATTCCCTCCTGGCCCTCCATAAAAAATTCCAGACCTTTTGGTCTGGTATTTTTTATTGCAGTCCAAGTAGGGAATC
>CAIUKF010000014.1 GCA_903899655.1 uncultured bacterium
TATTTGGATTTGGATTTAAAGCGTAAAATTGATGATTTGTCGTACGGCAACAAAAAGAAAGTCGGTATTATTCAGGGTTTGTTACACCAGCCAAAATTGATTATTTTGGACGAGCCAACCGGTGGCTTGGATCCGTTGATGCAACAACGATTTTTTGATTTGTTGCGCGAAGAAAACAAAAAAGGCGCTACGATTTTGTTTTCGTCGCATATTTTAAGTGAAGTTCAAAAATTATGTGACCGTGTGGCGATTATCAAAGACGGCAAAATTATTAAAGTTGAAAAGATTAGTAGCCTAGTTGATAATACCCACAAAAAGTTTAAACTCGAAACGGCAGTGACGATTGAAAAAGGCCGTTTTACAGGGCTAAAGGGAATTACTGGGCTGACAATCGAAGGTAATTCAATCAGCTTTTTGTACCGCGGGCCGATTAATGAGGTCATCAAGATAGTTGCTAGTTTGAATCTGGTAAATATATCAGTTGAAGATCCTGATTTAGAAGAAGTATTTATGCACTACTATCAGACGGGCAAATAAGATGAAGCTATATTTTAGAGAGTTAAAAGCCTATCGTAATTCGACGATTATTTGGATTGTATCGTTGTCGTTACTGGTGATTGTGTTTTTGTCGATGTTTCCGTCATTTACCAAAGATGTCGAAGAGACAAAAAATATTTTGCAGAATTTACCGCCATTTATGGCCAGTGCGGCTGGCATATCGCCTAATGTTATGTTTTCGATTTATGGGTTTGTATCCTGGTTGCTGACCTTTGTTACCTTGGCTGGCGCAGTTCAATCCATGAATTTGGGCGTTGGTATTTTATCAAAAGAAGAAAGCGGTAAAACGGCCGACTTTTTGCTAACTAGGCCAATAAGTCGCAAGTCGGTCATCACATCCAAACTGTTGGCGGCGTTTAGTTTGATATTGATTACAAATATTGTTTTTTGCTTGACTACATTCGCGATGGCAGTCGTGGTTGTCGATACTGATTTTAGCGCCACGACCTTGATGTTGGTTTTAGGAAAATTGTTTTTGATTCAACTAATATTCTTGGCGCTGGGATTTATAGTCTCGGTCATTATTAACAGAGTAAAATCGGCCATTGCTGTGTCATTGCCGACCGCCTTTTCACTTTTTATCATTGGTACTTTAGGAGTTTTATTAGGAGTTGATAGTGTTAAATATATTAGTCCATTCAAACTTTTTGATTCGGACTATATTATCAACAACAATGCTTATGATGTTAAATTCTTGATCGGTGAAGCAATTTTTGTGTTGGTTGCGGTTGCATTAAGTTATGTTATTTATATCAAAAAAGATATTAAGGCGGCATCATGAATCCCGTTAAAAACCAAGTACATGTAAATTTTATACAAAAGGGCGGTTTATAACGGGATGAACATATTTTGGCGAGAGATTAAGTATTATAAAAAAGGCTTGTTGTTTTGGAGCCTTGGTATGGCGCTGTTGATTTGGTCTAGTATGATTAAATACTCAACTTTTCAGACAGCAGGTCAGTCTGTCACTGATTTAATATCAAAATTTCCACAATCAATTCAGACAATTTTTGGTTTGACTGGTTTTGATTTGACGAAAGCTAGCGGTTTTTATGGTGTGATGTTTATGTATATTGCCTTGATGGTGACGATTCATGCTGCTATGTTGGGCGCAGGTATTATGTCCAAAGAAGAGCGTGACCGAACGTCGGAATTTATTTTTGTAAAACCAGTGACACGTAATAAAGTGATAACCGCCAAGATAATGGCTGGGTTGGTTGGTCTGATCGCATTTAACGTCGTGACTTTACTGTCATCGATACTTTTCATTAATCTATATAGCCACACTTTGGATTTCATTAACGATATCTATTTACTGATGGCTGGGCTATTTTTTATGCAATTGATATTCTTTTTTATCGGTACTGCAACTGCCGCAATTAGCAAAAAACCTAAATTGTCGGCGTCGATTGCTTCGGCGGTCTTGTTAGTGACGTTTATACTAACTTACCTGATTAGTTTTAACAGTGATCTTGATTATTTGAAGTATTTAACGCCGTTTAAATATTTTGATGCCAAAGATATATTGGCGCATCACAGTTTGGACATCGTATATATGTTATTGTCGTTGGTGATTGTAGCGGTGGCAACATTAGTAACGTATGTGTCGTATAATAATCGCGACCTGGAAGTATAAGGTATAATAATCTTATGGCTAATATACGAACTATTGTAAAAAAACTTATTCCTGTAAAACTATTTAGAAAAATTGAACCTATTGGACATTTAATCGAAGCGATTTTAGCCAGTATTTGGTACGGTTTTCCAGCTCGTAAAATGCATATTATCGGCGTAACTGGTACCAATGGCAAAACAACGACGACTTTTTTGATTCACAAAATGATGCATAATGCGATGTTTAAGGTTGGTATGCTAAGCACGGTTGGTTATGGGATTGGCAGTAATATCAAACCGCAAATCGAGCACATTACGACGGCTCAGTCTGGAATTTTACAAAAGCGTTTGCGCGAATTTAAAAAAGCCGGCATTGAATGGGTTGTCCTAGAGACGTCATCGCATTCGTTGGCACAACATCGTATTTGGGGCATTCCATACGAGATTGCAATTATCACTAATGTAACTAATGACCACTTGGATTATCACCTGACATTTGATAATTATTTGGAGGCTAAACGCCGTTTATTCAAAATTGCGGCAAAACATGGACGCAAATTAGGCATTGTGAATGCTGACGACCCAAATGCGCAAAAATTTATCGACACTATGCCAAAGACTGTTACTTATGGCATCAAATCAGGTGATTTGCAGGCCACGAATATCGAACTGGCGGCAGATTACTCGACTTATCAGGTAAATACACCTGCCGAGCAATATAACATTCGTATCAATATTCCTGGCGAATTTAATATCAGCAATAGCCTTGCGGCAGTGGCAGTCGGGCGTGAGTTAGGTCTGACAAAAGGTCAAATCGAACGTGGAATCGCAGCGTTAGACGGTGTTGAGGGTCGCATGACGGTTGTTAATGAAGGTCAAAAATTTAAGGTAATTATTGATTTTGCATCAACTCCAGATGCCTTTGAACGATTATTTGATAGTTTACGCTATGTTACTAAGGGGAAATTAGTTACTGTATTCGGATCAGCTGGTCGTCGAGATGAGGCAAAACGCGCAATCCAAGGCGAAATTGCTGGACGCTACAGCGACGAAGTTGTTTTGACCGAAGAAGATGATCGTGATGTTGATGGCGGTAAAATTTTGGAACAAATCGCTAAAGGTGCCAGAAAAGCTGGTAAAATTCGTGACAAAGATATGTTTTTGATTTTGGACCGCGAAGAGGCGATAAATTTTGCTTTGACGCGCGTAAAATCGAGTGTTGATACTGTGGTTTTATTGGGTAAGGGCCATGAAAAAACAATTGAACGAAACGATGGCGTACATCCTTGGAGCGAAATCAGTGTTACTCGTAAGGCTTTGCAAGACTTAGTCAAAAAAACTAAGAAATAGTTAATGTCATGCAGCGAATATAACCGCCGCCTTTGGCGAGCTCGGTGATTTGTGGCGTCAATACATTCAGTCCTATGGCGCGAAGGTCACTGGCTAGTTGTGGCGCATTGGCGCTCATAATTACAGTTTCGCCAGTTGATACCAGATTGGTCGCAAAACCATTTTTGGCTTCATCAATTGAAACCGTAATTTTATCGACAACATCGATTGATTCTAATAATTCACGACTAGCAGCAGTAAAAGCTTCGGGGCAATAGGCGATTAGGCCTTTTTGGTCGCCATTTGGGGCTTTAATGATAGCTAGCGCTAAATCAATGTCATAAAAATAGCTGTCGGCCCAGCCAGTTGAACTGTTAATTTTAGGATTGCCGTCGCTGTCGGTTTGGGGCACGGTCTGTAATTGAATCAATTTATACCCTAATGTATCAGCTGCAAAAGCTTGGGCCGCAGCGTCACTACGATAACCACTGCCACAAAACAGAAAATCACCACAGGCTAAAGCGTCGCCTTGACCGCTAAATTTTAAGCCGTCCGGTATGTGAACTATTTGTTTACCTAAACTTTTTAAAACACTTTCGGCATATTCTTCTTCAGTTTTGCGGGCGCCTGGCAAACGTGACAAAACTGCCTTGTCGCCTCGTGCTAAGCCCCAGTTGGCCGTATAAACACCGTCTTGGCTGTCGGTTGGTGATGCCACACTGATAACCTGAACGCCAGAATTAATTAGTAATTCTCGAATTGTGGCGTGCTCGCTTTTTGCCAAATCCAAATCAACGGATTCTTGATGATAATAGGGGTTAATTGGCTGTTGATTGCTGAAATTATCAGCATCCGACATTAAAACAATTGTATTAATTTGAGACATAAAATACTTTCTAGTTTAGTAATATAAATCGCGGTGTCGTTGACGGTATACTCGATGGGCAATCCGTTCGCCAGCTTTGACCCATATTTTGTAACTTCGGGGTTTAATTATTAAATCAAAACAGCCAACGTAATCGGTGATATTGGCATTAAAGCCGGCTTTAAAAGTGCCGAAACCATAATATGGATGGTTGGGGTTTTTGATTTGGTCAGATGGTGGCGAGCCGTATAGGTCGTATTTGGTGACGCCCAGGGTTTTTAAATATTCGATAGCAAACTTTTCCAATAGGGCACTGACGCCGCGAACAGAATGTTGCCTAGAACTGGCGGCATCTTTGCGAGTGGCCTTGTTGCCCAAAATCATAATAAAGTCCATTGATAAAATTTCACCGTCGACAGAGGCAAAGATAAAAATGCCATTACCCGCATTGTAGTGTGATTGCCAAAAAGTCTTAAAATAGTCAAAACTACGCAAATGTGATCGACCATTAATTGTCGCGACCATTAAATCGTAAAATATTTTGCAGTTCGCGTCATTTATTGGCACAACTTCAATTTTAATGTCAGCTTTTTGAGCTGAGCGGATGCTGGCGCGGGTTTTGGGTGAAAAGCTGGCAACGACGGTGTCGATATCAGCTGAAATATCGACAATGACGGTGTTAGCGGCTTGGACGGCGCGTGATTTAGGTAGATTTGATTTGCTTAGAAAACTTATATTGTCTTCGGTCTCTAATAATTCCGATTCCATTTTGACGGTAAAAACATTGTTGGCTGCAGCAAATTCGCGCAATCTAGGTAATAATTTGCTTAATTCGTCAGTATTGTTGATGCCAGGCCCTTTTGGAACATACCAAAAGTTACCCAAAGTTGGGATTTTTCTTTGAAGAACTAAAATGTATAGATTATCAACGACTAAAAATCGAGTCGACCAGTTATTTGACCGTTTAGTATGGGCAAATTCTGTGGCCTGAAAAATATTACCACCATCAGGGTTGGTAATTACTAATGAATTCCAATTATCAATTTCTTGTTGTGAGGCAAAACGAGCTGTCATTGGTATCTATTGTAATAGCAAACCAGACAAAATAGCAATTAAGCTTTATTGTTGTGGAGCTGACAGGTAATCAATTTCTTTTATAACATCTAGTAAAGCTTGGGCACGGCGAGTCTCGTCGGCAATGTTTTTGGCAGCAGCGTGAGCTGGGGCAATCAGGGTTTGATCGTCAGTGCTGCGGAGTAATAACAGATAAGTATCGAATTTTTCCTCAGGCGCTAAATCAAGTTTGTCGACTAGTGGGCGTAATTCAATCAATGCGTCTTTTTTGATGCTGTTTAAATCACTGTTGTCTGCAGAAGTGTTGTTAACTGGTATAGCGACGGGTGCCTGGGCTGGGGCTGGTTGTGGCAAAGGAGACTCTTCAAAACTTAAATCACTGTTTGAATCTTTGGTGACACCAGCCAAAACTTTAGCCAGTTCTTGATCGTCACTGATTGGTTTAGTTGTTTGCGGTTTAATATCCATAGCCCACCCCTGATTATGCTTATACTTATTTGCTTTATACTGTATCATAGTTACATATATTAGAGCAAGAAAGTGGGGAATTAAATTATGTTAGACGATATTAATATTTTGAATCAACGTGACCCAGGTGGGGCGCTGAAAATTGCTAGTCTGCAGTACCAACAAGCCAACTTTAAACTCGATATTTCCGAAGGTGACCATGATCAGCGCCAGATTACTGGTGTTGTTGTTGCTGGTATGGGTGGGTCGGCTTTGGCGGCATTATTAGTTAAATCTTGGTTAAAATCTGAATTATCCGTGCCAATGGAAGTTGTTCGAACTTATGACCTACCAGCTTATGTTGGTCAGAATACGCTAGTTATTGCTAGCAGTTACTCGGGTAATACCGAGGAAACATTAAGTTGCCTAGAGCAAGCCAATAAAAAAGGCGCACAGGTATCAATTATTGCATCTGGTGGCAAGTTGATTGATTATGCAACCGAAAATCACACGGCACACATGAAGTTGCCGGTTGGATTGCAGCCTCGTATGGCAGTGATTTACAATTTGTGCGCCTTGATTACATCGCTCGCAAATTTTGGTATTGTATCAATTGAAAAACTTGATGAAATTTCAGGAGTTGCCGATTGGTTAGCGTCTGAAACTGCAAAATGGGGCAGTGACGTGCCAACGGTTGAAAATTACGCTAAACAATTAGCGCAGCAAGCAGTTGGCAAAACCGCAGTCTTTTATGGCGGTAGTTTAACGGCACCAGTGGCCTATAAATGGAAGATTAGCTGGAATGAAAATGCCAAAAATGTTGCTTTTTGGAACGAATTGCCCGAATTTAATCACAATGAATTTGCTGGCTGGACATCACATCCGGTTGAAAAGCCATTTGCGGTTTTTGATATCGTAAGTAATCTTGAACATCCACAAATTTTGAAACGTTTTGAAATTTCGGATCGTTTATTAAGTGGTCAAAGGCCAAAGTCAACAGTCATTAATCTGGCGGGCGACTCAGCAATTAAACAGATGTTGTGGGGTAGTATTTTGGCGGATTATGTCAGCATCTATTTGGCAGTTTTAAATGGCATTGACCCAACACCTGTAAATATTATTGAAAAACTAAAAGTTGAATTAGTTTAGTTAAACTTGATAAAGCGATTCAATTGGATCTTTGCGAGCGGCACGCATAGCAGGGTATAGGCCGAAAAGCGTGCCCATAACAACAGATATTGTTAAAGCGATTGCGACAATCTCCCAACTGAAGGCTGGGTCAAACGTCAAGAAATGGCTGATACCGAAGGCTAATATGTAGCCGCATATATACCCACTGATGCCGCCACCAAGGCTGATAGCTAGTGACTCAATTAAAAATTGCCATGATATGTCAGAGTTGCTGGCGCCAAGAGCTTTGCGGATGCCGATTTCGCGGGTTCTTTCAGCGACAGTAACTAACATGATATTCATAATCCCAATACCGCCGACTATTAGTGATACGGCGGCGATTGCGGTTGATCCGCCAGCAATGGCGTAAAATAATTGGCTGGTTGGTTTGGCGATTTGCTCGCCAGTAAGGATTGAAAAATCATGTTCGCCGGCGTGGCTGTTAACTAAAGCTTTACTGATATCACTGATTGTTGCTTTTAAATCGGTATCAGGTTTAGTTTTGACATTAATTTGTTGAATTTGAGCGACATTATTATTCAACTTTTTGCCACTGGCGAAGTTGATAATTGCGGTATTATCAAAATCAACTGAATTATAATTCATTGGATCGTTCAATTTTTTTAAGATACCAATGACAGTAAATGATTGATTATGTATGCTAAGGATTCGGCCGATTGAAGATTCGGTGCCAAAGACGTTAACTGACAGGTCTGATCCGACTACGACGACATTTTGGTTAATACCGTTGTCTAAAAATTGTCCTTCGCGTAATTGAAGGTTTGATATATCAGCTAGACTGGGTGTTGAAGCCACAATTGGAGAGTTGATCGGTGCAACTGAATCAGCTTTGATAGTGCCGCTCAATACCATCAATGGTGCGATTGATCTGACGTTTGTAATGTTGGTTATGTATGTAATGTCAGCTTCGGTTAATGTGCTAGCGGCATAGTCACGGTTTAATCCGGACTGTGTGATGCTGGCGATTGGGTCGGTTGTGGTGCCTGGGCGGATAACAGCAATATTGCCGCCAACAGAGCTAATTTGATCACTAATAATTTTACTGGCGCCACTGCTGAGGGCTAAAATTGCGGTAATACTGGCTATACCGATTGTGACACCCAACATAGTTAGGAAACTGCGTACACGGCTGCTACGTAAAGATTGATAGGCATTCTGAGCATGATTGAGTAATAAAAAGCGCATATTATTTTTTATTCCTTTTTGTTTTACGGACTGGTTTTTTATGACGGCGATTTTTTTGTGGAGCGATGTGGCTTTTGGTATCAGTGTCAATTCGGCCGTCCAGCATCGTGATTACTCGGCTGGCGTAGGTTGTCAGGCGTGGATTATGTGTCACCATAATAATTGTGTTACCGCGTTTATGTAGGTCAGATAATTCTTCCATAATAATGTGGCTGGCACGTGAATCCAAATTGCCAGTTGGTTCGTCGGCCAAGATAATCGACGGTTCGTTAACTAAGGCACGTGCAATCGCGACTCGTTGAGTTTGCCCGCCCGACAGTTGATGCGGCATATAATATTCACGTTCGTTCAAGTGAAAATTCCGTAATATTTCACTGGCAATTTTTAATCTTTTGGTGCGTATTATGCCTTTATAAATTAGAGGCAAGGCGACGTTTTCGATAACACTTAGCCTAGGTACCAGATTGAAATTTTGAAAAACAAAGCCGATTTGTTGACTACGGATTCGAGCTTGTTTGCGTTTCGAAATCGTATCAACTGATTGGCCGTCCAATTCGTAGTCACCATCAAATGATCGGTCCAGTAAGCCTAAAATATTTAATAATGTTGTTTTTCCGCAGCCACTGGGACCCATAATGGCGACAAATTCACCTTTTTTAATAGTCAGATTAATATGATCGATTGCAGAATGTTCGGCATCACCAATACCAAACCTTTTTTCAAGGCCACGTAAATGAATTACTGGTGGTATGGTTACATCAGCCATCAAGCCTATTATGAGAGTCTGCTGAATTAACTGCAACCATTACCGTAACGTGAAATAAACAACTGCTATAATAAAAGTTAGAATATGGAATTTGGCTATTGGAATATAGCGTTAAATCTTAAAGCGAAGAGCCATTCGCCATATTCTAATAGTAAATATGGAGAGATGGCCGAGTGGTTGAAGGCGCACGCTTGGAAAGCGTGTGTATGAGTCAAATCGTACCGCAGGTTCGAATCCTGTTCTCTCCGCCAATCTAAAAAGCGACCATTTGGTCGCTTTTTAGATTGCGCAGGCAGGATTTGAACCTGCGATATTTTTGCGCAGCAAAAACCGCAGAGTTCGGCGTAGCGAATGAAGCAAAAAAGTGTTTACATTTTTTTGCAAATGAGCGGAGAAGCAAAGCGCTATCCTGTTCTCTCCGCCATTTTTTATCATATTAGCTAATCATTTTCGGTGCTATTATATTATTTAGGAGGATGAAAAATGAAAAAATCATGTGAATGTAAAGATTGCGGTAATGAATGTTGTAGTCGCGGTAAAAATCGTAATGTTGAAGGTTGCGGTGGATTATACGGTCTAGGTTTTGTTGGGGCTGTATTCTTTTTTATTGGACATGCGACCTCATTTTGGATGGGTGTTTTAGGTTTTTTCCAAGCTCTAGTTTGGCCAGCATTCTTGGTCTATGAACTATTCAAATTCTTGATCAAATAATTAGATTATTATCTCATCAGTACTGTCAGTACACCAATATAATCACCGCTGACGTTACATTCAACTGTCAAATATGACTTTTTGTCGCCGACCATATAATCGCTATATTCGACTTGAGATCTGTCATCTTCGGTATCGTAAGTTGCGCTACCTTTAGTAGTTGGGTCCATGCCGATGGCGTTTAGTGATTTATCGACCCATGGTAAAACATTATTTATGCCAGCGTCACAAGTGCCGAAATCTTTTTCTTGGATTTCAATATAATCTGCGACTTGGTCGGCTTTAGTAGCATTTATTGCGATATAATAATGGTCATTTTCACATCTGATAACTTGTGATGCGTAGGTAGGGTGAAGTTGGCTAACACCACCATATTTGGCGACCAGTGTAGATAGAGGATAGCCCAAAAAGTCAGACATCAGCACTTTATTTGGGATCGTACAATCGGCTGCCCCAGTGTAGGTAATCCCGCCAATGACAGCACTTTGTGCTTTTGTACTAGTTTTGTTGGTTGATGACGAATTTGATGATTGTGCGGTGTTGTTGTTTCCATCTTTTTTTGAACCAGTTAAAATAATAACTGCGACTATTAACCCGATGATAACTAATACAGCCAGGCCAATGTAAATATATATTAATGATTTCTTTTTTTCGCTAGGTTTTGGGTCAATTGAATCTGTCATGATAATAAAATAATAGCATAAAATTAATTAAGTTATAATTGTTATTAAGGGGGCAATATATGAATAATCAATTACAGCTAGGTATCTACGAACATTATAAGGGGAATCAATACCAGGTTATTGGGATTGCCAAGCATAGTGAAACGCTTGAAGAATTAGTTGTTTATCGGGCGCTGTATGGTGAATTTGGTCTATGGGTCCGACCACTAGACATGTTTGTTGAAGATGTCGAGATTAATGGTAATCGCGTCCCAAGATTTAAATTCATCAAATCAAATTAATAGATTGGTAGTTGTCATAAGCTATTTCTAGTTATTAATTAATCATGTAAAATAGTTCAATGAATAAAAACAAGATTTTGTTATCAGTTGTCGGTTCGGTATCTTTGATTGCATCAATAATTGGTTGGACTAACTATGCGCAGGGCATGGCGGTTTTTTCGGTCATCACTTGGCCAATAATTTGGTTAGGGCTGTTTGTTTGGGGTGATGCGATGATTTTGGGCGCATTTTTGTTTATTGCCAGTGTCGTGCTGTGGTTTAAAAATAATCATATATTAACTGGTTTATTTTTGTCGGTCTATTTCACATTACGATCGTTTATTGAAGCAATGTACAATTTGAACGCTCAGTTTTCATCAGTTACGCGACCATGGGAAGCATATACAGTTGATTTGGCTAAACAGCTACATTTTGCGCCTCAAGAAATGTTTGTTGTACCGCAGATCATTTACACGGCGATTTGTGTAACATCATTCATTATCTTTATTGTCTATTTGAAACAATATATGCTGTCCGGTATTGTTATTAAAAAGATAGCAAAAAAGTAGTTATATACATAAACAATATTGACAAAACTACAAAAAAAGCGTAGTGTAAGTTTAGTGTTAATAAAAAAACAAAAAAGGAAAATACGTATGGCGTTTGAAAAAGAAGATATAGCTAAAAGAATACCAGTTGAAACTAAAAAAAAGATATTAGAGGCTTTTGGTGGTGTAGTAAAACGTGTTGAGGGATTAGCTGATAATGTAGACAGTAAAATTTTTGGTAGTGATATTAATGAACCAGAAACACCAGTAGAAATTCAATTGAATAATAATGCCGTTGACCAATATACGAAAGATGAAAGACGACAAGCGCCAGAAGCTAGTAAGAATATAGTTGATAATAATGATGGCAATAGCATAAATATTTTAAATGAGATAGGAGATTTACTTAAAAAACCATTTAGCGGCGAACACAAGACAGTTAAAGTAATCGCTGCTCTCGCATTTTTTTTGGCTTTGCCTTATGTCGGTAGTGCTTTAAGGAGTGGTCATCATGTCGAGACGGGGGCGTCACAATTTCCAAATGGCTACGAACAAGGTATTAGTGAACAGCCAGTTTTACACGAAGGCCAGTTTGATCCCAACACGCTTAAGGATATTCAACATTTAGAGGAATTAAAAAATCAAGAAAAAACATAAGGTTAAGTAACGGATTTATATTATATACGCTGGATAAATTCCAGCGTATATTTATTTGTTTAGCATCTTTACTTTTTGTGTTCGTAAGGTTAATATTAACCTATAAATAAAAACTTTTAGTTATTGATGTGGTGTCATTTGACTGGTTATTTTAAAAAACGCTATTGTGTAGCTAGAATAACCTGATGCACTTGTCGATATCTTAAAATTATTAATATTAAAATCAAATTGATTCAAAAAGGGTTAAATCAAAATATATCTATGCGTAATATGTTATCTAAAATCGCTGCTACACCTAACAACATAGTTACAAAAAAGGACATATTAGCCACTGAAGCTAATTTAGTTGACGTTGGTAAAAGCCTAAAAAATAAAGTTAACAAACTTTTTAATGGGTCGTTGGCTATTAGGCAGGTGGCGGCAGGTTCAGATAATTCTTGCGAACAAGAGTTAGTAGCGTTAGGTAACTCGTTTTATGATGTTGAACGTTTTGGAATTAGGTTTGTAGCGTCGCCAAGGCACGCTGATATGCTGCTGGTCACAGGACCAGTTGCCAGAAATATGGCATCGGCATTAAAGAGTGCGTATGATGCGACACCTGATCCAAAAATTGTTGTTGCTGTTGGCGATGGCGCGATTGATGGTGGAATTTGGAAAGGTAACTATGCTGTAGAGGACGGCGTCAATGCGGTAATACCGGTTGATTATCAGATTCCAGGCGATCCACCCGAACCAATCGAAATATTACATGCACTGTTAAATATAATGGAAGATATCGAGTTGAAATCAAACAAATTACGTCAGGATGGAAAATAATATGCTGGATATGATTGTATCACCTGTAAGTCTGGGGCTATTATTTGCTTTCTTTGGTGTTGGTATGGTTGGATCACTTTTGTTGCGTAAAAAGGATGAGATTGCAAACGCTTGGAGTAACGTTTGGGTGGTGTTGGGTTCGATTTGGGGCATGTTGCTGGCATTGGGGGTATTAATAAATGGCTCAACCATCAGTAGCCAATTACAATTTTCAACTTTTACACAGTTGTCAATGAACGTACAGGTCGATCGATTATCGGCTTTTTTCATATTAATTATTAGCCTTGTAGCGCTGTTTGCATCAATCTATGGCATGGGCTATGTTAAAGAGTATTACAAAAAGTATAGTATCGGTGCCTTTGGCTTTTTTTATAATGCCTTTATCTTTGGCATGTTACTGGTTGTAACGGCTTCAAACGGATTGTTATTCATGTTTGCTTGGGAAATAATGTCATTGGCGTCGTATTTTTTGGTCATTTTTGATAAGGATAATCGCGACAGTATAAAATCAGGTTATTTGTATTTCATTATGACTCATATCGGCGCGATGTTCATTTTGTTTGCTATATTTTTGTTATATAAATACACAGGTTCGTTCGACTTTACTGTAATTAAACAGCAATTTAGCACTATTCCGCAACTTGTTCAATATAGTGTGATTGGTTTAACTTTTGTAGGTCTGGGCGTCAAAGCTGGAATTATTCCATTTCACGTTTGGTTGCCATCTGCCCACCCAGCTGCACCATCACATGTTTCAGGTTTGATGTCGGGCGTGATGATCAAGACGGCTATTTATATGATGGTCAGATTTTATTTGGATATGTTTAGCCCTATACCTGTTGGTTTTGGTATAGTAGTCTTGATTATTGGTGCGATTTCGGCAGTTTTGGGTGTGCTTTACTCATTGACCGAGCACGATATTAAACGATTGTTGGCCTATTCGAGTATCGAGAATATTGGCATAATTTTGCTGGCGATTGGTAGTGCTTTGATTTTTTCAGCACTTGGTTATCATGATTTAATGTTGTTTGCCTTGGTTGCGGCATTGTTACACTCACTAAATCACGCTTTGTTTAAGTCATTACTGTTTTTTGGTTCGGGATCGATAATTCAATCGACTCACAGTCGTAACATTGAAAAATATGGCGGATTAATTAAGGCCATGCCACTCACAGCCGTGTTGTTTTTGGTTGGATCAATGTCGATTGCTGCTTTGCCACCATTTAATGGTTTTATGAGCGAATGGTTAACTTTTCAATCACTTTTCGGTGGCGTTCAGATACACAGCGGTTACGTTGTTTGGGTATTTGTGTTTGGTGCCGGTATTTTGGCGCTTGTTAGCGGTTTGTCATTGGCGGCTTTTGTTGGTGCTTTTGGATCGACCTTTTTGGCGCGTCCACGCAGTGAAAATGCTAAACATGCCAAAGAATCGTCTGGTTGGATGATTGCTGGTATGACAGGACTAGCTGTTTTATGTTTAGCTGCTGGCGTTTGGTCGGGTGAAATAGTTAGTAAAGTCAAAGAAGTAGCTAGCGCTGTGACTTCAACTGACTTCAGTTTGTCGTTGCCGAATGTTGGCACAAGCGCGATTTCGGATGTAGCGGGTAAAGCTACGATTTCGGCTCCGTTGATTTTAATACTCAGCATAGGGACTGTTGCTGTTATTTGGCTATTGGTGCGATATGGTGTTTATAGTAAACAACGTGTTCGTGTTGATAAGACTTGGGACTGTGGCACTGATTTGAATGGTCGTATGGAGATTACTGATTCTAGCTTTGCGCACTCACTAATTCGTATATTTAAGCGCGTTCTTCGTCCGACGAATCAATACGATGTTGTCGCTGAAGACAAGCCGATTAATAAATATGCGCTGCCAAAATCTAGAACAATTTTGCTTGATATCAAAGACGTTTATTATGGCTATATTTATATGCCAATTTATAAGGCGATATTGGCATTTTCGCAATACATCAAGGCAATTCAAAGCGGTAGTGTTAACTTGTACGTGCTGTATATGTTTGCGATTTTGATAATTACTTTGGTGGTAGGAGTTTAGTATGCAAGATTATATAATATACGCGGTTCAAGTTGTGTTAGTACCAGTAATGTCGCCACTGTTGGTCGGCATCATCAATAAATTGAAAGCAAAAATTCAAAGGCGCCAAGGGCCAAGTATTTTTCAGCAATATCGTAATATTTGGAAGCTGCTTCACAAAGATGAAGTTATCAGCAGCGACGCATCATGGATTACTAGGGTCGCGCCATACCTGATTTTTGCGGTAACTGTTGTTGTCGGTATTAGTATTCCATTATTTAGTTCGGCTTTGACGTTGCCAACCGGAGAAATATTGACAGTAGTATATCTGTTGGCTATTGGCACATTCTTTATGGCTTTGTTGGGCATGGACGCTGGTGGCGCATTTGGTGGTTTTGGATCAAGTCGTGAAGTTACGGTTTCGGCTTTGGCTGAAGGTGTATTAATCTTTTCTTTCTTGCCACTGGTCCTGATTGCGGGTAGCACGAATTTATCAAATATAGTTCAAACTGTGGCTGCAAATTACAGCTATTCGATTGCACCAATTATCTTGGCATTCAGTGGTTTTATGGTCGCACTGCTGGCCGAAACAAAGCGTTTTCCGTTTGATAATCCTGATACTCACTTGGAATTGACGATGATTCATGAGGCGATGATTATTGAATGTTCAGGCAAGAGGTTAGCAATGATGGAATGGGCGGCTGCCAATAAGTTGTTTATATTTTCAGCTTTGGCGGTTACGATGTTTTTCCCAATTGGTGTAGCTGCCGACTTAAGTACCGTGTCAATAATTGTTGGGATTGTCAGCTTGCTGGTAAAAGTATTGCTAGTTGGTGTCTTTATCGCCATTCTTGAATCGACAATTGCGAAGTTTAGGATTTTCAAGTTGCCTGATTTATTATTGACGGCGTTTATTATTAATATAGTTGCTTTGGGGTTAATGCTATGAGTATTGAAAATCTATTTTTTCAGTTATGTGCCAGTCTGCTATTTTTGACAGTTATTTTGCTTCATATTGTTAAAAAGAATATTAGTGAAGTATTACTGTATGGAGTACAGTCAGTTGCGGTGGTGTTGTTGATGGGGTTGTCGCTGTTTAAGGTTAGTTCGTTGTCACTGATGGCGGTTTTAGTGATTATGTTGGTCGTAAAAGTTATATTAACGCCAATATTCTTTACTAGAATTATCAATCAATACAAATTGAAATTTACAGACAGTCGATATCTAAGTACGCCAATAACTATGTTTGTTATTGCTTTAATATTACTGTTGGTTGGTTCGGATGTCTTTAGACCATTGACTGAAATTGCGCCAGATTATAAAGCGTATTTGACGTTAGTTTTGGCGGCTATGTTGATATCGATATTTTTGATTACCAATCGTAAAAGTGTGGTATCTCAGGCGGTAGGTGTGTTGTCTTTAGAAAATAGCATTGTGATGTTTGCAATATTTGCTGGCCTCGAACAATCACCATTATTTCAACTTGGTATCATATTTGATATATTCATCTGGATATTATTGGCGGTAGTATTTGTGTCGATGATATTTAGGCATTTTGGTACGTTGGATGCAACTAATATGAAGAATTTGAAGGGTTAATTATGGAATTAATATTTATTGCAGTTTTAATCATCACAGCCATTGCCAGTTATTTTGGGCGTCGTATTAAAGTCGCTCAAACCTTATCAGTCATTGCCGCCTTGGTATCATTCGTTTGTGTTTCAGACATAGCGATTAAAGTATCAAACGATGGCAGCTACAGTCCATTCAAGTTTATTTATGTTGATTCTTTGGGCGCAATTATTATGCTGATTATTGCAACAGTTGGACTAGCGGCGATTATATATTCGATTGCGTATCTTGGTACTGAATTAAAGAAAAAAATAATTGATACAAAACAAATTCGATTGTATTTTGCGCTGGTCAACCTGTTTTTGGCAGCGATGTATCTGGCGGTTTCGTCCAGTAGCCCAATCTTTACATGGGTTTGTGTTGAAGCAACGACGTTATCGACTGCCTTATTGATTAGTTATTACAACAAACCTTCAGCTATGGAAGCAGCTTGGAAATATTTGATAATTAATTCAATTGGTTTGTTGTTGGGATTCTTTGGAACGTTGCTGTATTTTACAGTTTCACAAACTGTAGCCGCTGGTGAGTTTATTACTTGGCAGTCGCTAATCGCTAATGCTAGCAGTTTGAATCCAGTTATGACAAAAGTAGCCTTTATCTTTGTGCTAGTAGGTTACGGCACCAAAGCCGGTTTAGCACCAATGCACACCTGGATACCTGATGCGCATAGTAAAGCGCCATCACCAGTCAGCGCCTTATTGTCTGGAGTTTTGTTGAATGTAGCGATGTACGTCATAATTCGATTCAAGACTGTAACTGATATTATTGTCGGCCCAGATTTTGCTAGTCGTTTATTAGTAATATTTGGCGCCATGTCAGTTGTCTTTGCGGCGATTATTATCGTTAATCAGCTGCACTATAAACGTATGATGGCCTATTCAAGCGTTGAAAACATGGGGATTATTGCCCTTGGTTTTGGTTTTGGCGGTATTGCTACTGTGGCGGCAATATCTCATATGATTTATCACGCGTTGATTAAGTCATCACTGTTCTTCTCGTCTGGTAATTTAATGCTTAAATACAGTACGGGACACATTAAACTAGTAAAAGGTGTACTGAAGGCGGCTCCAGTCACTGGTGTCTTGTTACTGACTAGCGTGCTGGCGATTACAGGTATGCCGCCGTTCGGAATATTTTTCAGCGAATTCTTTACATTTACAGGTGGTATCAGTCAATATCCAGTCGTCGTGGTTATCGTGGTTGTTGCTATTGCGATTTTGTTTATCGGCTTTATGCGTAATACTGGCAGTATGTTGTTTGGTGATAAACCTAGTGACATCAAAACTGGTGAAAAAAATCTTTGGTTGATTGTTCCTCCAGCGGTGATGGTTTTGCTGGCCTTGGTTCTAAGTTTTTACATGCCACCATTTATTCAAACATTAATTCATAACGCAGCAGGGCAGATTTAGTATATGAAAAAATTTAGTCAATACCTACCAAAAAACGTATCGCCAAAATATCACGATAATATTGTCACTTTTGAAGTTGCACCAAATGACATCTTGAATATAGCCCATGTTTTACATACCGACAAAGGCTTGAATTTAAAGCTGCTAGATTGTACCGATAATCGCAAAGCGGATGGATGTTTTAAGATATTATATATTTTTGGTGTACCTAAAGAAAATATCTTTATCGTTCCTTATGTTTGCGTAAAAGAAGGTGATAGTTTTGTTTCAATTACATCTGAAACTCAAGCCGCTAGTTATTACGAACGCAAAGTTCAATCGCTATTTGGGTTAAAAGTGACTGGTATTTCTGACAATCGTCCGCTACTGTTGCACGAAAATTGGCCTGATGGGCAATATCCACTTCGCAAGGATTTTAAATACACAACTCGTCCTAAGGTTGCGTCGGGCACCTATGAGTACCAAAGGGTTGACGGTGATGGTATTTACGAGATTCCAGTTGGTCCGATTCACGCTGGTATTATCGAACCGGGCCATTTTAGGTTTAGTATGGCTGGCGAGTCGATTATGTTACTGGAGGCGCGTCTGGGCTATGTACACAAGGGTAGCGAGAAGTTATTTGAACAACTTAGTCTCGATGGCAAAGTTAAATTGTCTGAGCGAATTTCTGGCGACAGCACATTCTCACATTCATTGGCGTTTTGTCAGGCTATCGAAAGTTTGGCAGGTCTAAAAGTGCCAAGTCGAGCGCAGTATTTGCGTGTTATCTATAGTGAACTTGAACGTCTAGCTAACCATTTTGGTGATATTGGTATGATTATGTTGGATACAGGCTTTAGTTTTGGTGGTATAAATGGCCAAAGATTACGAGAAATTGTGATGCGTCGCAACAAACAACTGACTGGCAGCCGATTTTTGCGTTCAGTCAATACTATTGGTGGTGTTACGAAGGATATCGATGCCGATCAGATTAAGAATTTGTTGGCCGAGCTGGAAAGTGTTGAACTTGATTTTTCTGAAGTGATTGCAATCGCCAACAACAGCGCATCGTTTTTGGACAGGGTTAAAACTACCGGCAAATTGCCACATGATGTCGCCGTTGATTATGGTGTAGTTGGAGTCGCTGGACGGGCTGTTGGTTTGAAAAATGATGTCAGGGTTGATTATCCTTATGCGGCCTATCCCGAGCTGTCTAAATTTGATATCGCATCTGAAAAAACAGGTGATGTTCAGGCCCGATTTAATATTCGTGTCAAAGAAGTTTATTCGTCACTGGCGATTATTAAAAATGCGCTTAAAACAATTCCTGGTGGGCAAGTCAAAGCTAAAAGTAGTAGTGTCAATTTAACCCCAGACAGCATTAGCATCAGTTGTGTTGAAGGTTGGCGCGGTGAGATAATCTATACAGTAATTACAGACTCAAAAGGTGAGATTGACCGCGTTATGGTGCGTGATCCGTCGTTTATTAACTGGCAAGTTGTTGGGTTTTGCGGACCGGGAAATATTGTGCCTGACTTCCCATTGATTAATAAAAGTTTCAACCTGTCATATACTGGTCACGACGTTTAATAATTTTGTATCCTATAATTCAACAACACTATTTTGACTTCAAAAATAGTAAAATAGATATATGCAAAAAGACGTATATCAACAATCATTAGAATTACACAAATTACATCACGGAAAAATCGAAACAGTTAGTAAAATAAAATTAGATTCTCGCGAAGTATTGGCGTTGGCTTATACACCAGGCGTAGCTGAAGTCTCGCGCGAGATTGGTCGCGATGCATCATTGGCGCGTGAATACACCTTAAAACGTAATACAATTGCTATTGTCAGCGACGGGTCAGCAATACTTGGTTTAGGAAATTTAGGTGCGCTGGCGGCGATTCCAGTTATGGAAGGTAAGGCAGCGATTTTTAAAGAATTTGCTGGCGTTGACGCTTTTCCAATCTGTTTGGATACACAGGATACTGAAGAAATTATCAAAGCCGTCAAACAAATTGCGCCAGTTTTTGGCGGCATTAATTTAGAAGATATTTCAGCGCCAAGGTGTTTTGAAATTGAAAAACGTTTGCGCGCCGAAATGTCGATTCCAGTCATGCACGACGACCAGTGGGGTACTGCCACAGTTGTTTTGGCGGGTATGATTAACTCATTAAAATTAATGAATATCACCAAAGACGCAGTCAAGGTCGTAATTAACGGCGTTGGATCAGCTGGTGTTGCCACGGCCAGGTTGATGATGAGTTATGGTATCAAAAATATTTTGTTTTGTGACAGCCAAGGCATCATTCACGCTGGCAGGGCGGAACTGACGGCTGAAAAACAAGAACTAATTGATGCAAGTGTGGCGAAGCCGTTTGAAGGCATGCTAGTCGATGCCGTTAAGGGCGCTAATATTTTTGTTGGTGTGTCTAAACCGGGTGTTTTGACGCAGGATATGGTGCGAACAATGGCGCCAAAACCAGTTATTTTTGCCTTGTCTAACCCACAACCTGAAATATTGCCAGATGAGGCGTTGGCCGCTGGTGCATTGGCGGTTGCTACGGGTCGCAGTGATTTTCCAAATCAATTGAATAATTCACTGGTTTTTCCTGGTGTATTTAAGGGTATGTTAGAAGCTAATATTCCGCAGTTCAAGATAGAGATGTTCAGTAGTGTGGCGCAGGCTTTGGCTGATTCAGTTGTTGATTTGTCGCCAACTAAAATTTTGCCATCGATGTTCGATAGTCAAGTGGTAACGGTTGTATCAGAGACTGTCAAAAAATTTGCTTAAATAACATTATTTGTGTCAAAAACTCCTCGGGTCCTGCCGACCAGTTTCCCCTAATATTTTTTTAACGATTACATTAAAAAGAATATCAGGGGCTCCCCACTGGACGTCACCCGCGGAACAGTTTTTGACTATTAAAAGGTGTATAATTATTACAGTTATGATTACAAAATTACTTATTTTTGGTATTACGGGTGATTTGGCGACGCGTAAATTGTTGCCGGCGCTAGAACAAATTATTAGTACGGGCAATTTTAATGATTTGTCGGTGATTGGTGTGTCGCGTCACGAGGTTAATCAATCTGATTTATTTGTGCATTGTGGCAATAAGACCTTTTTAGATGGTAAATTATCGATTTTTACGATGGATTTGGCGTCAGCTGATGAGTATTTAAGGTTGAAGCAGTATGTTGCGCTGGGTGACGACGAACAATTGTTGATTTATATGGCCGTACCGCCACTGTCAACGGCGCAGATCGTCGACTTTTTGGGTGAAGCCGGTATTAATACGCCAAATGTAAAAATTTTGTTCGAAAAGCCATTCGGTATTAATTTAGAATCAGCCGAAAAGCTGATTGAACAAACCGCTAATCATTATCAAGAGCAACAGATTTATCGGATTGACCATTATTTAGCCAAAGAGATGGCACAAAATATTATTGCCTTTAGGGCACGTAACGCTTTGTTTTACCATGTTTGGAATAATAATTTTATTGAATCAGTCGAGATTGTGTCACTGCAGACTGGCGGTATTGATGGTCGCGCGCAATTTTATGAACAAACTGGCGCTTTACGCGATTTAGTTCAAGGACATTTGATGCAACTGCTAACTTTGACTTTGATGGATATCCCACAGGGACTTGAATGGGAAAGGATGCCAGAATTACGTTTAGCGGCTTTAAACCAATTACAGCCTGTTGATCCCGGTAAAGTTGTTCGGGCGCAATACGAAGGCTATAAAGAAGAAGTGAACAATAACGATAGCCAGGTTGAGACTTTTGTATCAATCGAGATGTCGTCTAATCAGCCAAATTGGGTTGGCGTGCCGATTCGTTTAACAACTGGCAAACAATTGTCTGAAACGACCGCCGAAATTCGAATTCGTCTAAAAACTAGCAACGGCGCTCAAAGTAACTGTTTAGTCTTTAAAATTCAGCCAAATGAAGGTATTAACATCGAATTATTTGTCAAAAAACCTGGTTATAGTCGTGAATTTGAATCACGCAACCTAAGTTTCAATTATGAAAGTGATGTTAAATTACCCGATGCATACGAACAGGTACTAGTCGATGCAGTTTCTAGCGAAAAAAGCTTATTTACGGGTAGTGATGAAGTACTGCGTAGTTGGCAAATATTAAAGCCAATTCAAGATGACTGGAACAGTTGGCAGCAACAGCCAAAAACCTATCCAAAGGGCAGTTCAGCTCAATCAATTTTAGCGTAGAAAAAACAACATACCACACTAGATGTAGCGTAATGTAATATTTGCGTGCTACAATGAAATCCCATGGAGATTATAAAAATTCATGGCTAAAAAACAGAAATACATATTTGTAACTGGGGGCGTGTTATCAGGGGTAGGAAAAGGTGTCACCGCGGCTAGTATCGGTGCCGTATTACAGGCCAAAGGTGTTAAAGTTTCAATTCAAAAGTGCGACCCGTATCTGAATGTAGATGCGGGCCTTTTGAATCCTAGGGAACATGGCGAATGCTTTGTAACGCGTGATGGTGCCGAGACTGACTTGGATTTGGGTCATTACGAACGATTCTTGGATATTGAATTAACACAAAAAAGCGCTACTTTGGCTGGTAGGCTTTTATTTGATTTGCTGAATGATGAACGAGCTGGCAAATTCGAAGGTCAAACCGTTCAGTTGGTGCCGCATTTAACTAAATCAATTCAAACTGCAATACTAGAATCTGCCGAAACTGGCGATAGCGATATTCACATTGTTGAAATTGGTGGTACGGTTGGGGATTACGAAGGCTTGAGTTTTGTTGAAGCGATTCGCGAATTTTCGCAACGTGTCGGCCGTCAAAACTGTTTGTTTGTTCATGTTGTTTACGTGCCATTTATCAACACTAGTAAAGAGTTTAAAACCAAACCAGCTCAGAATGCGTTGAAAGATTTGCGTGGTTTTGGAATTTTCCCAGACGCCGTAGTTGTTAGGACCGACACGCCAGCGCCAGCCGTAATTGCTAAGAAAATTAGCTTGTTTGGCGGCGTACCCGAAGAAAATGTTCTGTTGATGCCAAATGCCGATACAGTTTATCGAGTGCCGTTGATTTTGGCTGAAAGCCAACTAAGTAATCTGTTATCTGATTTTTCGGGCAACGACAAAGAGCCTGATTTGTCGGCTTGGAAAACAATTGTTAAACGTCAAACCAGTAAACCCAGCAAATTAGTGACGGTTGGGTTGGTCGCTAAGTATATTGATAACGAAGACACTTATATGTCGATTGTTGAAGCCCTAAAAGCAGCCGCTTGGCGTGAAAAAGTTGCCCTAAAACTTAAATGGATTAACGCCGAAATTGCGACTAAAAATGATTTTAAATCAGTTGATGCGATTGTTGTGCCAGGTGGATTTGGTAAGCGTGGTATCGAAGGCAAAATTGACGCTGCCAGATATGCGCTGGACAACGATGTGCCATATTTAGGTATTTGTTTAGGTTTGCAGGCGGCAGTAATTGCCAGCGCTCGCAAAGCTGGTCTAAAAGCCGCGCACAGTACCGAATTTATGCCTGAATCTAAACAAGATGTTGTCTATATTATGAACGGCCAAGCCGGTAAAGAATCGACCGGTGGTACATTGCGGCTGGGTGATTATGCTGCAAAATTACAAAAAGGATCATTGGTCGCCAAAACTTACGGATATTTAGATATTGTCGAACGTCATCGTCATCGATACGAAGTTAATCAAAAGTTTTTGGCCGAAATTAACAAAGGCGGGCTAGTCGTTAGCGGTTTATCACCAGATGGAAAATTGGTTGAATATATCGAAGCGCCAAAAAATAAATATTTCGTCGCTACCCAAGCTCACCCTGAATTTCGTTCTCGTCCAACCAAGCCACATCCATTGTTTGTTGGGTTGATAAAAGCTAGCGTTAAATAGTTATTGTTGTCCGTTGATGTTGTGGCCACCGAATTTATTGCGCATGGCAGCTAGTAATTTGGTTGCAAAGTTAATTTCGCCTTTTTGTGATGCCAGACGAACGTCAAATGCGGCTTGAATAGCAGGTAGGGGAATGCCCAATTGGTCGGCGGTTTCTAGTGTCCAGCGAGCTTCGCCAGATTCGGCGACAACGCCACTGATGCCGTCTAAATTTGGATTTTCTTGGATGGCTTGATGGGTTAAATCGTTTAGCCAAGACGTGACGACGCTGCTTTTTTGCCAAATATCGCCAGCATCGGCCAAATTGATATTTTTGTACGGTCCTTCGGACAACATACGGTAGCCTTCGGCTAGTGATTCCATCATGCCGTATTCGATAGCGTTATGAACCATTTTGACGTAATGTCCGCTGCCGCTGCCGGCAAAGTATTGATGGCCACCACGTGGCGTTGATAACGTGTCTAGGACTGGTACGACGGTGTCATAGGCAGTTTTGTCACCACCAACCATCATTGAAAAGCCATTAACAATACCCCAAACGCCGCCGCTGGTGCCGATGTCGAGTAGTGTGCTGCCATGGGCGTCAACTTTGTCGGCCCTAGCTTGGTCGCCGCGGTAATCACTGTTACCGCCGTCGATAATAATACTGCCGGTTGGCAAATATGTCAGCCAATCTTCGATGACGCTTTCAATAACTTCAGCTGGAATCATAATCCACAAAACGACTGGTTGGCCGTCAAAAACATCGATGACTGCTTGTTTGTCGTGGGCAGGTATGGCACCATATTCGGCAGCAGCATCAATTGGCTCGGGACTGCGATCGTGTGCAATGACTGTATGACCGTTTTCGGCTAATTTTTTGGCAATTTGACCGCCCATGCGGCCTAGTCCTGATATAGCAATTTTCATTTACAATTCCTCCTTGCGATTGTTAGTATATATTGTCGATTCTGGAATACTCTTTAAAACTTGAGCTGGCTGGTCTTCAATGGGTGATTCGTAATACAACAAGTCATGAATAATAGCTTTTTTATTGGCACCAGACGCCTGAATGATAGCCTCGTTGATGCGTGTAATTGCAACCAGGCTAATAGTAATACGTTCAAAGTCATCGCCTTTAAATGATACGGCAATATCAGTTGATTTAGCGGCCTTGCTGCCAGGTTTGATGCCGGCGGTATGGCCATCGGCGCCCATACCAAAAATTGCGATCGAAAAATCAGCTTTGTTAAGTTGTTCGGCTATCCATTCGCCAAATAATTTAGTAGTTTTGTCGATATCTTGGCCGATTAATGGGCGATATAAATTAGCGCCAGGCAGGTCTAAACCGCCGTCGATTAGTTGTTGCCAATTTTCTTCGGCATGTCCAACTTCACCGTATCTTTCATCTGTTAGGCTGACGTATAAATTTGATAAATTAACACCTTTTAAAATTTTACTGGCCATGATTGAGATTGGAATGCTTGATCCACCTGACATCAAAAATAGCACGCGTTCACCACTGGATAGATGCTTAAATAATTTATTGGCCAAATCGGTTGCGGCGGCTTCAATTGGAGTGTTGGAATAAATATAATTCATGTTGTATCTATTATACGAGATAAAGCCTTGGTTTTTGCTATACTTATGTTAATGGATGCAATAAATTTATCAATTCAAACAGTTATTAGACAGTTATTTAATATCGAACAGGCCGTTCATTTAAGCCGTCCTGACTCAGATTTTGGCGATTTTGCGACTAATGTGGCTATGCAGTTGGCAAAACCACTTGGCAAAAATCCGCGCGAAATTGCTGAACAGTTGGCCGAAAGTTTGCGTCAAACCGGTGATTATACTGACGTTTCAGTGGCTGGACCTGGTTTTATTAACCTAAAATTGTCATCAAAAAAGTTAGCCGATAACTTGCAGTCTACTTGGTCTGATAAATACGGTGAAAATAATGATGGCGCCGGTAAAACCGTGGTTGTTGAATATCCCAGTCCAAATATGGCCAAGCCATATAGTGTTGGCCATCTAAGACCTGGTAATCAAGGTTGGGCCGTCAAGCGATTAATGGAAGCAACTGGCTGGAAAGTGATTACTGATAATCATTTGGGCGATTATGGCGCGCCGTTTGGTATTTGGGTAGTTGGATTTTTAAAATTTAGTAATGATGAAAAATTGGCAACTGATGGTGTTTACGAATTAGGTCGGGTCTATATCGAAACCAAAAAAGCGTTAAAAGACGAAGAAGCGACTGGTGGATCTGAATTGGCAAATGAAGTCCAACAGTGGCTGTTGAAACTAGAAAGTGGCGACCAACAAGCGGTTAGTTACAGCCAACGATTTAATGAAATTAGTTTGGCTCATATTCATGAAGTTATGAATCGTCTGAAAATATCGACTGATTTTGAACTTGGCGAAGCCTTTTTTGCGCCACAGGGCAAACAAATCGTTCAAGATTTGTTAGGTCGGGGGATTGCGATTCAAAATGATGACGGTTCAGTGATTGTGCCGCTTGATGAATTTGGGATTAAAGTGCCGCTGCTGGTTCAAAAATCGAATGGTGCGGCGCTGTACGCTACAACTGATTTGGCGACAATGATGTATCGCCAAGATAACTGGCATCCTGATCGAATTATTTTGGCAGTTGGTGCTGAACAACAATTTTATTTTACGCAATTATTTGCGTTAGCTAAAAAACTTGGCATTCAGACCGAAATGGTTCATTTGTGGTTTGGCGTGATCGACCAATTAAATGACGATGGAACCCGCGAAAAAATGAGCAGCCGCAAAGGCGTTGTGTTGATGGAAGAATTGCTAAATCAAGCCGAGCAAAAAGCCCGCGAAGTCGTCAAGGACCGTGACGTATCTGGTGACGATATCAAAAAAATTGCACTTGGTGCCATTAAATTTAGTGATTTTATTGCCGATCGTCGCACCAATATTTTGTTTAGTTGGGATAGTATTTTTGCGTTATCTGGGTTCAGTGGTCCATACGTTCAATATGCCGCTGTTAGGGTGAATAAAATTTTGCATGATAACGAAATTGCTCAGACTGACATTTCGCAATATGACTGGACGCCTGAAAAATTAGTAATTCTGAAGCTGCTGGAATATCCAGATGTTGTCCGTCTTGCGGCCCGCGATCTTGAACCGCATAAAATTGCGACCTATTTGTACGAATTAGCTCGTGATTTGAATCGCTATTACGAAACTACGCCGATTGCGGTTGGTGATGTAACTGATATTCAAAAACAAGCTAGACTTGGATTATTACAAAAAGTTAGTTTAATATTTTCACACGGTCTTGATTTGTTGGGCATTGAAGTGCCCAGCAGTATGTAGTCTGTGGTATCATCAGTTATCAAAAGGAGTATTATGCCAAAAGCAAAAAAATCAGTCAGTAAATCAAAAGTTAAAAAAGTTTCAAAAACAACTAATATTAGCCCATTCAGTATTGTTGTAGCGGGCGAGTCACAAATAAAATCTTTCTTTGGGTTTATACGTACTCAGGGGGTTGTTGGACTGGCAGTTGGTTTGGTTTTAGGTGGTTCGGTCAGTGTCATGGTTAAATCACTGGTTGATAACGTCGTTATGCCGCCACTGGGATTGATATTGGGTTCAGCCGAAGGTATTAAGGGCTTGGCTTGGACGATAGGGAAAACGGTTAGTGGACAACCGGTTATATTGCGTTACGGAATATTCCTAAATGACACGATTAACTTTATTATTATTGCGTTGGTTGTTTATGTTATTGTAAGTTTTCTAAAAATTGAACAATTCGATAAAAAGAAAGATTAACTATGTCGAAAAAAACTTTTGCAAAAATTTTGTGGCTTGATCTAGAGATGACCGGTTTGTCGGCGAATGACGATCTGATACTCGAAGTTGCCGCAATTGCAACCGATTGGGATTTTAACGAAATCGCGACTTATCATGGCATTGTAAAAAACAAAACCAGAGTCTTGAATAAGCGTTTGGCGGCTAATTCGGCTTTTTGGGATTATCACACTGACTCCCGGGATGGTTTGATTGAACAAAATCAACACGGCAAAAAATTAACTGAAATTGAGGCCGAAATATTGGCGTTTATCGATGAACATTTCAAGTCAGACAAGCCAGTTTTGTTGGGCGGAAATTCTATCCATATGGACAGGCGATTTATCGTTGCCAACTGGCCTAAATTTGATGCCAGGTTACATTATCGAATGCTAGATGTCAGTGCTTGGAAAGTTGTGTTTGATGGCAAATACAAAAAGAAATTTGTTAAGCCAGACGAACATCGAGCCCTAGACGACATCCGTGGTAGTATCATGGAACTAAAGTATTATTTGACCAAAATTAAATAGTGCTACAATAAAACTAATATGCAAAGCATAACAAATGGGCACAGTGGCAAACGTATCTGGGTCATAATAATTGCTTTGATACTAGTTGTTGGTCTTATTGTGGCGGGATACTGGTTTGTCATTAAGCCAGCTGTTTCACATAATACTGTCGATAAAAAAGTGACAGTTGTAAAACCGAAGCCCCAGCCTACGATTATTAGTTCAAATGTACTATTTACGGGTAATACTTATTGGGGCCGATATATCAATGATTGGTCAATGGCTAGTCCGCTGAAATATGCCTATCCTTTTTCGCGTTTAAATGAATTTAATCGCGACCAATATAATGCTTGGATTTCGGGGTTAGAATGTCCAACTGTGGCTGGCGTGAATATGACTTCAGCCCAAGAGGATGATACTTTATCGTTTAATTGCTCGCCAAGTTATCTGCCTGAAGCGGCTAAATGGTTTACGGCTTTTACTTTGGCTAATAATCATACTGATAATCAGGGAATTGATGGTTTCACCGAGACAAAACAGCAGCTTGAAAAAGCCGGAATTCAATATTTTGGGCATTACGACCCCAGATCAATTGATGATATTTGTGAGGTTATTGGCTTGCCGGTGACAGTCACAAGTGACGATGAGTCAATTACGTCAGGTAATTTGCCAGTTGCGCTGTGCGGCTATCACGCTGTATTTCGTATTCCAACGCCCGAGTCAGTGGCTGTGATGCAAAAGTATAGTAAATATATGCCAGTGATTGCGATGCCGCACATGGGCGCTGAATATAAACCGGCAGCCGATCAATTAAAGGTTGATTTTTATCACAGCTTAATCGACAGTGGGGCCGATATGGTATTGGGCGACCACCCGCATTGGATTCAAAATTCTGAAAGCTACAAAGGTCATTTAATTGTTTATTCGATGGGCAATTTTATCTTTGACCAACAGGATTCGATCGAAGTATCACGGTCGGCTGCTATTAATGTAGTTATGAAAACTGGCGACAATAAAACCGATTTATTAAAAAAATGGTTAAAGTTAGGTGATAGCTGCATTGCCTTTAAAGATGATTGTTTAGCCCAAGCCGAAGCTCAAGGATTAACAAAATTAAACATAAATTATCAATTTGGTGTAGTTGGCACAAATGATGCTGGCAAGATAGTAAAACCAGCTACAATCGATCAACAGAATAGTATTTTGCAACGTTTAGATTGGTCGTCGACGATAAAAAATTTGCTTCCACCATACAGTAGTCTGTAGAATAGATTTATGACACATAAAGAAATCGAAGATTACATACTCAGTTTTCCAAATTCATGGTTGGATTTTCCGTTTGGCGAAGGCACATCGGTATATAAAATCGGTCATACCGAAACTGGTGGTGGCAAAATGTTTGCGCTGATTGCCGACAACACTAATCCGCTGCGGGTTAGTCTAAAATGTGACCCTTTGCTGGCCGAGAAGCTACGTGAAGATTACGAAACAGTACTGCCCGGCTATCACTTGAACAAAAAACACTGGAACACAATTATTTGCACAGGCCAGGTGCCAGATGACGAATTAAAAAGTTTGGTTTCGATTAGCTATAATTTAGTCAATGCTGATTAAAGCGTAGGATCTTGAAAATCGCTAAATTGTTTTTGAATTGGTTCCAGGTTTGTAATATTGTCACTTAGGTATGTTTTTAAACTAGAACTACTGGTGCTGTTTTCGATTTGGTTCATCAAAATTAATATATTTTCCAATTGAGTTGCCATTTCTTGGGCGTAAATGCGGTCGTATTTAACATTCAATCTGGCGTCTTCTAATCTAGCCATCATAGCATCGGTCGATTCGGTGGCGACAACTGATTTGCTAAGTTTATCAATTTTAATTCCATCCTTGGTTAGGATTGGTGTGATGTCGCGGACAGAATTTATCAGTAGGCTACTAAGAGTGGCGTTAATAGCACGTAATTGGCTGCTTTTCATCTTGGTTTTTGCATCATCAACTACGCTAGCGGTGGCTGTTAACCTGGCTGCTAGACGTTCAGTTGGTTTAATGCCACCCGACATAAGACTGGCGACGATGATTGTGACGATTAATAATACGATAATGCCAATGCCACCCAACAGTAGTGGCTGTTTGTTGAACAAATTAATTTTATGCGTCTGATTTGGCGCAATTTGATTTAGGTAATCGACAGGAAGTGGTTGTTTGTTGTCATTGGGATACATACTATTGCTATTTAAGCATAAACGGATGGATTATCAAAATATCGGTCAACTCTTGCCGTTTGCTTTGAGTTATGTCCTAACAGAGGTATAATAATATTATGCAAGATGCCAAAGAGGAAGTTAGGGCGCGGCTGAATATCGAGGACGTGATTGGTGAATACGTTCCTCTTAAACGTGCCGGCCGAAACTTTCGTGGCCTCAGCCCATTTAGTGGCGAAAAAACGCCAAGTTTTTACGTCAGTCCTGACAAACATATTTGGCATGACTTTTCGTCCAACAAGGGTGGCGATGTCTTTACATTTATTATGGAAGTTGAAGGTGTTGATTTTCGGTCGGCCCTGGAAATGTTGGCGCGCAAAGCTGGTGTTGATTTAACGATATATGACACCAAAGGCAGCCAAGAGATTGCCCAGCGAAAAAAAAGGCTATTACAGGCCCATGATTTAGCTGCCAATTATTACCAACAAAGTTTAATTAAAAACCAACACGCCATGGAGTATGTCTTTGGCAAACGCAAACTTAGCAAAAAAATCGTGACAGATTTTAGAATCGGCTATGCGCCAACCAGTGGCGATGCTTTGGTGCAATTTTTAACTAAAAAAGGTTTTACCAAAAACGAATTATCACAGGCTGGGCTAGTCAATCAATACGGCGGTGATTTATTCCGCGGTCGCATGATGGTGTCATTGATGGACGGCACGGGACAGGTAATTGGTTTTACGGGTCGCATTATTGTTGATGATGACAAAGCGCCAAAATATCTAAATACGCCACAAACTTTGCTGTACGACAAAGGCCGACACGTCTTTGGTTTGTCGCAAGCCAAAGAATCAATTAGGACGGGTGATTATTCGGTAATCGTCGAGGGCAACTTGGACGTTATTAGCAGTCATCAAGTCGGCATTAATCAAGTTGTAGCAACCGCCGGCACGGCAATGACTGAACACCATTTGCGGGCCCTGGTGCGCCTCAGCAGTCATATTCGTTTGGCGTTTGATAGCGACAAAGCCGGCCTGGCGGCGACTGAGCGTTCGATTCCGATTGCTCAAAATGTTGGCGTTGATTTGACGATTATTACGCTGCCTGGTGGCGCCAAAGACCCAGATGAATTGATTCAAACCGACCCTAAATTATGGCAGCAGGCGATTGATAACGCCGAACCAGCGGTCGATTGGCTGTTAAAGCAATATGCTTTGCGTGAAGACCTGCAAACAGCGGCTGGCAAACGTCGATTTACGACTGTAGCGCTGGATTTAGTACGATTGCTGACCGATTCGGTTGAACAAGAATATTATTTGATTAAAATTGCCAAAATTAGTGATTCGTCGGTTGATGCGCTGAAAGAAAAATTGGATAGTGGCGTCAAAAAGTCCGAAAGGTCATACAAAGTGCCAGTTTCGCAATCTGATGTCTTACACGACCCAGCCTCATATCAAGACAACTTATTGGCGGTAGCACTGATTGATGGCGCAACCCATGAATTGTTTAAATTAGTCGATATTCAGACCTTTACGGGCGATGAAAGGCAAGCCGTTGCTAAATATTTGTCTGAATGTGGCGGCAAACCTGTTCGCGATACACCTGAAAGCTTGCAAAATTATGATATCTATGTAAAAATATTACTATTAAGGGCCGACGCTCGATATGCCGAATGGAACGACCAAGATCGTTACTTTGAAACGGCACGATTGCTCCGCCAAGTTGCCACCGAGCACAAGAAAAAGCAAAAAGAAATATTAACTGAAAAATTACGCGACCTAGAATTATTAGGTGACGACGTTCAAGCTAACGAAATTCGATCTCAATTAAACAATCTAATCAAGGAGATACAAAGTGGTAAAAGATAAAAAAGTAGTTAATGACGACGAAGATATTGTATTGACTCCAGACGTGCTGGAAGCGATTGAATCAATTGAAGATTTGGAAGTGATTGATATTCCACTTGCCAACATTGACGGTCCCGCACCCGATGAATTGATTGACGAAGAAGAGGACGACGAAGACACCTTAAACAAAGGTCAATATTTTGATGATGCCAGTGATGACAGCGTCCGTTTATATTTGCGCGAAATCGGCAAAATTCCTTTGCTAAATTCTGAAGATGAACTTGCCTTGGCACTACGCGTTGTGGCCGGTGATAAAAAAGCCAAAGACAAAATGGCCGAAGCTAACATGCGTTTAGTTGTTTCGATTGCTAAACGTTACAGTGGCCGTGGTCTGGACTTTTTGGATTTAATTCAAGAGGGAAATACTGGTTTGCTGCGCGCCGTTGAAAAATTTGATCCAGACAAGGGTTTTAAATTCAGTACTTACGCAACTTGGTGGATTCGCCAAGCGATTACGCGTGCCATTGCTGACCAAGCTCGTACGATTCGTATTCCGGTTCACATGGTTGAAACAATCAACAAATTATTGCGCACCCAACGTCGCATGACCCAAGAATTAAACCGTGAGCCAACTATCGAAGAACTAGGCAAGGAACTTGAAATGGAACCTGCCAAAGTTGAATATGTTATCAAAATCAAACAAGACATCTCGTCACTAGACGCTGGTGTTGGTCGCGATGGTGAAGACGAAGACTCAGTCCTCGGTGATTTTATCGAAGACGGCGACAGTGCAACCCCTGAAGAATCAGCCACTTCACAATTATTAAAAGAACAAGTTCAATCTGTCTTGTCGTCATTATCTGATCGCGAACAAAAAATTGTCAAAATGCGTTTTGGATTGGAAAATGGCAAGTCACACACCTTAGAGGAAGTCGGTCGTGAATTCGCCGTCACTCGCGAACGTATTCGCCAAATCGAAGCTAAAGCCCTCGCTAAACTACGCAAACACAAAGACGCCAAAAAATTGCACGAATATTTGGGATAGTTCAGCTTTTCTGCCGTCCATCACCACTATATTAATACAAATGGCCACTTTACGTGTGACCCTTTCGGGCCAGCACGTGGCGCTTGGCCTCCGCTACCACTTCGCATCCATCTGTATAAACATAGTGGAGCTGGACTTAATTGCGCATAGATTTAAAAGTTAAGCATATTTTAGTGTAAAGCAAATTTCAACGGGTGACGTTCGGCGGGGTGGCCCCAATTTACTACAAAATGGTAATCCATTTTTATAAATTAGGGGCGGAACGGACGGCAGGACCCGTATAAGTCACGATGTTATTTATCGTTAAACAATAAACTCAATTTCATCCAAAACTGTATCAATTTGTTGATGCAGTTGTTCGATATCGCCGTCATTAATAATATAATGGTCGGCAATCGCAATTGGTCCGCCTTTTTCCAAATTCTCAATCTCGGCCCAATCGCGTTGGTCGGCTTCAAATTGTGATAGTGGGCGAACAGGGCGATTTAACAAACGTCGGTGACGCAACCGGCGAGGTGCGACAATGGCAATCAAAATTAGTTCGCCCGGAAAAGCGCTTTTTAAGGCCTTATATTCAGTCCAACTGTATAATCCGTCGGCTACAATTCGGTGTTGACCTGATGCAATTAAATCACGAATTTGGGTAATAATGCGCTGAGCAACAAAATCTTTGCCTTCTTTGGCACGTAATTCTTCGCGAAACATTTTTTCATTTTCTTGGGTATGGTCTAAACCTGCTTGAGTCAAAGCGTCCAAAATAACGCCACCAAAATAAACTTTTGGATAACCTTTTTCAGTAATATAATTAGCGGCTGAACTTTTTCCGGCACCGGCCAAACCGACAAATGCGACTATCTTAATTTTTCGGGTATTAATCATATAATTAATTGTAACAGATTAGGTTTGGCTATTGGAATTTAGCTTCGCTGTCCAGCGAATGGAATATGGCGAGAGCAGCCAATAGCCATATTCTATATTCTAATAGCCACCCCTAAGCTATAATGATATTATGACAAAACGCCTGGCGGTTATCGACGGAAAATCTGTATTTTATCGAGGGTATTATTCGATGCCAAATTTGTCGCTGCCCGACGGCACGCCAACTGGCGGTGTTTTTGGTTTTGCGTCACTAGCCATCGAACTTATCAAAAAGTTAGAGCCCGATTATGTCGCAATTGCTTGGGATAAACGCGGTACTAACATTCGCAAACGACGTGAGATTTATCCCGAATACAAAGCTGGTCGCAAAGCCGCCCCAGATGACTTTTACGAACAAATTCCGATTTTATACGAACTGCTGGACGCTTTTGGTTGGCCACTGTACGAATTGGACGATTACGAAGCCGATGATATTTTGGGTGCTTTTTCGCGCGAGGCAACTGCCAAAGGTATTGAAACTTATTTACTGACCAGTGACTTGGACGCTTTGCAATTGGTTGGGCCGATGGTTAAAGTTTACGCGCTCAAAAATGGCCTATCGAACCTGGAAGAATTCGACGTAGAATATTTTGAAAAAAAGTACGGCATTGGCGTCGAACAGTTTTTGGACCTAAAATCCTTAATGGGGGATTCGTCTGATAATTTGCCTGGCGTTAATGGCATTGGTCAAAAAACGGGTATTCAATTATTGCAACAATACGGCACATTGGACAATATTTACGAACATCTGGACGAAATCAAGCCAACTGTAGCCAAAAAGCTGGCTGATGGCAAAAAAATGGCCTATGTTACCAAAGAACTAGCCAGCATTTGGACCGATGCGCCCGTCAAACTTGATTGGGATGTTGCCGATATCAACGATATTGATCTGGAAAAAGTTGAAGCGATTTTAAAACGTCTGGAATTCTTTTCACTGATAAAACGCCTACCAAAACATATGCAATTACATAAAGTCGAGGAAAAAGTGATTGATGAACGGGCGGGTTTGACCGAATTACAGGTTGTGCCTTGGCCTGAAACGTTATCGATTGATGGTCCGGTTGTATTGCATGCCAATGATGATATGATTTGGTTGTCGACTGACCACCAAACAATCAGCAGTGCCAAAATTGACCAATTAGACCGCAGTGTTTGGCGAGTTTTTGAACTGGCGACGGTCATTAGTTATGACAGTAAAATTTTGTATCACCAGCTGGCTGCCAAAGGTGTTTTTGTGCGTTTTGGTGAGTTGCACGATATCCACCAAGCGGCTTTTTTGATTAATCCATTGCAACGTGATCGTACCTTGCCCGGATTGGTTGGCCAGCCAATTGGCGACAGCGCCGAAATTTCAGTGGCGGCAATTTGGCATATTTATGACCAACAAATTGTCGATTTTCAGCGCGAACCCAAGTTTGCCAAAATTGCGCATGACTTCGACTTTCCGCTGACTTATATTTTATTTTTGATGGAACATCGCGGTATCAAAATTGATGCACACGTTTTTGCTGCAATGAGTACACTACTTGGTGATGAGTATTTAGACCTTGAACAACAAATATATACAATGGTCGGTTATGAATTCAATATTGCCAGCCCAGCGCAACTTTCTGAGGTGTTATTTACCAAATTGCAATTGCCAACTGCCGGTATCAAAAAAGGTAAAACCGTCTACAGCACTGGCCAAAAAGAATTAAATAAACTTCGCGGTCAACATCCGATTATTGAATTGATCGAAAGGACTCGCGAACTTGCTAAACTCAAAAATACCTATATTGATGCACTGCCAAAATTGATTGATGACCAAGGCCGAATTCATACGACATTTAATCAAGATGTCGCCAGCACCGGCCGCCTTAGCAGCACTAATCCAAATTTGCAAAATATTCCGATTCGTACCGAGCAGGGTCGACAAATTCGCAGTGCCTTTATTCCAGACGGTGACAAAGTCTTTATTAGCGCCGATTATTCACAGTTTGAACTGCGTTTGGCGGCCGTGATGGCGGGTGATCAACAAATGATTGCTGACTTTAATAGTGGCGTTGATATTCATACCAAAACCGCCAGCGAAATTTATAATATCCCGATTGATGATGTAACCAAAACCCAGCGTCGTGATGCCAAAACGATTAATTTTGGTGTGCTGTACGGTATGAGTCCACATGGCCTAAGTGTGGCGACTGGCATGAATTTATTCGAAGCCAAAAAGTTTATTGACCGCTATTTCGAACTGCGTTCGCCGATTCGCAAGTATATTGATGGTATTTTAAACCAAGCTCGAACTGTCGGCTATGTCGAAACTTATTTTGGCCGCCGTCGTCCAACGCCCGATATTCACAGCAGCAATTTCATGGTTCGCACCAGTGCCGAGCGTGCCGCTGCCAACATGCCGATACAGGGGACTGAAGCTGATTTAATGAAACTGGCTATGATCGAAGTCGACAAACGCTTAAACGGTCTGGGCGAGCAAATTTTGCAAATTCACGACAGTATTTTAATCGAAGCGCCAATTGAAAATGCCGAAAAAATTGCTGAAATTTTGGAAAATACCATGGAAAACATCGCTCCACAGCTGGGCATTAAATTAAAAGTTGACGTCACAATTGGCAAAAATTGGGGCGAGCTTTGATTGACATAACAGAGAAAGAATAGTATAATACCACCCATGGTAAAGCGTAAAACAAGACAAATTTTTTCGGTCGGTTTGACCCTAGTCATTATCGCAGTTGTGATTGCTGCGCTTGTTTCGCTGGCGCGTATTATCTTATTTCCAAGCTCAACCACTACTACCAACGATACTTCAATAACATCGCTACTCAGCACATCGGCTGATCGTGCTGTTCGTATGACGGTTCGTGGACCGCTGACGGCTGATGAAAATTATCGCTCGTATCAGATTACAATTACGCCAAATACTCGTAATTTAACGACGTATAAAGGCTATTTGGACCAAGCGACTGACAGCATCGCCCTAACTAATAATATTCCAGCCTACGAACAATTTGTTTACGCACTCAACAATGCCAACTACATGAAGGGTACTGAACTGACAGGTGCCAACAACGATACTCGCGGTATTTGTTCGGCTGGTTATGTTTATCAATTTGAAATTTTGCAGTCGAATAAGACTCTGAAAAAGCTTTGGGCAACGTCATGCTCAAGCCCACGCGGTTCGCTAAATGCGACTGTCAGTGTAATTACTAAGTTATTTACAAATCAAATTCCAAAATCTAACACATTGATTGCTGACCTATGGCAGTAAAAGCGGTTATTTTTGACTGCTTTGGCGTCCTGATTACAATTGGCCGCGATTTATTACACCAAACGTATCCACAATTTTCAGATCAACTGACCGAACTTGAACGTAAGTCTGATTCTGGCTTGGTTTCGCGTTCAGAATTTTACAATTCAGTCGTTGCTATAACTGGCATTAGTATGGACGATGCGATGAATAAATATTACAGCGTCGAAAATTATAATCAGTCGTCAATCGATTTAATCAAGCAAGTCAAGGCAACTGGTCGCTACAAAATTGGCCTACTCAGCAATATTGGCCATGGTTGGTTAGACGACTTTTTGCCAATTATGAACAGTATGAATTTATTTGACGCTGTTATTTTGTCTAGTGATATCGGCATTACTAAGCCTGATCCTAAAATCTTTGAATTAATGGCCGAAAAACTTGGTGTTAACACCGACGAGTGTATTATGATTGACGACACGCCAGTCAATATAGCCAGCGCGATTAATACCGGCATGCAGGGCATTATCTTTGATTCAATTGACCAAGCAAAAACTGATTTAGGCAAACTAATCGAGATTGCCTAAATGCCTGAACTTCCTGAAGTCGAAACCGTCAAACGTGGACTTCATAAATTAATTATTGGTAAAATTATCAAAACCGCCGTTACGGATAATCCCAAGTCTTTTCCGAATGCTCCCGCTGATGTAAAGCACTTTTTGATTAATGCCACCGTGATTGACGTTCGTCGTCGCGCCAAAGTTTTGCTGATTGATTTATCAACAAATTATACATTAGTAATTCATCTTAAAATGACCGGACAACTTGTTTTCGTCAACAAAAACATAGAATATGGCAAATGGAATATGGAAGGTGGCGAAATGCCAAATTCCAATAGCCAAATTCCAATAGCCAACGAAAGCGAAAACCGCTTTGCCGGCGGCCATCCGAATGATAGTTTAGTAAATTCGCTACCTGACAAATCAACCCGTGTCATTATTGAATTCACCGATGGATCGCATTTGTATTTTAATGACCAGCGCAAGTTTGGTTGGGTCCGTTTGATGCCAACTGTCGAAGTACCTAATATCGATTTTATGCGGCGAGTCGGTCCCGAACCATTAGAGCCTGATTTTACGGCTGCACAGTTTGCTGAACGCTTTAAACGTCGCGCCAGGACCACCATCAAAGCCGCTATATTGGACCAATCGGTGATTGCCGGTGTTGGTAACATTTACGCCGACGAATCGCTGTGGGGAGCCAAAATTCACCCCTCAACCCTTGTTGGCCATATTCCATATTCCAAATTCCAATCGCTATATACCGAAGTCCGCGCTGTCATGAATTTATCAATCGAAAAAGGCGGTAGTACTAATCGAAATTATGTTAATGCCGAAGGCAAAAAGGGCAGTTATATGGATTTTGCGCGTGTTTTTCGCCGTGAAGGCTTGGCCTGTCCACGTTGTGGCACCGAAATAATCAAAATTCGCGTCGCCGGTCGTGGCACGCATATTTGCCCATCTTGCCAACTTGTTGGCAAGTAGCTATTGGAATATGGCTATTGGAATATGGCTGGAAGTAGCATTTAGTCATTGGAATATGCAAGATGGCGAATCGCAATCGCGCCAATAGCCACCTTCCAATAGCCAATAGCCAATCATCTAGGCTATAATAGCCTAGATGATTACATTGTTGCTAGGTGAAAATTCATTTGAAATCGAGCGGGCGTTACGGCAGATTACGGCTGATTTTAATGGTATCGTCGAACGAATTGATGGCAGTACATTGCAATTGGCACAACTGCCAGATTTGTTGATGGGTGTCAGTTTGTTTGCGACGGCGCGAACGGTGATTATTCGTGATTTGGGGTCTAACAAGGCCATTTGGCCAGTACTAGGTGACTGGTTGCCACGCATTTCGGATGATATTCATTTGGTGCTGGTCGAATCTAAACCCGACAAACGAACGACAACCTTTAAGTTGCTAAAAAATCAGGCGACTGTTCACGAATTTCAGCCTTGGACCGATCGCGACACTCTGGTTGCCGAACGGTGGGTGAATGATGAATCAAAAAAGCTTGGTATCGATATGGATAAATCGAGTGTTCAGGCTTTGGTACGCTGGGTTGGTATTGACCAGTGGCAATTATTTCACGCTCTTGAAAAGTTGGCACTAGTCGATATCATATCTGTTGATGTCATTAAAAATATCATCGAACCCAATCCGATTGAAAATGTGTTCAATTTATTTGACACGGCCCTGCAGGGTGACGTCAATGACTTGCGCCAAATGCTAAAAATTTTAGAACAGACCGAAGATCCTTACCGATTGTTTGCACTGTTGTCCAGCCAAGTCTTTCAATTGGCCGCCGTAGCCAACGCAACTAAGGATGACAACGTCGCCAAAGATTTTGGTATTCATCCATATGTCGTGTCCAAACTGCAGCCAATTGCCAAAAAAATCGGTAAATCTGGTACTGCCAAAATAATTACAATTTTTGCCGCCGCTGATGACGACATGAAACTATCCCGCGCCGAACCATGGCTGTTAATCGAACGAGCTTTGATAAAAGTGGCCAATATATAAAAACTTATATTAAGCTTAGAATACTTATGATATTATTATTTTATGAACAATTGGGTAATTCGATTCTATACTAACAGTCGAGGGGACGAACTTGTACAGGATTTCATACGCAATCAAGACAAACAAACAAAATCAAAAATTTCTCGTAGTATCGACCTGATAAATAAATACGGACCGGATTTGGGTTTGCCACATAGCAGGTATCTAGGTGATGGCATCTACGAACTACGGATAAGAGGTAAAAACGAAGTTCGGATATTTTATATTATCATCGTAAATGATCTAGAAGTTATATTTCTTCATGCGTTTAAAAAAAGAACCCAAAAAATGCCTCGCAGAGAATATATAATAGCCAAAGAAAGACGAGATATCTTGACGATATTATAACGTATATGTTATATTTAATTCATGAGTAAAGTAGATACAAGTAAATTCGCCAATTGGAAAGATTTCAAAAAGGAAGTCTTATCTGATCCTGAGGTAAAAAAAGAATACGACGCACTCGAGGCCGAGTTTGTTTTGATTGATAGTTTGATATCTGCAAGATTAGAAAAGAAAATGACCCAAGCCGAGCTTGCCAAGAAGGCAGGTATGAAACAAGAGGCGGTCGCAAGATTAGAGGGTGGTGATTCTAACCCAACTTTTACAACTCTAACAAAAATTGCCAAGGCTTTAGACAAAAAAGTTGTGTTAGTGTAAAACTCACGCGCCGAACCATCAATATATAACTCAGATTGTTACAAAAAATAAATGTGCGTTTGGGCTAAGGCCAAACGAAGGTGTGAATACTTCTTACTCACACCTTAATATGCCATGCATACATGTATATTAGCGCTACAAGAAACGCTATATATACTGCAACTATGGCATACAGCGCATTCAATTCATCATCAATTATCTTAGTGATAAGAATAATGATAACAATGAAAAGTGCGCATCCAACGACTGTTGCGAGTGCTCCGAAGATCACATATGTCAGCAGCGCTATAACGCCAGCAAACATATAAGCCCCAAACCTTCTCCGTGAGTCATCATCATCGTATTTATTCGTCAATATGATAGCACTGACTAATATCACGATAATTATTAAAGTTGTCATAAAATTTGTTTAATTTTCAACAAACAACAATGTACCAAACGCACATTGTAACAATCCGACTTATTTTAAAAGAACACATGCCAAGAAGGCACTACTTTAGATACATTACAATACTTTAAATAATTAGTCAATAAAAAAGCAGGATACAAGGCGTCCTGCTGGCGCTGTGTGGGGAATGACGCGTTAGCGTGTATCGACCCACAAAATGTCACAAAAACCGCCTTTGTTCACGCGCGCCATATAGCATGCGTCCGAACAGACGGTTGGATCACCGAACATATTTTCGAATGGCTCATGCGACGTTTTGCCGCATGATTCACACTTAAAAATATTGGTTGGTAATTCTTTTGCCACATCTTCTTTGCGTTGTTGGCTATTTTTTGCCATTTAATTTATTTTTATTTTAAATAAAAATACGGCCAGTTTTCCGGCCTTTTGATTGTTATATAAACAAGCATAAATTGGCACGTTGACCAAATAATTTGCTGGTTTATACGTCTAACATTTTATCGCAAAGCTTGAAGTATTGCAAAAAGCATTGAATAATATCATTGTAAATAATTGGCACATTATGGCGTTATAATTAATAATAGCTTATAATAAGCTTATGGTTAAAACTAAACCAAATTACGCTTTTATTGACAGCCAAAACCTTAACCTCGGTGTGCGATCGCAGGGGTGGAAGATAGATTTTAAACGTTTTCGTGTATATCTGCGTGAAAAATATAATGTCGATAAAGCCTATATATTCATCGGTTATATAGCGAAAAATGATGATATGTATGCCGCCTTTAAAAACTACGGTTATACCTGTATATTCAGGCCAACTTTGACAAATAAGGACGGTACAACAAAAGGTAATTGTGATGCAGAATTAGTGCTTCATGCGATGATTGAATACAATAATTACGAAAAAGCTGTAATTGTGTCTGGCGACGGTGATTTTCAATGTTTGGCAAAGTATTTATATGAAAATAATAAGCTTGGTATTCTGTTGGTACCGAATCAAAAGAAGTTTTCTGCATTGTTAAAATATGACATATTTAAACCATATACGCGATTTGTAAGTGATTTAAGATTCAAGATAGAATACTCTCGAAATAAGAAGAACCCCCGCAAGGACGAAACCTTGAAGGGGCAATCTTCTGTTGGTGATATAAAAAATATACCACGCCACAAGCGTAATGTCAATAAAAAATAGTAGTTGGTAGGTGATAGATAGTATATGGATGAGCAAAAATGAAACGCCTAAATCAAATTCCAAACCACGATCGCCCGCGCGAGAAATTGCAGGCCAAAGGCCCAGCGGCGCTGTCAGATTTTGAGTTGTTGCAGGCGCTGATTGGCAGTGGCAATAAACAAGCTGATGTAAGCAAAATTGCTGGGAATACTTTGAAATTATTGCGCGAATTTGGCGTAAATATTACATACCAACAATTACAGCAGGTGACTGGCATGGGGCCAGCGCGAATTACTGAAATTTTAGCAGCACTAGAATTATCAAAACGCTATTTAATCGACAGCGACCAGCCAATCATCGACTCGCCAGAGAAGGCCGTCGAACAATTAGCCGACATCCGTGATAAAAAACAAGAATACTTCGTCGTCCTGACTCTCGATGGCGCTAACCGCTTGATTGCTAAACGCATCATCACCATCGGCACCCTAACCAGCAGCCTAGTCCACCCCCGCGAAGTCTTCGCCGACGCCATAACCGATCGCGCCGCATCGATTATTGTGGCACATAATCACCCAAGCGGCAGTTTGGAAGCTAGTCAGGCGGATATCGATATTACTGAAAGATTAATAAATTCGGGGTCTCTTCTGGGCGTCAATTTAACAGATCACATTATTGTCACTTCTGATAGCCATATAAGCATAAGCATATTAAAAAATGATTAATAAAAGCTTGCAAATGAATGCACGAACGACTATAATAGTTACCATTATGGTAAACAAAAATATTGACAAAATAATGAAGTAAAGGGTATAATGATAATAAGCTTTGTAGATGACAAAACTGAGAAGGTAGCAAATGACATTGCTAAACTTGATAAGTTATGTCGTAAACAAAAAGCACATTGCAATGCTGACGATATCATACAAGTAATTAACGAATTATTTGCTGCCGATTCTTGTTATGATATTCCACAATCGCTTCGTCCACATCCACTGAAGGCTGAATGGAAGGGGTATTTCGCCGTTGATGTCAGCAAAACCCACAGACTTATTTTCCGTCCTGATCATGATGGTGATCCGGATTTTCGAATAGACAACCATAAAACAACAAAGCGTATAGTAATCGTAGAACTTTGTATAGATTATCACTAAACGCTAAAAGGAGGACCTATGGTTTACCAGCCCAATAAAGCAATTCATCCAGGCAAGACAGTCCAAAAAATCTTGGATCAATTAGATATGACTCAAAAAAATCTTGCCGAGCGTACTGGTCTGTCAGAGAAACATATTAGCCAAATCATTAATGGCGAGGCTTCTATTACAGCCGATACGGCAATGTTGTTCGAAAATGCACTTGGTGGTGCGGCATCTTTTTGGATTAATCTGGATAAAAATTATCGTGCTACTTTTGCGCGCCTTGACCAAGAGAATAAAGCTAGGTCTGAAATTAATTTAATAAATCAATTTCCATATAGCGAATTAGTGAAGTCTAATAGAGTAGAGGCGACACTCGATAAGGTCGAAAGAGTAATCAATCTCTGGAAGTTTTTTGGTGTCAATTCACTATTATCAATCCCATCCACAGAAGCGGCTGCGTATCGCAGGGGATATAATCAGGTAATCAATCAGGGGGCTTTGGCGGCTTGGTTACGCTGTGGTGAGATTGATATGCAAAAATTAGATTTTGAAATATCACAATATAACGAAAACAGACTCAAAGAAGTATTATCAACAATACGCTCTATGACACAGCAGCTGGATAGTAACTTCTTTAAAAATATACAAAATACACTTGCTGGTGCTGGCGTTGGTTTGGTTGCAGTACAACACCTAAAAGGGACTAAAGCGAGTGGGGCGACCCGTTGGATAGGTGACAACCCACTTATTCAAATCAGTATATATGGACGAGATGCAGATAAATTTTGGTTTACATTATTTCACGAGATAGGACACGTATTGTTGCATGGTAAAAAAGAACAGTTTATTAGCTTTATAAGTGGTGGCGAAAAAACATCTAATGAACTTCAGGCTGATGAGTTTGCTGCGAATGCTTTAATACCCACTAATTTATATAAGAATTTCTTAATGAGGCAAGATTTTAGCGAGAATAGCATTAAAGGATTTGCCGATCAAGAGAAAATTGATGCCGGTATTGTTGTGGGCAGACTAAAGAATGATGGATGGATTCCTTTTACTGCTTACCAACATCTACACAGAAAACTGGTAATGACTAATGATTAAAAATAGACTCAACGGTATATCTAGAGTAAAATTAGTTCAAGATAGTGAGATAAATAATGTTTGAACAATCGTTAAAAAATATAGATGATATTTTGCGGGCCGATAATGCTGGTAGCGCGCTTGATTATATCGAGCAGACTTCGTGGATTCTTTTTTTGAAGTATTTGGACGATTTAGAAAACGATCGACAAAAAAGCGCCAAATTAACTGGCAAAGAAGCCGCATTCATTTTGCAGCCAGAGTATCGCTGGCAATCTTGGGCTTGTCCAAAAACCGCCGATGGCAAATTAGATCATCAAAAAGCAATGGATGGCGACGATTTGAGCGATTTCGTTAATCAACAACTATTCCCGTATCTTAAAAAGTTCCGTGTTGAAGATTCAAATACAATCGAAAACAAAATCGGCGAGATTTTTCATGAATTAAAAAACAAAATTCAAAGTGGCTATTCGCTTCGTAATATTTTGGACATTGTCGACAAGCTTCATTTTCAAACGGACGAAGAAAAACACGAATTATCACACTTATACGAAAGTAAGATTCAAAACATGGGTAATGCTGGGCGTGATGGCGGTCAATATTACACGCCACGCCCACTGATTAGGACTATCGTCAAAGTCGTTAATCCACAAATTGGCGAAACGATTTATGATGGCGCATGTGGATCGGCTGGATTCTTGGTTGAGGCTTTTGGATATTTGACCGAACATCGTGAGAAACTAAGTTCACAGCAGTGGGATATATTGCAGACCAAAACATTTTATGGCAAAGAAAAAATGGCGTTGCCATATATTGTCGGCATAATGAATATGATTTTGCATGGTATTGAAACGCCGAATATCAAACATACTAATACTTTGTCTGAAAACTTGGCTGATGTGCAAGAAAGAGATCGCTTTGACGTTGTGTTGGCTAATCCACCGTTTGGTGGCAAAGAACGCAAGGAAGTTCAACATAACTTTCCGATCAAAACTGGTGAAACTGCATTTTTGTTCATGCAACACTTTATCAAGATGATGAAGGCGGGTGGCAAAGCTGGTATTGTCATAAAAAATACTTTTTTGTCGAATACAGATAATGCTTCGGTTGCATTGCGCAAATTATTGCTTGAAAGTTGCAATTTGCATACAGTTTTGGATTTACCTAGCGGATCATTCCAGGGCGCTGGCGTTAAAACCGTAGTATTGTTTTTTGACAAAGGCGCACCAACCAAAAAGATTTGGTATTACCAACTAAACCCAGGCCGTAACCTTGGTAAAGGCAAGCCATTAAGCGAAACTGATTTGGTTGAGTTTGTCGAATTGCAAAAAACAAAAAGTGATAGTGATAATTCTTGGAGTTTGGATGTAGAAGAAGTTAATAGGAATAGCTTTGATTTGTCCGCAAAAAGCCCTCATATCAATAATGATGTAATACTACGTGGTCCGAGCGATATCCTGAAAGATATTATTACGTTAGATTATCAATCTATGAATTTAGTTGAAAATATCAAAAAAATACTATGAAAATAATAGAAAAAGTAAGCATTCGTAATTTTCGCTCAATTAAGAAGCTTGATTTAGATTTTGATTCAAGTGTTTCTATACTATCAGGAGTAAATTCTTGTGGAAAAACTAATATATTAAGAGCGATGAATCTTTTTTTTAATGACGAAGTTGGTTTTGGTAAGAAGATATCTGTTTCAGATTTTTTTATGAACGGAGAAGTACCATCTTCAGTAATATCTATTACTATTTTTTTTAATTCATATGAGAGTGATCGTGTAAAAAAACAGAGAAAGGCTCCTGAAAAGTTTTCAATCAAAAAAACTTATACATATAGGGCGGGGTTCTTTAATCAAGCTACGCAGATCAATGGTGCAACTGAGAAACAGAAGCCATATTGTGAGGATTTTTTGGAAAAATGGATAAGGTTTCACTATATACCAACCGACAGGAAAGTGTTTTTTAAGAAAATACACAACGAGCTAAGCGAGTTTTTAGGAAGTTCGTACGGGTTTACAAAGCTAAAAGATCAATTCAGTGATTTAAAAAATAATTTTGGAATTATCGAAAAAAGTTTGAATACACGCGATATAGCTCAATTAGAATTATCTGTTGAATTAAGTAAACGGCTAGGCATAACAAAGGTCGGGTATGCATTGCCAGAGGTTCATAATCTGTTGAAAGTGCTTGATTTTGTTATAGAGCGAGAGCATGGAGAGAAAGGCTTCGTCTCTACTGAGGGTGATGGAATTAAGTTTATTAATCTATTACAAATATTAGATATATTTGATTCAAGATATTCAAAAGAAAGTCGTACAAGGCCTTATGCATCTATATGGGCAATTGACGAACCAGAAAACTCACTTGAACAAAAGAATATTGAGTTATTTAAACAAGAAATATACGATAAGCACTCACAAAATAAGCAAATATTTTTAACATCACACTCGCCGGAATTCCTGCTAGAGCCCGATGTAGTAGGTAGGAATAAATTCTATGGATTTGAGAATAATAACAGGGAAACTAAGTTGATAACTGGTGATGATTTAACTCCAAGATTGCCCTTTACTGAATTCGAGAGGCAAATGCTTATTGAAAAAATGGGCGTTGGAATGACGCGCGAGGAAAAAATACATCTTAAGAATCAAGCTGAAGCTTACAAGAATGATCTAGATAGATTAAGTGGTATTATCGAACAGTCTGATAAGCCTATTATTATTGTAGAGGATAGTTTTGATAAGATTTATAAGATTGCATATTTAAAGATCCATGGCTTAAGTTTTACAAAAGAAACCTTAGATCATGTATTTGATATTAATTGCCCTTTTAAAGTCTATAGGGCGGAGGGCGCTTCTTGCTTAGCGGGATTTTTACGTGCAAAAAACATAGATATGTATGCAAACAAAAAAGTAATTGGCGTTTTTGATTTCGATACTGCAGGTGTCGGCCAGTTTAAATGTCTTAAGAATAATACTTACTGGGGTGATGATTTTCAAGGAGATAAAACTACGGGAATATTCAAAAAAAGAAAAGGGCACAATTGCTTTTATGCCTTGTTGTTACCTATACCAGGCAGTGTTAGTCAATTTGCTGATTATAATTTCGAATCTAATTATATCGAGATAGAGAATTTATTACCTGACGAGTTTCTATTGAATGGTAATTTTGCAACTTATCAACAGCTTGCTGGTGGAGCTATATTCATAAAAGCTAGCGAAGACAAGAAGTCAGAAGTATGGAAGAGCATGTTTAACCTTGATCCTAATGTTTTTGAAAACTTTAAACCATTATTCAATAAAATTGAGGTAATATTCAATGCATAGTAATGATTGGGAAAACAAAAAAATAGTCGAAATTATAGTAGAGAATAAAAAATCTATAATAAGGTCTAAGGGTAATAATAATGGTATTTATCCATTTTTTGTCAGTGGATTTAATATAAAAAATATAGATAGTCATTTGATAGATGGGGATAATATATTTTTACCAACTGGTGGTAACTTTTTTGTACATTACTTTAAGGGCAAGGCCGCATATTCTACTGATACTTGGTCTATTAAGACTATAGAAAATGTTGATATAAAATATTTATATTATTTTCTAATTTTGAATCAAGATATGATAGGCAAAAAGTTATTTAAAGGGGCGACAATAAAACATCTACAAAAAGATGATTTTAAAAACTTAAGAGTCCCTGTTCCTTTGTTTTCAGAACAACAACGCATAGTCAAAATTCTAGATGACGTGTTTGATAATATCGCAAAAGCAAAAGAAAATGCCGAAAAAAATTTGGCTAATTCCAAGGAGCTTTTTGAATCATATTTGAACAATGTTTTTACTCGTCAAAATGAAAAAGAAAAATCTGTATTATTGGAAGATATCTGCGATATCCAATCTAAGCTGATTGACCCGCGCAAGTTAGAGTTTATTGATTTAATACATGTTGGTGCTGGCAACATTAAAAGCAGATCTGGAGTATTGATTGATTTGAAAACCGCTAAAGAAGAGAGACTTATATCTGGAAAATTTCAATTTGATAATTCTATGATTCTTTACAGCAAAATCCGCCCATATTTAATGAAAGTGGCGAGACCAGATTTTAACGGTTTATGTAGTGCAGATATGTACCCACTTGCACCTAGGGATAACATACTCAAAGATTATTTGTATTATCTACTATTAACCTCAAATTTTACAGAGTATGCGATCAGAGGATCGGCAAGAGCAGGCATGCCAAAAGTTAATCGAGAGCATCTATTTGCTTACGCTTTATCTATTCCGTCGATAGATGAACAGAAATCAATCGTAGCCAAACTTGACACTCTTTCAACTGAAACTAAAAAACTACAATCAATTTATAAACAAAAAATAGCTGACTTAGAAGAACTAAAAAAGTCAGTATTAGCTAAAGCTTTTAGCGGTGAGTTATAATAGTGTTAATATGACTACAATAATCATCGCCAATCATAAATCAAATTGTAATTATGGCGAATTCGCCATAATTACAGGAAGTGATAAGCGGTAAATAATTATGAACGAATCGGAAACACGAGCGGAATACATTGATCCTAAACTCAAATATAGTGGTTGGGGTGAAGTTGATGGATCAAAAGTCTTGCGTGAATTCCGAATTACTGACGGCAAGATTCAGACTGGTGGATTGCGCAGTAAACCTGAAATAGCCGACTATATATTGGTTTACAAAAACCGCAAAATTGGTGTCATCGAGGCCAAGGCCGAGGGTATATCAGCATCCGAAGGTGTGGCGCAAGCCAAATCATACGCCCAAAAATTGCAGATTGATTATACCTACGCAACCAATGGCAAAAAAATCTACGAAATGGGCATGAAGACTGGCAAAGAATGGTATCTGGACAGATTCCCGACGCCAGATGAATTGTGGGCTGCAACATTCTCGGATCAAAATGAGTGGAAAGAAAAATTTGATCAAGTACCGTTCGAAGACGGCGGCACAGGCAAAAAGCCTAGATATTATCAAGAAATTGCTGTTAACAACGCGTTGAATGTCATCGCCGAGGATAAAAAACGAATATTGCTGACACTGGCAACCGGAACAGGTAAAACATTTATTGCTTTTCAAATTGCTTGGAAGCTATTTCAAACCAGATGGAATCTGAATCGTGATGGCGCTCGTCGTCCCCGAATATTATTCTTGGCAGATCGAAATATTTTAGCCGATCAGGCATTTAACTCATTTTCAGCCTTTAACAAAGACGCTTTGGTGCGCATAGACCCAATGGATATTCGCAAAAAGGGCGGCGTACCAATGAGCGGCAGTGTGTACTTTACGATATTCCAAACATTTATGAGTGGTCCAAATGGAACGCCGTATTTTGGCGAATATCCATCTGATTTTTTCGATTTAATTATTGTTGACGAGTGTCATCGTGGCGGCGCTAACGATGAGGGCAACTGGCGTGGTATTTTGGAATATTTTGCACCAGCTGTGCAGTTGGGATTAACGGCTACACCAAAACGTCAGGATAATATCGATACGTACAAATATTTTGGTGAACCAGTTTATATTTATTCACTTAAAGAAGGTATAAATGATGGCTTTTTGACGCCGTTCAAAGTCAAACGCATCAAGACTACAATGGATGATTATATCTATACTTCTGACGACCAAGTTATCGAAGGTGAAGTCGAAGAAGGCAAGATATACGAAGAGCCTGATTTTAATCGCATTATCGTCATCAAAGAGCGTGAAGCCAAAAGAGTCCGAGTTATACTGGACGAAATAAACCAAAACGAAAAAACAATAATTTTTTGCGCCACCCAAGATCACGCTGCCGCCGTTCGCGATCTAGTTAATCAAATGAGTGGCAGTCGTGATCCAAATTATTGCGTTCGTGTAACTGCCAATGATGGCGTCCGTGGCGAGCAATTTTTGCGTGATTTTCAAGACAATGAAAAAACAATACCAACAATATTAACGACGTCGCAAAAACTATCGACCGGTGTTGATGCCCGTAATATTCGCAATATTGTATTGATGCGCCCAGTTAATTCTATGATTGAATTCAAACAAATAGTCGGACGTGGCACTAGGTTGTTTGATGGCAAAGAATACTTTACGATTTATGATTTTGTCGATGCCTATCATCATTTTTCAGATCCAGAATGGGATGGTGAACCAATTGATCAAACTACGACAGATGTACCAAAGCCGCCAACCGAAGTTAACGAGCCAACTCCACCTTATGGCCCAAAACCAGATGGTGGTGAAGGCGACGAGCCAAAGGCAAAACTGAAAATAAAGTTACGTGACGGTAAAGAGCGCGAGATTCAACATATGATTTCAACCTCGTTTTGGGGCGCTGATGGCAAACCAATATCAATTCAGGAATTTATGGATAATATGTTTGGCGTAATGCCTGAATTCTTTAATAGCGAAGACGAACTGCGTGAAATTTGGTCCAATCCAACTACACGCAAAGCATTCTTGGATAAAATAGCCGACCTTGGATATGGCAGAAGTGAATTAGAATCATTACAAAAAATTATTGACGCCGAGCAAAGTGATTTGTTTGATGTTTTGACCTATGTTTCATTCCTGACTCAACCTATTTCTAGAGTTGATCGTGTAAATAATGCAAAATCGAATATTTTTGCAGGCCTAGACGAAAAACAAACAGAATTCTTGAATTTTGTATTGTCTAAGTATGAGGACAAAGGCGTTGAAGAGTTGGATGAGGATAAGTTGCCAACGTTATTGAACCTAAAGTACCACGCAATCTCGGACGCCGAACAATCATTAGGTGATGTCAGTATAATCCGATCAATGTTCTTTGAATTCCAAAAGAAGTTATATGCAAAACCCAGTAGGGAGTACACTGTTGCCTAGGGGCGTAAGAATACGTTACATGACGAGATAACTTTATTAAAATGGCAAAATTCCAATAAAAGTTAGTAGTGATAATATACCCCAAAGCAGAAGGGCTAATGGTATATATACAACTGCATATAATATTACTCCAAGAGCTGGAGCGCTACCTCGTTCGTATATTAAGCTTACAGTTGTGTAAGAGATTAGCATCAGTATGACGTACATGGGAAATACCTGTCCAAATATTAAGCCAACGAGATTACTCTTGAATATCGGTACTGCTTCAATAGTGATAAAGCAAATATAAAAACGAATTGCGTAGCTAATCTTACTGAATAATTTATACATTGCTGAACTCTTGTTCTGGAATCATGAACTGCATACTTAATTTATCCTCCTTCGGATATTTATTTGTTATAATCGAAGGGTGACGCATTATTGCGCCACCCAATTGAATCGCTAGATCTGCTTCGTCATTAATATGAATGCAAATCTGGCGATTTTACTTTTTGCCGCGTTTTTGTGGTGCGCGTTGTGACAATGCCGATGCCGCTACTTTGCGAACGGGGCTTGATGAACTTGAACTTTTTAGTACTTTGGATGCTATTTTAGCAACCTTTGCACTTGTTTGACGTTGAGCCATAAATTTTATATACCTTCCCGCTCTCTAGCTACCCTCTGTGGCGCGAGCTAACTGCCACTTCGACCTGGATAATATTATAAATATAAAGTATTCATTACGCAACACTACATGTAACGTATTATTGACAATATCCAAATCAACCTGTATTATTAAAGTATGAGTAATTATAGTCAAATTACAGAGCGGGTTACGGAACTAAGAGAAAAAAGTGGATTAACGCAAGAAGAAGTCGCAAACAAAATCGGTATCAGCCGCCAAAGGTGGATTATGGTCGAAAAGGGTGATCGTGATTTAAGTACCGAGGAGTTAGGTAAGCTGGCAATTTTATTCGGTGTTGATATTACTGACTTTTTTGCCGACGTACCAGATGTCGAGAAGTTCAAGCAAATGTATTTTGCATGTATTAAGTTTGCTTCGGATGATCGTGGTGGCGTGCCAAAAACCAAGCTTGCAAAGTTATTGTATTTGGCTGACTTTACGAACTTTTTCAAAGAACTTGAACCAATGAGTGGTATTAAATATCGTCGCATGGAATACGGTCCGGTGGCTGATATCTTCTTTTCGTTAACCGAAGATTTATATGATGGTGGCAAAATTAATATAACGCCAGTTGATCAAGCGCTGATAATATCATCGTCAACAAGGGATATGAACTTTGATCGTTTATCAAAACAAGAACTTAATTTGATTGAAAAAATATGTAAAACTTGGAAAGATAAACGTACTGCCGAGATAGTCAACTTCACTCACGAGCAAAAACCTTGGAAGATGTGTCGGGATGGCGAATATATTCCATATAGTCTAATCATTCAGGAAGACCCCGACCATGTTTACCAACCCGTTGCCTGACAGTGAAGATTATCGAATATTTTTTAGCGATTACGCACAGCGGCATCACATTAAGCGTTTCGCCAAAGATTACAAAGGCAAGCGCTGGATAATTACCCAGGATTCTATTTTTCAGGATTTAAAGCGTGTCCATTCAATGCAGATGACTCAACAAGTCGATGAATTAAAAAGTGGTGATGGATGCAAATTGTTCAAATACGATTTTGCAGTTGCGCAATCAGGCATATCGCCAAAAGCATCTGGCAACAGGTGTATTGTTTTTTTGGATGTCGCTAATCATCGTCAAGACGTGCTGTTAGTTTACGGTAAAAATGACCTACCAAAAAATATGGGCGAAACTCAATATATTTACAAAATTATTGCCGATGAGTTTAGTGATTTTTGGAAAAAGTTGAGCTAATTAATTAACCAGCGATTTTTCGCTCAATCAAATACCCAGTATCAATCTTGCTTGAATTGACGTCGTCGCTGACGGGGATGATTGTCAGTTTGCTGGCATCGTATGGGCGCATGATTTGGTAAATCGAGTTCATGTCGCCGATTGTTGGGTTTAGCCAAGTTGATTCTTCGTCGGGTTGAACGATGATGGGCAGGCGACTTGGGATCATGTCGCTGTCAGTCTCGCTGGCTGTCGTAATAATGGCGCACATGCCGTGGGTGACGCCGTCAGAGTCGGTCCAGCTACCATATATTCCGGCAAAGGCAAACAATGTTTGGTCGGTTGGGTGGATGTAAAATGGCTTTTTGCCAGTTTCCAAAGTTTTGAATTCAAAATATCCATTGGCAGGTATCAAACAGCGTTGTTCGCGGATGGCGCGTGACCAAGTTGGCTTGTCAAAAACAGCTTCGCTGCGCGCAATTTGGGTTTTGTATCGAAAGATTGAATTGGTGTCTTTGGCACCGGCTGGAATAAATCCCCAAATCATTTTTTCGATGACATTAACGCCGCCACGATTAACAATCACCGCCACCGTTTGCGCGGGGTTGATGTTGTAATGCGGTTTGACGCCCTTGGGCACGCCACTATCGGGCGCAAAACGTTTGCTGATTTTGTCTATTTCATACAATGCGTACTTTGATGTCATCCTGACAGTATAGCTTAGGTGGTGATTACAAGATAGTTGCTTATTCTTATAATTTTAATATAATATAGAACCATGGACCAACCATCAAAACTGCATACAGCTGCTTTGGATTTAATCTCAAAGTATTTCGGTCAAAGTACCGCTGAAGTATATGATAAATTCTTTACTGGTGAACCAGACAGTGTCATCA
>CAIUKF010000015.1 GCA_903899655.1 uncultured bacterium
ATAAATCTGTTTGGCAAGTTTCTTTTATGCCATTAATACAGACTGCTATGTTGGCATTGTTTGTTTTTGTTTATAAACGACCGCAATATTCAAATATACCCAGCACGATGTGGTTGATGGCGCTTAATGACAAACAGCAACAACAGGCGTACGATTTGATACGTACGATGAATGCAGGCGTGTCGGTATTTACGGGAGTATTATTTACTTATATTACATTCAGTATGAATTATTCAGCGATTAATTTTAATCAAAATTTATCATCACTAGTTATTCTTAGTATTGTTGGATTGATGTTAGTTTGGGTGGCGTATTGGACGATAAAAATCTATAAAATAACTAAAAAACAGATTACATCAAAGTAATACCGATATCATATAACGACCCAATTAAGGTATAATAGAACCACAAGGGGGAATAAATTATGACAGAAATTATTGACAATGGACCAGCACCGTTGGTGACAAACATTGAAACCGCAACACTTGAAAATACAAATTATCGGACGACTTTGTGGACAGGGGCTAATTTACAAATTACCTTGATGTCTATCGAGCCAGGACATGATATCGGATTGGAAGTTCATCCAACACATGATCAATTTTTGCGAATTGAACAAGGTAAAGCAGCTGTTAGTATGGGGCCTGCAAAGGACCAACTACAAACTTGGGCAGCAGGCAGTAGTGATGCTGTTGTTGTACCGGCTGGTACTTGGCATAATTTAGTCAGCATAGGTGATGTAGCATTGAAAGTATATTCAATTTATTCACCAGTTCAGCATCCACACGGAACGGTGCATGTGACTAAGGAAGAGGCGGATGCGGCCGAGGCTGGTGAATAGACCCGAACTCTATAGTGCAAAAAAGCAAAAGACGCGCTTGATTCAATACAGTATCTTGCGCGTCTTTTGCATCCCAATTATACAAGAAAGACGCCAATTACGACGTCTTCGATAATCCATATATGGTGCGGGTGTGGAGAGTCGAACTCCAAGCGCCTGATTGGAAGTCAGGAATATGAGCCGTTATACGACACCCGCATACCTGCTATTATACAGGTGTTATGTAGTTATGAAAAGTGCAATTGCATATTTTCATATCGATTGTTATCTGTTACAATAACAAAGCAAATCACAAAATGTGGCGAATGTAGCTCATCTGGTTAGAGCGTCGGGTTGTGGTTCCGAAGGTAGAGGGTTCGATCCCCTTCATTCGCCCCAAATAAAATAGACGACCTGTGAACGGGCCGTCTATTTTATTTTGTCATTAGCGCATTTCCAAATTATTTCGTATAATAAACTTACAAATATGGACATGAATAATCACATAGTTAAACCAGATGACAACAAACCATTTCATAGCAATGGTTATGCCGAAGTGGCTAATGCTAATCAGATTGGATCGACGACTAGTGTTTCATTTGACCAACGTCAGGCGATTGAACGGAACCGTCAAATAATTGAAAATTACAATCGTTCTGCAATCGGTGCTGCCTATGGTGTGATGCGAGCTAAGCCAGTTGCTGAAAAAGCCTTAGATCGTAACAGTATTCGTCAGCGGGCAGCGTTGCCACGACGAAATATGCCAACAGCGCCAAAACGTTTCAGTGAACCGTCGGGACGAACTTTTAACCCATACGCCTAGGTGACAAATATTACTTAAATTTCGCGTAAGGTTTCGATGTCGGCGCCCAAAGTATTTAGGCGATTGGCAAAATCTTCATAACCGCGGTTAATTGAATAGACATCACGCAAGATTGATCGTCCAGGAGCGGCCAACATAGCGATTAATATCACAACTGACGGTCGCAGGGCTGGTGGTGTTACGATGTCGGCCGGTTTCCATTTAGTTGGAACAGTGATGTACACTCGATGTGGGTCGACTAATTCGATATTAGCATTTAATTTACTAAGTTCGGTAAAGTAAATAGCGCGATTTTCGTATGACCAATCATGGACCATTGTACGACCAGTTGCGACGGTGGCAATCAGGCCTAGGAAAGGTAGATTGTCCATATTGACGCCAGGGAATGGCATACTGTGCAATTTGTCTTTTGGTGCCTTTAGCTCAGAATGTAATATCTTGATATCAACCAGCCTGGTTTCGCCGTTTCGGGCTTTGTACTCTTCGCTGATTTCGCATTTAAGCCCCATGTTATCAAGTATTGCCATTTCGATTTCGATAAACTCGATCGGTGCGCGTTTGACGGTAATTTCAGAGTCAGTTACGATACCAGCGGCAATTAAACTCATGGCTTCGATTGGATCTTCGCTGGGGTAATATTCAACGTTTTTGTTGATATTGCGGACGCCACGAATTTTAAGTGTGGTCGTACCGATACCGTCAATTTTGACGCCAAGTTTTTGTAAAAAGAAGCAAACATCTTGGACCATATAATTTGGGCTGGCATTACGGATTGTCACCTCGCCGTCGTAAAGTGCGGCTGCCATAATGACATTTTCGGTTGTTGTATCACCGCGTTCGGTTAGTAAAATACTGTGTGTAACTGGTTTTTCTTTGACCGTGGCATGATAATAATCACCAGTTGCCTCAACGTGTAATCCGAATGGTGCCAAGCCTGTCATATGAGGTTCAACGGTGCGTGTACCTAAGTTGCAGCCGCCTGCGAATGGTAATTTGAATTCTTTATATTGGTGTAATAGGGGGCCAAGCAACATAATTACAGTACGAGTGCGTTTGGCGGCTTCGACGTCGATATTATCCAGCTTTAATCTGGCAGGTGGGATAATTTCAAGATCGTTTTTGTCGTTTAGCCAGCGGACTTTGACGCCGATGCTTTGCAGGACTTCAATAATACGATTAACTTCTTCGATACGTGCCACGCGACGGATGATGGTTGTGCCGTGGTTTAGTAGGCTAGCGCAAAGCAGCCCGACAGCGGCGTTTTTGCTAGTTTTGACCTCAATCTCACCCGATAATTTTTTGCCACCATTGATACGAAAATTGATTTTTCCAGATTGGTTTAAGGTGACAAGTTCGCTTGACAAAACCTCACTAATACGGGCCAACATCTCAAGGCTGATATTTTGACCACCTTTTTCGATGCGATTTATGGCGCTTTGGCTGGTATTTAAGGCTTCGGCAAGTTGTGCCTGAGTTAGGCCTCGTGATTGTCTGGTCTCTTGAATTAATGCTCCGATTTTGACTTTGTAATCGCTAGTTTTCATATAATCAATAATATATCAATCATGATATATAAGTCAATACACGGCTAATGGCTATTGGAATATGGAATATTGCAAATCGCAAAAAAATATTTAGCTAACTTCAATATTTTGTCCGGCCGGACAAATTATTGAAGTTACGGATGGTGTATAATTTTAAGTAATAGATTAGGAGGAAATGTGATGAAGGATGAAAAAATAGCGGCTTGTATTGCTGGTGAAGAGAATAGGCAGCGTGATGGTTTGGAATTAATTCCAAGTGAAAACTATGTCAGTCGGGACGTTTTGACGGCTCTTGGTAGTGTCTTTACAAACAAATATTCCGAAGGTTATCCTGGCAAACGATATTATGGTGGTCAGGAATTTACTGATCAGGTTGAACAACTGGCGATTGACCGCGCAAAACAGCTGTTTAAAGCTGATCATGCCAATGTGCAACCACATTCAGGTGCACCAGCCAATGAGGCTGTTTACAGTGCTTGGTTGGAGCCTGGTGATACGGTACTTGCAATGGACCTAAGTCATGGCGGACATCTCACACACGGGGCGCCAGTGACTCGTAGCGCTCATTTGTATAACTTTATCCGATACAAGATGAAAGACGTTTCAACAGGCGAGATTGACTATGATAATTTGCGCGAATTAGCGTTGAAACATAAACCTAAAATTATCTTGGCTGGATTTAGTGCATACCCAAGGGAACTGGACTACGCTAAATTTGCTGCGATTGGTAATGAAGTCGGTGCATTGTTGATGGCCGATATGGCGCACATTGCTGGTCTAATCGCTGGTGGTGTAGCAAAAAACCCATTTGATTATGGTTTTCATGTTATTACAACTACGACACATAAGACTTTGCGTGGACCAAGAGGCGGAATGATTTTGTCGATGGGTAAGGTAGGTAACCCTTTGAAGGCGCCTG
>CAIUKF010000016.1 GCA_903899655.1 uncultured bacterium
AGCAATTGCATTGCAATTGCTCTCGCTTTTGGTAGGTTAGGGTTGATAGAATAGGCCATAGCAGGTCTCCTTCTTTGTTTAGTTAGTACTTACAGTTTAGGATACCTGCTTTTATGTTGCAAAGGTTGTGAGTTACTACGTGTGATTTGAATTTAATGTGTTTTGATGTTATAGTCATGTTAGATTTTTATAACCCTTCAACATAAGAGGTGTACTATGAAAATTATAAATGGCGTAGGGTTGTTGCAATTTGACGGACTCGGCAGAATGTTTTTGCTTGAGGAATTAATTGCCAAACCGCACATTAACAAACTCGCGGGAATGCTTAGTTGTCCACTTGAGACAATGAAGCCAGATGAGTCAAAAGACCGGGCGTTAGAACGTATGATTTTTGAAGAAATCGGCGTAGAAATTACGCCAACACCAAAAATCTTTGATACGTTGCTAATCCCATTGAGTGAGGAATATTCAGTGCTATTATCTATGTACGTAGGTAAAAGTGACGAGAGTTTTATATCGTATCCTAACGATACAGATGTCAAACATTTCGGCTGGATGTATCCTGTCAATGTCTTGCGACTAGCCCCGCAAAAACGAAGAATTGAAGTTAACCCAATCTTGGATGCTTACTTCAAATTTGTTAACGGTGTGTAATGGTAACCCATTACACACCTATTTTATATCTTAATAATCGTCCCATCGTCAGTATCATTAAAAGCCCGACCAATAAAACCAGCGTTAAACCCGTTGCATACAACTACTTGCTTTAATGATTTCGGAATATTACCAATTGATAAAACAGCAATTTTGTTTTTAAGCCCGCCCGTCACATCGACGTTATGCGATCCGGATAATGCAACCTCTCCACTTTTGCTGATAGAATCTAAAGTAGTTAATCTGACTATTTTCGCATCACGATGCACGTGTGGGTCCTTATCAAAAATCCCATCAACGTCTGATGCAAAAACAAGTTTACTGGCATTATATTTTTTTACTAAATCAACAGCAATTGCATCACCTGAACAAATCGTCATTCCTAGGGTTCTGTCAAAAACAATTTCACCGTAAAGCAGCGGGACGCAGTTTAAATTTAGTACCCCATCAATAACATCATAAAAACATTTTTCAATTATTCCATTATTTTGAATAACAGCCGATGCCGTATGTACTGGTGAAATGTTGACACCATGTTTTAAAAATATTTCCGCAATTGCCAAATTTAATTTTTGATTAGCAACGTGTATTGCTAACGCGCCTTCAATTTTATTAAAATCGTTTTTTATCCCATTCTCCAAATTATACTTCTTAGCGACCTGATGCGCAGCCGAGCCAGCGCCATGAATAATAATCAGTCGTGTATTTTTATTGGCCGATAATGCCGCGGCACAATCTTTGGCAATTTCATTCAGCAACTTACGACGAATAAATACGCCTGGGCGATTTTTTTCAGTGATAACACTACCACCGATTTTCAAAATTATAGTTTTTTTATTAATAATCCTACCTCGGATTAATTATTAATTGACAGCTATTTAGCAAATTCAATAGCGCGGGTTTCGCGAATGACGTTGACTTTAATAGTACCTGGATATTGCATTGTGCTTTCAATTTTAACAGCGATGTCACGAGCTAATTTAATGGCACTCAAGTCATCGATTGCTTTTGGACTGACAATAACACGAACTTCACGACCAGCGCTGATAGCGTAGGCCTTGTCGATACCATTAAAGCCGAGGGCTATGTTTTCCAAATCACGCATACGTTCGGTAAAGTTTTCAGCGCTAATATTACGAGCGCCTGGACGTGCTGTTGATAACGAGTCACAGACACGAACAATCAAGGCTTCAGGTGTTGTAGCCTCGACATCATCATGGTGAGCTTCGATAGCGTGGGCGATTTCTTCAGACATACCATATTTGCGTGCAAATTCGGCTGCCAAGTGGTGATGTTTGCCTTCCATCTTGTGTGTTACGGCTTTGCCTGTGTCATGTAGAAGTGTTGCAATCTTGGTGATACGAACATCAGCGCCAATTTCTTCGGCAATTAAACCTGCCATATGAGCCATTTCAACACTATGCATCAAAACGTTTTGGCCATAACTTGTTCGATATTTAAGTTCACCTAGTAAACGCAACATTTCTTTTGGAATACCAACAACACCAACTTCACGAGCGGCATCTTCGCCAGCACGGTTGATTTCTTTGTTGATTTCTTGTTCAGCCTTGGCAACAACTTCTTCGATGCGTCCGGGGTGAATACGGCCATCCTTCATCAACATTTCAAGACTCATGCGTGCAACTTGGCGACGAACTGGGTCGAATGAACTGAGGATAATCATACCTGGAGTATCATCAACCAAAATGTCGACACCAGTCGCTCGTTGCAAAGCCTGAATATTGCGTCCTTCTTTGCCGATAATACGGCCCTTCATTTCGTCATCCGTTAATTTAACGGCCGTCACAGTGCGCTCAGCTGTAACTTCTGATGACATGCGTTCCATAGCGGTAACCAAAATAGTCTGAGCGATATCTTCGGCTTCTTCTTTGGCATCATTTTGTAATTTATTAATCAAGCCAATCATATCTTGTTTGATATCACGTTCGGTCATTTGCATTAATTTATCAGCCGCGTCTTCTTTGGATAATTTAGCAATCTTTTCAAGTTTGTCTTGTTGTTTGACGCGGATTTCACGAATTTCGTCTTTTAGTTTTTCGACATCACGTTCTTCGGCCCGAAGTTTTTCAGATCGTTTGTCGAGTTCGTCCATTTTGCGGTCAAGTGTAACTTCACGCTCACCCAAGCGACCTTCGGTTTTTTTCCATTCATGACGACGTTCGTTTTCAAGTTGCAAAACTTCGTCTTTGGCTTTTAATATAATTTCACTGGCTTTGGTTTTAGCTGACGCTAATTCTTTTTCGGCCTTTAATTTACCGCCGGTTTGTTGACGTTTTTCGTAGGTGATTGTGCCTCCGACACCAACAAAAACCGCAATTACGGCAATAATAATTTCTAACATAGTTAATCCTTTCCTCGCAAAAGGCCGACTTCGGTATTAATTTCCAGTATTAAATGCTTGAATTAAAATTTCAGTTAGCCTGTAGCGTCGGTTTCAAAGTTATTCAGAGTCCAAATGGACTGTATATATAGTAGCCTTTTTTATATAAAATGTACAAGTAATTAATTTCCATTTAAATTTTCGTATATATTTTTACAACACCACCCAACATTCAATCATTCCTCTGAATGTCCTGTTTGTCTGCCGCGCTAAAACTAAATTACGTTTATTCTTTGTAGTCTGCGGAACGACCTTCCTGTATGGTACGCGTGGACGGTACCATAAAGTGAAGATCGCCTTCACGCCAATTGTTTTGCTAAATAGCAAACAATTGGGTTCAGGTGGTCCTCGACTAGCAATGAATAAAGTAATTTAGTTTTACGGTCAGTCAAAGGGACACTCAGATGAACAATTGGATGTTGTATGGCTGGCGACGACCGTAAATATCGCTAGCCGTCCAACATGAACAATACTAATACAATATCCCTTTGGCTGACCGTTAAAATTAAATCGACTGAACCAGGCTATCCGAGTATGTTTGAGTGGTAACGAGTTACGCAGGATACATAGTTTAGTTGATTTAATTTTAAGCGCGTCAGACAAACAGGATGTTGGATTAGTGTTGGAATGGTGGGCGGTGATGATGAGGTGTGGTATTACACGTATGAATTAACTATTTCTTAGCAGCCGTAATCTTGGCCTCACTACCATAAAAAGGCAAAACAATCTTGTCATTTTGGCCGGATTGAAGTTTGGTTATTACCTGTTGTTGCCAGTTTTCGCCCTGTCCACCGACGATTGGGACGGCCTGCGCATCGGCAATAGTATTCATGACTGTGATGCCAATTCGAAGGCCTGTAAAGCTTCCTGGACCCTCAAAAACACCTATCGCCGAAATATCTGACCAATTTTTACCATTTTCATCAAGCTTTTCTTTCAAAAAACCAAGTAAGCCTTTGGCTAATGTCCTGGCCGCTAACCACTCATAATCTTGGCGCCAATCACCATCAAACAACGATAAATAACAGGTTGGGGTGCTAGTGTTCAACAGTAAAATCATAACTTTAAACCTTCCAATAACTTTCGGCTGTTTTCACCACCAGCAACCAATTCAAGTTGGCGCATACTTTCAGTCGGCGACGTAATTTTAATCGTCAGACGGTCAATCGGCAACACGCCTTCCACAACTCCAGCCCACTCTATGACCGTCACTGTTTTTTTGTCGCTTGTCACCTCTTGCAATTCGTCAGCCATAATACCAGCATCATTCAGACGATAAAAATCGTAATGCGACAACGTCATACCATCATGCCCCGAGTAAACACGATTTATAGTAAAGCTTGGGCTTTGAACGTTTTCAGTCACACCTAAACCAACAGCAATTCCTTTGGTTAAAGTTGTTTTTCCGGACCCAACATCACCAATTAATTCAACAATTTCGCCACCCAAAAAAGACGCGCCGATTTTTGCGCCAAATTGCTGCATTTCTTTTTCGTTTTTTACCTCTATAAACATTTGTTATTTATTATATCATCTAGCGCTTTTTGGCATGGTAATTTACAATAGACACAAGCATTATGCGCATACCAGACAGTACAATGGAAAAATTGCTTCTTCGCAGTGGAACAGTCACTGCTGAGCAAATCGACACCCTTAAAGAAGAAGGTGTTCACTCCAAGCAGTCTTTGCAAGAATTAGCGATTCAAAATGAGCTAATTAATAACGAGACATTAGTTAAAGCTTTTGCTGAGTATGCCCAAATCCCCTATATCGAAGTCAAAGCCCACGACATACCGTCAGATGTCCTAGCAAAAATCCCTGAGCGTATCGCACGTCAATACAACGCAATTCTATTCCAAGTTGACGCCGATGGGCTATGTCATTTGGCAATGGATGACCCCGACGATGTTCAGGCGGTAAACTTTATTGAAAAAGAGATTGGCACTAACACCAAAGTCTATATTGCAACTCATGAAAACATCATCACCTCACTTGAAGCTTATCGTGGAGATGTAACCAATGAATTAAACGAAGTTATTGATATTCAACGGTCGGACGATACCGTAAACGAAGGCATATCCGATCAGGAAGTTTCCGAAGACTCACCAATCGCCAAAACTATCAATTTGCTACTAGAATATGCTATTCGTATGCACGCCAGCGATGTTCACATTGAACCACGCGAAGGCCATATTCAAGTCCGTTACCGAATCGATGGCGTTTTAAAAGAAGTTAACCGTTTGCCGCACAACGTGCAAGGTGCTTTGGTTAGTCGTATCAAAATCTTGAGTAATCTAAAAATCGATGAGCACCGTGTGCCACAAGACGGTCGTTTTAAAATCAAAGTTGCTGGCAAACAATACGCTCTTCGTGTCAGCACGCTGCCTATCGCCGATGGTGAAAAGATAGTTATGCGTATTTTGGATGAATCAAACCAGGCTGTTACCCTGGAATCTTTGGGGTATTGGGGCCAATCGCTGGTCAACATTAACGCAGCATTAACAGAGGCCAACGGAATGATTTTGATTACCGGTCCAACTGGTAGCGGTAAATCAACCAGCTTATTTAGTATTCTATCCATTCTTAACAGCCCTGATGTCAATATTTCAACCGTCGAAGATCCTGTCGAGTACAAAATTATCGGCGTTAACCAAACTCAGACCAACGCCAAGGCCGGCATGACCTTTGCGAACGGTTTGCGTGCTCTTTTGCGTCAAGACCCAGATATTATTATGATCGGAGAGATTCGCGATACCGAAACTGCCGACTTGGGCGTCCAGGCGGCGCTTACGGGACACTTGGTCTTTAGTACCCTTCACACCAACGATGCTGCTACTTGTTTGCCGCGTTTACTAGATATGGGCATCGAGCCGTTCCTTATCGCCAGTATTGTTAGAGCTGTAGTTGGTCAGCGCTTGGTCCGTCGTGTTCGCCATGAAACCAGAATTAGCTACAAACCTAGTGACGAAGAAGCAAAAATGATGATAAAAATGTTTAAATTAAAGCCCGACCAAGACTTTAGTTATATTCACGAGCTTGAAAAAAAGGCTGCTTCTGAAGGTGTTGGCGGTGACACACCACTATCGACTGACGAAAATGGTATCAACACTTTATACCACAACGACCCTAACGATAATACCGACGGCGCTATGGATGGCTATAGAGGCCGATTAGGTATCTATGAAGTATTAAGAAATACCATTCCAATGCAGGAGTTAATTGTTGGCAATGCTACTAGTAATCAATTACGTGAACAAGCTATTAGCGAGGGCATGGCAACCATGCAAACAGATGGATTAATTAAAGTTCTTCGTGGCGAAACCACTCTCGACGAAGTCATAAGGGTAACAAAGGAATAATATGCCTATATTTACTTACGTTGCAGTCGACAGCAAAGGTGTAACTGTCACCAACTCAATTGACCAGCCAGACAGAACAGAGGTCATTAGCGCCTTAGCTAAACTCAAATTACGTCCAGTTAGTATTAAAGAGTCCAAAGAGAAATTATCAAGCTCGAAAATTGGCAGTTTTATGGGCACAAAAAAGGTCAAACCCGACCAGTTAGTTATGTTTACGCGTCAGTTAAGCGCCATGGTTGGCGCCGGCGTGCCACTATTGCGCGCCCTAACCGCCCTGTCCGATCACGTGGCCGAAAGCCCGCTGCTAAAATCCATTTTAACTGGCGTTATTCATGATGTTGAGGGCGGTTTAAGTCTAGGTGATGCTTTAGCAAAATATCCAAACACTTTTAATGACGTCTATGTCAACATGGTGCGAGCCGGTGAAGCCGCCGGTATTTTGGATGATATTTTGAAGCGTCTGGCGGCCCAACAAGAAAAAAGCACAACTATGCGCAAAAAAATTAAAAGTTCAATGTCATATCCAATTGTCCTATTGGTTATTACTGTTGGCGCTTTCTTTGGATTAATGCTTTTCGTTATTCCTCAGATTGGTAAAATTATGAAAGACCTTGGCGGTGCCGATGCCAAACTGCCGGCTTTGACCCAATTCATGTTGGACGCCAGTGGATTCTTTACGCAATTTTGGTATATTATTTTTGCGATTACGGGTTTTTCGGTTTATGGCGCACTTCGCTATATCAAGACACCAAAAGGCAGATACCAATTCCATTATATTATTCTTAAAACACCGGTACTTAAGACAATTGTTATGAAAGTTTCTGTCGCTAACTTTACACGCACCTTTTCAGCCCTTATTCAAGCCGGCGTCGCTGTGCTAGAAGCCTTGGATGTTACCTCAAGAGCTATCGGAAATGCTATCTTTGAACAAGCTTTATTGGATGCCGAAGCTCAAGTCAAAATCGGAAAACCATTATCAACAGTCATCGAAGCAAACAAATTGTTTCCACCAATCGTATCTCAAATGCTTTTGGTCGGCGAAGAAACTGGTCAAACCGATACGGTTTTGGTTAAAGTTGCTGACTATTACGAAGAAGAGGTCGACAGGTCAATCGAAGGCATGAGCTCTATTATTGAACCAGTTATGATTGTAGTGATGGGTGGCATGGTCGGATTGATCGCAGCCAGCGTCATGTTGCCAATCGCAGGTCTAGCAACCAGCATAAAATAGACTAAAAAAGATTGTTCACATACAATCTGCTCATGCTATAATTAAATATAGAATTGACCAGCGGGCATCATGGCAAAATTATTTTTTACAGATAAACAGGTTATCGGACTTGATATCAGCACAACTGGTATAAAAGTTATGGCTATCGACACTAGGCGATGGCTTGTTCTTGGGTACGGAGCAATCGACCTGGATCCTATCAAAATGAAAGAGTCATTAGAGGGCGACAGTCCATATTTGGCTGATAATATCAAGCTGCTTATCAAAGAACAATTAATCGGTACATTACCAAGCAACCATGTTGTAATTGGAGTGCCAACAACACGCAGCTATTCGCGTACGTTTAACATGCCATTAAATGTCGAGAAACACCTTAAAGAAGCTGTCGAATTAGAAGTTGACCAGTATATTCCAGTCCCAGCCTCAACACTATATATTGATTCAGAAGTTATCGAACGTAACAAAAAAGAAATTACGGTATTAATGAGCGCTATACCTCGCCTAATTATCGATAAATGTATTGCCGCAGCTGAAAGTGCTGATTTAATACCAGTCCTAGTCGAGCCCAGCATCAGTGCGGTCGCCCGACTGCTGACCGCCATTGAAGAAGGTAGCCTACCTAGCGTTATTGTCGATATCGGTCCGGCAACTACTGATATCGCCGTACTTGACAGTGGCACCGTCAGAGTTACCGGCGGACTTGCTATAGGCGGTAACACATTCACAATTGATATCGCAAAAAGACTAGAGGTCACACTTGAAAATGCTCATCAATTAAAGGTATTAAATGGCCTAGGCGCTGGTCCTCGTCAAGAGAAAATTAGAGGCGCCGTCGAGCAGAGTTTAACTCAAATAACTGTTGAAGCTCGCAAAGTCATGCGCTATTACAATGAGCGTATTAGTGACGATCGAAAACTTGAACAATTACTGGTTGTCGGTAGCGGTAGCAATATGCCAGGAATCGGCGAATATTTCACCAACGAATTAATCATGCCGGCTCGTGTTGCTAACCCTTGGCAAAAACTAGATTTTGGTAAATTACCTGAACCTGCCAGACAATTCCGATCAAGATATGTGACCGTTGCCGGACTGGCCAGTATCACCCCTGGGAGCATTTGGAAATGATTAATTTATTACCAGAAGAAACAAAAAAACAATTACGCGCCGCACATTACAATGTCATAATGCTTAAATATCTGACATTTTTAGGTGCGGGTATGGGATTTTTGGTACTTGCTTGTGGTGTATCATATTTTTATTTGCAAGTCAGCTCTAACCCTGACTCAAATATTGGTACATATAACGTAGCCAAAAAACAACTCGACGGGCTAAAAAGTGATCAATCTATTACTAAGAATGTCCTTGCTGAGCGAGTGTCCTATAGCTCTGTCGTAACAGCAATTGCAACCGCATTACCATCAGATGCTGTAATAAATCAATTATCAATCGAATCAACAGCGGCTGGTACAGTAGCAACTTTTCAAATAAATAGTAGCTCGAGTGTGACAGCCGAGTCTTTGAAGGTAAATTTTGCATCTTCTAGGTCACCCCTATTCACTAGCTTCAGCGTTCAACCAACATCGGCAGATTCAAGCAATGCCACCAATAATGCTCCGATTGACTGCATATTAAATATCAACAAAGGTGTATCTTCATGAAAAATCCCAACCTAAAAGCCACCACTTTACACACCATTCTAACCAGTTTAGTTATACTGGCGATCATTATTTTAGTAGGTGGATTTTATCTTGCGCAAGATGCACTTCGAACCAAAGCCGCATCAGTTAACGGTTCGTCTACTAACTCAGCGACCAATAATACAGATAAACTAACACTGAAGCAAATCGAAGACCAGATTACCGCCGCCAAAGCCAGTAGCGAAAAAATAAGCTCTATCTTGGCATCCAGCCAAACTTACCAAACACAAGTTGAGAATGATTTAAAAACATACGCATCAGCTAATGGTGTTACAATCGCCAATTTAAATCTATCGCCAACAGGTATCACAGGACCAATCGTCAGTGGTGTTAGTTTGAATTATGTAACAGTCACATTAAAAAACCCAGTTTCGTTAAACAATTTACTGCAATTCATGCAAGCAATTGACAGTAGCTTACCTAAGATTCAAATCGTCAAGTTAAGTATGACGCCAACTTCAGATAAAAATTCCGTAACTGTTAGCCCAATAAATTTGGAGGTATTTTCAAATTAGTACTGTAAAAAACAATTCAACCAACATTAGAATGAGTATGCTTGTTGAAAAGTTCAGAAGCTTTAGTTTAGTATTTTTCATTTTGACATTACTATGCGGTCTAATCTATGCAATCATCATATTAGATACAATTCTACAAGCTCCAGCAAGTAACGATACGTCAACCAGTGTAACAAGCGATCAAACACTAATAAATCAGCTGAGCGGCTTGAAAAAAAGTAGCGACAATAGTGCAGCCCAGACCTTGCCATCTGGTAGAGTTAATCCATTTGCCCAATAATTGGCGCCTAAACCAAAAAACACTTATACTATTAACATGCTATTACCTGGAACAAGATTAATCGGCGCACCAATTATGGGTCTTCAGACTGGCACACGTTTAGCGATAACAAAACTGCCTGTCATTAACCCTGGCGACCTCAAAATTCTAGCCTACGAAGTTGACGGGCCGCTATTGTCCGAACGGCCAGCTTATATTCGTATTGCCGATGTCCGCGAGCTTAGTGACGTTGGAATGATTATTGACAGTAATGATGAATTCGTTGGTATTAGTGATGTCATTACTTTACAAAAAGTTATTGAATTAGATTTTCATTTGATTGGACTTGATGTTATTGATGAGCTAAAACATAAACTTGGGAAAGTTAACGGTTATAACGTTGACACTGATAGCTTTGTTATTCAACAACTAACCGTCAAGCGAAGTATCATCAAAAGTTTATCCGAACCGGAATTATTAGTTCACCGATCACAGATTATCGAGATCACCGATAGTACAATTACAGTCAAGGCGGCTGCCAAAAAATTAGAGGCCATCGCTAAACCAAACCAAATGGAATACATGAACCCATTCAGATCGTCCGTGCCTCAAACAAACAATAAGGATTAGATATCTAGCGCTGATTTAATGTCGTCATAATTAAAACCCTGACGCGCTAAATACATCATTAATTTTTGATCATCAGGATACTTGGGTCTTTTTTGGGCAATTATTTTTTGAATTTCTAAACTATCATTACGCTCGGTTTCGCATAATATTTGCTCGATTATACTAGTTTCAACTCCTTTGGATCGCAATTCAGAAACTAATTTGCGCTGACTTGAACCTTTGGTTAACGACCGATTTTCTATCCAATAATGTGCAAATTTTTGATCGTTAATATAACCTTTTTCAACTAACCGGTTAAAGACACGCCCAGTTAACTCTGATGATACGCCAGGTTTTAATTCGCCTGTCTTGCTGCGACTTGGCCTTGTTTTGCGATACAAATAATCACGCACCTCACGAGCGCTATGTGGTCGCATCAAACAATACTCCAATGCTCGGCCGTATAATTTACCAAATTGACTTTCGGTTTCAAATTCCAACAACTGAGCATCACTATAATCCTGGCCAATTTTTAAACCCAGGTCTATAATTTGCGAAACGTCTAAACTAAAACGATAATTACCATCAACCGACACATTGACGCGGTTTTTGTCGCGTGTTTGTAGACTAATGGCAGTAATCTTCATATATTTTATCGATTAAGCAACAGATTCTTCAGCGACTTTAGCACGTACTTTTGCTTCAATTTCAGCTAACACTTCTGGGTTAGCCTTTAGATACTCTTTACTAGCTTCTCGGCCTTGACCAATTTTAGCTTCATTATAATCAAACCAAGCACCAGACTTGCCAACAACGTTATGTAAGACAGCTAGATCCAAGACATCGCCAGTTTTGCTGATGCCTTCGTTATACATGATATCGAATTCAGCGACACGGAATGGTGGCGCAATTTTGTTTTTGACAACTTTCACCTTGGTGCGACTGCCAATAATTTCTTCACCGGATTTAATTTGCCCCGTGCGACGAATATCTAGACGAACTGAAGCGTAAAACTTTAAGGCGTTACCACCAGTGGTTGTTTCAGGATTACCAAACATCACACCAATCTTCATACGGATTTGATTAATAAAGAATACTGTGGTTTTGCTTTTACTGATAATTCCAGTTAGTTTACGTAGTGCCTGACTCATTAGTCGTGCCTGTAGTCCCATGTGGCTATCACCCATGTCGCCATCAATTTCAGCTTGTGGTACCAAGGCTGCAACTGAGTCGACAACAACGATATCAACCGCATTTGACCTGACCAATGTCTCACAGATTTCCAAAGCTTGTTCGCCGTTATCTGGCTGTGATACTAACAAATTATCGGTATCAACACCTAATCGACGAGCATAAGCAGGGTCCAAAGCATGCTCGGCATCAATAAAGGCTGCTGTGCCACCACGTCTTTGAATTTCAGCAATCGCGTGCAACGCCAATGTAGTTTTACCTGATGATTCTGGTCCAAAAATCTCGAGTATTCGGCCTTTTGGATAACCGCCACCAAGCGCCAAATCTAGTGACAATGCACCACTACTAACCAATTCAACATCGACAGTTTTAGTGTCGCCTAATCGACGAATTGCACCATCACCAAACTGCTTGTTAATTTGTTCTTGCGCTAAACCAAGGGCTTTAAGCTTACCCTCAGCTGCAATAGGCTTCTCGCCTAACTCTGGTTTTTCAACTTTTTTCGCTGACATAATAATCCCCTCTTTAATCTATACTTAATTATACGTCGCTAGACCATAATTTACTACAAGAAAGCAAACGAGAGAATAAATAATAATGTTATAATGGTATGCAAGATGATAAAACACTCACGCGGATTCACTGTTATTGAAATATTATTTGTTGTCGTATTAATTGGTGCGGCTAGTATCATTTTCTTTATTCAAAAACATGACCTATCAATCGTCGCCCAAGACAACACCAGCAAGACAGCGATAAATTCTATGTACTACGGCCTTGAGGAAGTGTTTTACCCAGCAAATCAATACTACCCTCAAACAATCAGCAGTAGTAACCTAAAATCAGTCGATCCATCATTATTTACCGACCAGAATGGTATCAAACTTGGCGCAGCTGGCAGTACTTACACTTACTCGCCAACAAACTGTACCGACGGTAAATGTAAAAGCTACACGTTAAAAACTACCTTAAATAAAGAAGCTGATTACACAAAAACCAGTCGCAATAACTAATATTCGTCAACTGGACGGCCATTTTTAAAGGCTTCAACAGCGTTATTCAATTTGGCAATATGTTGCTTTGGATTCGCAACATACGTAAACCGATAAGTAGTTTCGTCGCCCTCAGTACTCAACCTGACCGAACCATAATCAAATAATTGTTGGAATAATCCATTTTGAGTATAACTTGCGTCCTCGATATTTAATAAGCTAACTGTTTGCTCAGATTTAAAGAACAGCCCTGTCTGAATTTCTTGAATCACGCTTTCGTTCGTCAAATATAGTCTGTTATTAATATAAACTATGTAGGCCACATACATGCCTAGCGCTACTAAAACAATAAAAATCAAAATCGGCATTACTACTGCAGATGTGTCGGTAATGTACCTATCCAAGCGAACCGCTTTAATAATTGCATCATAATTGAATAACGCGATTAACGAAAGAGTTATTAAAAATAACCCAATACTTAATGATCCAAAAAGCCCCGCTGGATGACGACCAACGTCACTGATAATATATTCGCCTTCACTTAAATTTAGGCTTGGATAAGCCTTGACCGCCCTATCGTGTCGTAGTTTAGTCTCGGGGCTGACAACCATCTTGGCTGGGTCGGTTGAACGAGTCATATGGACGAATTGCGGATGAGATTCTGAGCCATTAGATGGATGCAAATACAAAGGATGGCCGTCATTATCGTAAGCTACCGGTTTTTCGCTTTCTACATTAGGTAATTCTTTAAACATAATACTTACATTATACCAATCTTTGTTGATTTTGCGATTCTGAAGGTTTTTTGCCAACATGTTTGTAGGCTTTCGGTGTTACTCGGCGGCCACGTGGTGTTCGTTCAATAAAGCCAATTTGCAACAAATATGGCTCGTAAAAGTCTTCAATTGTCGTAGCTTCATCGCCCGTTAATGCCGCAATAGTATTTAAGCCAACTGGATTATCACCATAATTTTCGATAATACTGTTTATCAAATTTCGATCACCTGGATCTAGCCCAAGTGTGTCAATCTCAAGTAAATTTAATGCCGCTTCAGTCGTCGGTACATCGATTATTCCATCACCATTAACGTCAGCATAATCACGTACGCGTTTCAACAAACGATTAGCGATACGTGGCGTCAAACGGGCCCGCGTTGACAGTAATTCAGCCGCGCCAGGATGGATCTTGCTGCCTAAAATATTCGATGCTCGCGTAATAATATCTGTTATTTCAGTTGGTTTATAAAATTCCAATCGATGACTGATACCAAAGCGATCACGCAGAGGCGCCGACAAAGCACCAGTCCTGGTCGTGGCGCCAATCACGGTAAATTTAGGCAAATCCAGACGCACACTGCGCGCCGCCGGGCCTTTGCCTATCATAATATCCAATTTAAAGTCTTCCATGGCGCTATACAACACCTCTTCGACTGTCCTGCCTAAACGATGAATTTCATCAATAAATAAGACATCGCCGTCGCTTAGGTTGGTTAAAATGCTTGCTAAATCACCGGCGCGCTCAATCGCTGGGCCACTGGTAACACGAATGTTAGTACCCATTTCATTAGCAATGACAGTCGCCATGGTTGTTTTACCTAATCCTGGTGGACCATATAATAAAACGTGATCAATCGGCTCGCCACGTTTTTTGGCAGCATCAATCGCTAGTTTTAGATTATTTTTCAGACGATCCTGACCAATATAATCATTAAACGATTTTGGACGCAACGTAACTTCAATTTGCTGTTCGTCGGCATCATTATTATGAACACTAGAATCAATAATACGTTCAATTGCCATTATGATTTTCCTCGCAGGGCCTGAGTGACGCGCTCGGCCGTCGACAGTTCAGTCGAAATGCCTTCTAGTGCCTTGGCGGCATCATTTAGGTTGTAACCCAGTGCCATTAAGGCCTCAACTGCTTCGTCACTGCCAATAATAATATTCGATAACCCAATACTATTAACATCGGTTCGGATAGCGTGGCCAACTTTGTCTGACAAATCAACTACCACACGTTCGGCTGTCTTTTTGCCAACACCACTGGCCCGTGTAATAAATACCGCATCACCATTTGCAATCGCATTACGTACAACTTCACTGTTACCCAGTGACAATATCGCCAAAGCAGCCTTTGGCCCAACACCCTGAACAGTAATTAATAGTTCAAATAGTTTTTTGGCAATCAAACTTGAAAAACCAAATAATTCTTGGCTTTGTTCGCGCACATGATGATAAGTATAAAATTTAACAGTTGAATCAATCAAAGTATCGTCAAAATCGCCCGCCGCCAACTGAACTTCATAGCCAACGCCATGAACATCAACAATAACCGACGTACCAAACTTTTCGACAACTACTCCAAATACGTGTGCAATCATATTATGATTATACCCGAGTCATCAGATAATGGGTAATCGCCGCCGCCAAAGCATCGGCGCAGTCGTCTGGTTGTGGCACTTCAGCCAAGCCCAACTGAATTCGGACCATCTCTTGAACTTGTTTTTTACCAGCCTTACCATACCCTGTGACGGTTTGTTTAATCTGTAATGGCGTGTATTCTGTAATTGGCAAGCCACCTTTGCGACCAGCTAACATCGCTACGCCACGGGCATGCGACACACTCATCGCCGTCGTGACGTTTTGAGCAAAAAATAGTTTTTCAATCGACATAAAGTCGGGTTTAGTATCGGCAATAATTTCAGTCAGACTGTCAAAAATATCTTCTAGCCTGACGTCTAGCGGTGTATGTGCTGGTGTCGTCACTACACCGGCATCAACCAACTTGATTTTGCCATTAATGACGTCAATCACGCCAAAGCCCAAAATGCCCGTACCCGGATCAATACCAATAATTCTCATACATTTATTATAAGTTATTTTACAAAATGGCGAAATCTAGTTATTTTATGGAATAGCCCAACAATTTCATGTCGCCATTCCCACAAACCGTAGGCAGTCGCTACTAAACCAACACCAGCTAGCGACCACCAGATAACATAATTATTGGTCGGTTCAGACGTTTGAACTGGCGCATAATTTGCATCAGGAATAGTACTGACAATATTGCGACAGCGATTAGTGTCCGGGTTACGTTCTTGTCCAACTTTACACGCTGTCAAATCACTGGCCGCTAAAACCGCCGTCGCAATCGACCGACAACGATTAGTATCGGGGTTTCTTTCTTGACCTTCGGCACAAGGCACTAGCGCTACAACGTCTGACGCAATACTTCGACAACGATTAGTTGTTTCGCTGCGATATTGGCCATCAGCACATGGCGCCAACGTTGAAACTGTCGAAACAATTAATCGACATCGGTTAGTATCGGGGTTACGATATTGACCCACTGGACAAGGCTGTAAATTAGTTTCGGTGACTATTTCAGGATCAACCTTGGCTAATGACGGCAAATTAGTATCGTTTGGTGTTGGTTGATTAGTGTATTGCCAATTGCCATCAATTACAGCCCACGCCATATCATCACCAGGACTATCGTATGCAGGCGTTTCATCAATCAAGACACCGTCAATCGAACTCAGTCGCACCTGACTAGTGGTATTAACTAATGTAAATTTTATATCATCGTTATAAAACGCCGAATATTGATGCGGACCGATGTGCAATCCGATTGGAAAGCTATATATTTTAGGATTACTAATACCAACATAAATTACATAATTTAATAAATCGATGTCACTGTCATTTGGATTGTAAATTTCAATAAATTCATTACCATTATCGATACCAGCAACATTCGGTAATAATTCAGTAATCTTCAGCGGCAACAAATCCAGCATACAATTATTATCAGCATCATGTTTATAACCACCCGGCATATTAGCTTGAATATCTGGCAAATTCAAACATTCATCATGCAACAAACAATCACCACTACTCGCATCCATGTTTTCAGGCACAACCAGCTGTAAACCATCAATATTTTGACATACATCTGGCTGACAATTTGAATTTTCATCCAGGCCGTAGCCATCTGGAACAACCAATTGCGCGCTGTCCAAATTCAGACAGACATCAACCGGAATTTGAGTACAATTGCCAACATCATTAACCATATAACCAACTGGCACAACCGTCTGAATATCGTCCAAATTTAAACAAATATCGATTGGAATCAAGTTACAATTTCCGACAACATCAGCTTGATATTTATCAGGAATTGACGTCTGAATATCGGCAATATTAACGCATAAATCTTGAACTTCATAAATTAGCCCAAACGCATAATTAGCATCGGGCGATACTATTTCAAAATCAGCACTATTAACGTCCGTATCTTGGCGCTGATTTGTATTAATTATTTTTCGTGACAGAATCTTGCCTGATGATGGTACCGCCGATGAGCTGTTACCTTCGGCCGATACAGCCGTCGCGCCCCAACCGACTTTATCAACTTCAGTGCCTAAATTATCGATCAATCTGACGTGCCCTGCTGTGCCAGACAGTGTTGCTGAAAACCTATAATCACTGCCTAAACTTGGTGCAGATATAGCGTATTGATTAGAAATTGCGAATAACGATCCGTGACCTGGTAAATAAATATGCAAACTATCATTTTCAACTGTAAAACAAGTCAGTTTACTACCATTTTGAATTGACGATGCGCTAGCATAATACAGACACCAATTAGTAATTTCAACAGCTGCGTCACTGTTATTATAGATCTGAATAAATTCATTACTGGCTGACGCAGCATTCCCCAACTGAACTTGGCTGATGACAATATTCGGGCTAATCGCGCTTGAAGATTGGCCGATAACCAGCGAAATAATCACCGAAAAGATAATAATCGCAAAAACATAAAGCTTATGCATAATTTTATATTATGCTTATTTTAAGCTATTTACAAGTATTGTTATTAGCTTTATAAAAAAGGCTACAGTACGCCAAAATCCCAACGCGGGTGACGTTCGTCGGGGCGGCCCCAATTTACTACAAAATGGTAATCCATTTTTATAAATTAGGGGCGGAACGGACGGCAGGACCCGAGGGGGTTTTGTCTACAAATCTAACTACTCTGGTAAATCAGCAGTAATGTCGGCGTTGTTGTTGATGTTTACAACATCATCCAAATCATCCAACGCATCAAGAATCTTGATTAATTTTTGGGCGCTTTCAACATCACTAACCTCAATTAAATTATTTGGAACGTATTGTAATTCAGCACCTAACACGGTCAAACCAGCGGCAACAATTGCGCTGCGAACTTTGGCCAGATCCTTAAGTTCAGTGTAAACAACTAATTCACCATCTTCTTCGACAGCATCATCAGCCCCAGCATCTAGCACAGTCAGCAGTGCATCTTCACCGACTTCTTGAACCCTAATTACACCTTTACGAGTAAACTGAAAAAGCACACTGCCAGCATCGGCCACGCGACCACCGTTTTTGGTAATAGCATTTTTGACTTCAGGGAATGTTCGGTTGCGATTGTCAGTAGCGGTTTCGATAATAATTCCAACGCCACCTGGACCCATCGCTTCATAAGCAATTTCTTCTAATACGGCAGCGTTTTTATCCGACACGCGGTCAATTGCTCGCTGAATATTGACGGCCGGCATATTAGCTTCTTTGGCTTTTTCAATCGCCATATAAAGCGTCGAGTTCATATTAGGATCAGTACCACCACGAGCGGCGATTGCAATTAAATTACCTAATCTGGTAAAAACAGCGCCACGCTTAGCGTCTTTGGCACCTTTTTCGCGTTTGATAGTTGACCATTTACTGTGTCCTGACATTATAAACTCCACGTTATTTAATATGGTATTTTGTATATTATAACAGATTACTCAACCAAATTCGAGTCCCTTAAATTATATTTTGTAACTCGCCACATATACACACAAATACTGGCTAAAATTGCGTAATAAATCATAACCATCCACCACGTTAATTGCAACGTGCTGGACACCCATGGCAGACTAGCCAGATATTCAGTGACGCTGACCATGTAATGTAACAGCCACGTCGCCGGTAGGCTGATGACTCCGCCAATTACTGGCAAAATTAGACTACCAACGCCAGCAATAAAAGTCAGCAACATCG
>CAIUKF010000017.1 GCA_903899655.1 uncultured bacterium
TAGTTTCTTTGTAGTCTGCGGAACGACCTTCCTGTATGGTACGCGTGGACGGTACCATAAAGTGAAGGATCGCCTTCACGCCAATTGTTTTGCTGAACAGCAAACAATTGGGTTCAGGTAGTCCTCGACTAGCAACGAAACTAACTAACCATTTTTACGGTAATCTAACAGCCGACTTAGTGGTTTGTGGCGGAGTTGGTGGTTAGCGAAATTTCAACAGTTTTTTAAAAGCCATTTTTAAACTTGCAGAATTATCCTTGCAAATAACAGATAATGAAAAGAACCTACAGTCCTTTAAATAGTTGCTCAAGTGATATATTTAAAGATTTTGCAATTTTAAACAAAGTTGATAGGGTTGGTTTGCGACGACCTTGCTCGATGAATCCCATATGTGAGCGATCAATGTTGCTTTCTGATGCTAGATTTTCTTGTGACATATTTTTTGCTTTGCGGGCAATAACTATTCGTTTGCCAATTTCTTTGTAAATTTCTTCGATAGATTTTTTATTCATATTTAAAGCCTATTGATTACAAAAGTAAGTAACCACTGACATTTGTAATCAAATGATATATACTGATGACAAATGTAATCAAAGAAAGGTATACATATGGCTAACGACAATAAAAAAACTAACTGGTTTATGAAACACAAGATATTATCAGTTATTGGTTTATTTATTATAATAGGTGTGATTGCTTCATCTGGCAAAAGCCAAACGGCAACAAAAGTGAGCGATGCGTCTAGTAATAATCAAACGACATCAGCAACCAAAGAACAAACGGTTTTTAAAGTTGGCGACGTAATTAGCTTTGATGGTAAAAAAGTAACCGTTGTTTCAGTAGAACGTAATTGGAATACAGGTAATGAATATATTAAACCACAAAGCGGAAATGAATTTGTAAAAGTTCAATTGACGATTGAAAATGATTCAAACAATCAAATCTCGTACAATACATTTGATTGGAAAATTCAAGATTCTCAAGGTGTAATTAAAGATATATCAAGCAATACTTATATTGCTGATGGAAATCTTGGCAGTGGTAATTTAGATGCAAACGGAAAAGTATCTGGGGTTTTAATATTTGAAGTTACAAATGGCGATAAGGGATTAGTATTACAATACAATCCATCATTCTGGTCAGACAAAAAACTCGAAATTCAGTTATAATTATCTTTCTATTTTAAATATCCCAGATAAAAGTCTGGGATATTTACTTTTCCGTGTTTAAACCTTGGAAAATGTTATATATTTTCGTCCGCTGATAAAGCGATGATATGGAACATCGCTAGCCGTCCAACATGAACAATACTAATACAATATCCCTTTGTTTGACCGTTAAAATTAAATCGACTGAACCATGCTATCCGAGTATGTTTGAACGTAGTGAGTTACGCAGGATACATAGTTTAGTTGATTTAATTTTAAGCGCGTCAAACAAACAGGATGCTCAGATTAGTGTTGGAATGGTGGACGGTGATGAAATAATTTCCCATTGTCAAATTAATAGACAAACAGGACATTCAGAGGAATGAGGGGATGAGGGGGTGGTGATGTAGATAACATGTTAATATTCACCTTAATTTGCTATAGTTAATCTCAATAAACACTATGAATCTGATATCTGATCAAGTTGATAAAAAAGAAATCGAAATCATTGTTCGCGAGCTGAAAAAGGTTCTAGGTAGCAATATTATTGGTGATGTGACTGAGTTTGGATGCTATTTGGGTACGACCAGTGTGTATTTGGCAAAAACATTGATGTCGACGCCTGATCGATTGTTGTATGTTTACGACTCTTTTGCTGGGCTGCCTGAAAAAAATGGCAAAGACATTAGTCCGCTGGGTGAAAGTTTTAAAGCAGGCGAATTGTTGGCATCTAAAAAGCAATTTATTAAAAACATGCATCAACATGGCGTGCCTGTGCCACATATTACCAAAGCTTGGTTTGCAGATATTCAGACAACTGATTTACCTGAAAAAGTCGCTTTTGCATATTTAGACGGTGATTATTACATGTCGATTGTTGATTCGTTGCGAGCTCTAAACGGTCGTTTGTCATCAGGCGCGACAATAGTAGTTGATGATTATGGCAACGCGGCGCTACCTGGTGTGGCAAAGGCGATTGACGAATGGTTAAAAACTAACGCCGCAACTATAAAAGTTGAACATTCATTAGCAATAATCTATGTAAAACGCTAAAGCTTTTATGATATGATTAGTGTAAATGGACGAAGATAAAATACAGCAAAATCGTCGCGAGGCGGATGAACAAGCAACTGCACAACGTGCAGCGATTTTGGGTATTAAATATCTGGATACGCGTCAGATTGAGAACACGATTGAACTAGCTCAGAACGTACTTGATATTCCCGTCATGCATCAAAATCGATTAGTGCCGTTGGTGGCTGGTAATGAGGGTCAACCTTGGCAATTTGGCGCTACAACCCAAACACCCCAATCTTATATTCGTGAATTAACCCAACAATACAACTCGGTTGGTCACAATATTCAGTTTTTCTTGATTAGTAACAGTGGTTATAAGCAAATTATGGATCGGTTTGACCCAGTTATCAAAGTAATTCATGACGATATTAAAATTGCCAGCGAAGGTGACAGTAATACGATTACCCAGGTTAGCCAAACTTTAAATTCAGTTGGCAGTGATGAGGTTTTTGATTATCTTGTCGACCAAGCCGACCGTTTAGGCGCCAGCGATATCCACATCGAAAATCAACGCACTCACATGCGAATTAGAATGCGTATTGATGGTGTGTTACACCCCGTAGCTGATCTTGAAAATGACCGATACCGTATTATTTTAGGTGCTTTGGCATCAAGGGCTAATATTTCAACGGCGTCCAAAGAAGCTCAATCTGGCCACATGCAAAAAGAGATTACTCGTGATGGTGCGACACATATGTTGAACTTACGTGTCGAAACTGTGCCAACGATGTACGGTCAAGACGCAGTTCTAAGGTTGTTTAACTTTGATCAATCAATGTTGAATTTGGACAGATTAGGAATTGATCCAATTGAAAGGTCTCAGATTGATGAAATTGTTAGTCATCCGCGCGGCATGGTACTGATGGTTGGTCCAACCGGCAGTGGTAAATCAACGACACTTTACAGTATTATTAACGCGCTAAATACAACTGATCGCAAAATAATTACCTTGGAAGACCCAATTGAATATGGCATTACTGGTATTACTCAAATTCCGGTTGATACAACTGGTGGTCAAAGTTTTGCCGAAGGTTTGCGTTCGGTTTTGCGTCTGGACCCTGATGTTGTGATGGTGGGTGAGATTCGTGACGCTGACACCGCCAAGACAGCTATACAGGCGTCAATCACTGGTCACTTGGTACTTTCCAGCTTTCACGCAAATTCGTCGGCAGCGGCCTTTAGTCGTATGATTGACCTGATTGGTGTTAATCCAATCTTTAGTTCGGCGATTCGTTTAATTATTGCTCAGCGTTTAGTCAGGCGACTGGATGACGAAACAAAAGAAGAATACGAGCCAGATGAATCAACCCGCAAATGGGTCCAAAATGCCTTGAAAGATTTGCCGTCACATATTGAAAAGCCCGACCTTAATACCTTTAAATTGTGGCGTCCCGTTATCACTGATTCGTCACCGTTTGGTTTCAAAGGCCGAATCGTGATCATGGAACAAATGGTGGTTGATGAAGATATTCAAAAGTTCTTGCGCGGTGACGAAGCTGATGTCCATACTGAAATTATCGAACGGGTGGCCCGTAAAAACGGTATGGTGACATTGATGGAGCGTGGAATTTTGGCGGCGCTTCGTGGCGAAACGACACTAGATGAAATAAATCAGGCAATTTAGCCCAAAAACCCTTTTAAGAAATATAATTATGTGTTATAGTCAATAGCTGATTGTATCTATATAAATGTAAAAGTGAGTAAAAAATGAGTTTTGAACTAATCAAAAAAGTTAATGATGCTCAGAAAAAAATGAGCGTAGTTGAAGTCCGAAGTGGCGACACTGTTCGTGTCCACCAAAAAATTAAAGAAGGTACCAAAGAGCGTATCCAGATTTTTGAAGGCGTTGTAATTCGCACCGATCGTCGTGCGTCACACACTTCACGAATTACTGTTCGTAAAGTTGCCAGTGGTGTTGGTGTTGAAAAGAGTTTCTTGATTCACAGCCCACTAGTTGAAAAAATTGAAGTTGTACGTCGTTCAAAAGTTCGCCGTAACTTCCTAAGTTTCTTGCGTAACCGTAGTGGCAAAAGCACACGCCTCAAAAGCGTTAACTTTGACCGCGACAGTGTCAACGATATTCACGATGCTGCAGCCGAAGCCGAAGAAGCTCGTCTAAAAGAAGTTGCATTGGCTGCTCACGAAGCAAAAGAGGCCGAAAAAGCCGCTGCCGAAGCTGAACTATTGGCTAAACAAGCCGAAGTCGAAGCCCGCCACGCTGAAGCTTAATAAATTTGTTTTGAATATTTAGACGGCAGATTAATCTGCCGTCTATTTTTTTACCATTTACTATCTACCATCTACTAATTACTATAGTTATATGATTCTTGGTATTGATGAAGTTGGGCGGGGACCGTGGGCGGGGCCGTTGGTGGTTGGGGCGGTTGTTTTGGGTGGTGCGACTGTTGAGGGATTAACGGATAGTAAAAAGTTATCAAAAAAACGTCGTGACGCATTGGATATTGAAATCAGGGACAAAGCTGCTGGCTTTGGGCTAGGTTGGGTGTCAGCCGATGAAATTGATCGGATTGGATTGTCGCAGGCGTTAAAACTGGCGACCCGACTAGCAGTTGAACAAGTCAAAGTGCCGTATAATGAAATTATTATTGATGGTACGGTTAATTTTTTGGCTGAAACTGGCAAAGGTAAGTACGTTACGACCATGAAAAAAGCTGATTTGTTGGTGCCTAGCGTGTCGGCGGCGTCAATTATTGCCAAAGTCGCCCGTGATAATTATATGGAACAACAAGACGAAACCTATCCAGGTTATGGGTTTAAAAGTCATGTTGGTTATGGTACGGCGGCGCACATTGCTGCGATTGATAAGTTAGGTGTCACGCCACTACACAGATTATCATTTGCGCCACTCAAAAAATATGCGCCAAGTATTAGTAAAGCCTACGAACCAATAAATGAACCTGGCGAAATCACGACTAAACAAATTGGTGACAGTGCCGAAGATGTGGCAGCGAAATATTTGCGTAAAAATGGTCATGAAATTCTTGATCGAAATTGGAAGACGAAATATTGCGAAATCGATATTGTATCGACGCGTAATCAGATAATATATTTTACTGAAGTTAAATTTCGCCAGAAACCAGACCAAGGCGGAGGACTAGCGGTAATTACGCCCAAAAAACTAAATCAAATGAAGTTTGCAGCTGAATTTTATGCATTGTCGAATCAAATATCTGATACAAATTTACGTTTGTCAGCGATATCCCTAACTGGCCAGCCGCCAATCGTTGAGACTTTTCTAGAGATTTAGCAATGCAGAACGTACTGCGCCACCGTCGCGCTCAATTATATTAACGCGATTAGTGATTTCATTAACTCCCATATCAATAGTGCGTGTTAGTGATGGGTCCTCGCGCAGAGGCATAAAAAATTCACGGTATTCGTCAAGTTGAGCGTTGGTTGATAACGCTGTGGCTGTATAGCGAGGGTAGTCACTGTAGCTTTTGTCGCCACCGAATGTTGCTTTGATCCAATCCCAATTGTCGCGAATCCATCGCCAAGTTAATGTACGTCCGTATTTGTTGCGCACCAAGTAAATCATCCATCTGAAAGTGTCTTGATGGCGTATTATTGATGAATCTTTTAAGGCGTCTAGTAGTCTGACAACGATATCTTCATCTTTGGTTGCTGTAACCCCAGCACAAATATCATGTTCAATTTCGGGTGAATCGGTTGTTTTTAGGGTTTCAATCAATGAGCTAACAATATCGCGGTCTTTGATTTGGCGCACAGCTACTGCAATGATTTGGCCTCTAAGTTCAGGGTCAAGGTTGTTAAGGTCTGTTGAGTTGTAAATTTCGACTGCCCGATTGATAGCGTCGTTGTTTTCGCTGTAAAGTGTTAGACCGATGATTGTACTGCGTAGTTTGCTGTCAGATTCGGATTCACCCGGTTTCATTGCCCAGCCTAGGCGTTCGTACTGGGCTAATGACAATGATCCTGCTAGTTGATGAAGTTTTTCTTCAGCGACTTTATCAGTTTCAACAAACTTTTTTAATTCACTAATTGCCATGCCGATAATATTCCAGACGGCTTCGGTGGTTTCGTTTTTGTAGGCGGCAATTAACGGAATCAGTTCAGCACTCGAAATAATACCAGCGTTGGCTAATAATACATGCTCGTTCAATATTTGTAGTCGATCGATAGTTGATATTTTTCCAGCCGCAACTTCAGCAATGATTTGTCGCAATAATTCATTTGAATAATGAGTAATGAAGTGGGCATAATTGTTGACATTAAATCTCAAAACGTCTGTATTGGTGCTGTTGATTTGAATCGACCTAGCATCAAATAAATCAGGTACGTCAGGATTGTTGGAATACAGTGGAATTGGCCATAGCGAATCAGAGACAACACTGCGATCATTGGTTAAGCGTTCTTGGGAAAGCAATATTTGATTATTTTGTCGACTGACGTGCAAAACTGGATATCCAGGTTGAGATATCCAACGGTTCATGAAAGACGCAATATCTTTACCGCTGGCATTAGATAATGAATTCCACAGATCATTAGCTTCAGTGTTTTTATAGGCGTAGGTTTTAAAATATTCGGTAAGACCTGATCTAAAGGCGGTCTCGCCAATATAATGTTGCAACATTTGTAGTAACCTAGCGCCTTTGGCATATACAATTGCACCGTCAAATAATGTGCCGATTTCGTCTGGATGATTGACGTCGGTTTGGACTGATTGAACGCCAGCGACACTGTCGCGACGTAGGGCGGCCATACTCTCAAAACTAGCAAAGTCTTCCCAAGCATTCCAACTTGGCTCTAACGCATCAACGGCAATATACTCAACCAAAGATGCAAAACTTTCATTCAACCACAAATCATTCCACCACTTCATTGTGACTAAGTTGCCAAACCATTGATGACTTAATTCATGGGCGATAACAGTTGCAATGTAATGTTTACTACTGATTGATATTGTTTTTGGGTCGGCTAATAAGGCGGCTTCGCGATAAGTTACAAGGCCCCAGTTTTCCATAGCGCCAGATGAAAAGTCAGGCAAGGCGACTTGATCGGATTTTGGTAAAGGATATGGAGTGTCAAAGTATTCTTCGTAAAAGTCAATTGAACGTGTCGCGATATCTAATGCAAAATCAAGACTGTCGCTAGATTGAGCAGGTGTTGCCCAAACGTTTACATCAATGCCATTTTTAGTCTTTGCGGTTTTTTTATGTAATTCACCGACAACCCATGCTAATAAATAACTGCTCATGATCGGCGTTGTTTCAAAAGTTGTTACTAACTGGTTGCCTTCATTTGATTGCGATTTAACTGGCATGTTGCCCAATACAACAATATCCGACTCGGTCGTTAATGTAACGTCAAAAGTTGCTTTGGCAGCTGGTTCATCAATACAAGGAAAGACTTCACGAGCATGGTGGCTTTCAAATTGAGTGGCTAGTAATTCCTTTTTAACGCCATCATGTTCAAAATAGCATAGATAAAGTCCGTGCATAGCATCAGTAATCTTGCTATTAAACTTGATTGATACGATATGTTCGCCAGCGGTGATGTCGGATTGCGCAATTATTAGCGCGTCGTTATCACCAAACGAAAATTCAGCGTTTTTATCGTCAACAATTATGGATTCGATATTTAATTCTTTGCTGTGAAGTGTAATTTTACTGGCATCAGTGACAGAGGTGCCTTTGATGATGACAGTGCCATCGAAAGTTCGGCCAATCCGGTTTAGGTTTAATGATAGTTGATAGTTTTCGGGCACGAATTGAGATATAAGTTGAATAACAGTTTGCATACTGACTATTGTAGCATTATATATCTGGTGCATAATAGTCTCATGACGCTTACGTTTCGTGCCAGGCGTACAATTATTGTTTTTATGTCATTGATATTGATGACGTTTGTTATTAATTCCAATATGACTGGTCAAGTAAAATCGGCCGAAACAAAAAAAGTTATTGTGACAAACTTTAATCTGGCGGTTGATGCGCTGACGAAATTAGAAATTAAAGGTCGTGCGCCAAAAACTGATTATGCGCGCGAACAATTTGGTGCTAATTGGTTAGTTAAAAATGGTTGTGACACGCGAAATATTATTTTACATCGAGACTTAATCAATGCCGTAGTTGATGAAAGCTGTAATGTTGTTAGTGGCACATTAAACGACCCTTATGCGGGTAAAGTAATTGAATTTAAAAGAGGTAGTAGTACCAGTAATGCTGTTCAGATTGACCATGTGGTGGCGTTATCTGATGCTTGGCAAAAAGGAGCGCAGCAATGGACCTTAAATCAACGTATCGCCTTGGCAAATGATCCGCTGGAATTGTTGGCGGTGGATGGAGCCGCTAATCTGGAAAAAAGCGATAGTGACGCCGCAACTTGGTTGCCGTCCAACAAATCTTTTCGCTGTGAATATGTCGCCAGACAGATTGCTGTCAAGCAAAAATATAATCTGTGGGTAACTAGCGCCGAACATGACGCAATTGCCTTAGTTTTGACTAAATGCTCCAACCAATTATTGCCAAGCCCGTGAATTTGGAGTATAATGAGATTAGTACATTGCATTTCGTCGGCCGGCAGGTCGGCTTTTTTAATACCAATTCGCTGGCCAGCGAAGAAAATAAGGAGAAAATATGGAAGAAATAAATATTAAACAATTAGTCCTAGCAGTACATACTATTGCCGAGGAAAAGAATTTACCAGAAGAGACAGTTATGTCTGTTATTGAGCAAGCAATTGCGGCTGCATGGCGCCGTGACAATGGCGAACGTGATCAAGAAGTTCGCAGTGAGTTAAATATCAATGATGGCACCGCTAAAGTCTTCGTGGCTCGTGAAGTTGTCGAAGAAGTCGGATCAGATGCTGTCGAAATCAGCCTAGTCGATGCCAAAAAAGTTAAAAAAGATGCCGTTATTGGCGATATTATCGAAGAAAGTCATGACGTCACGTCATTTGGTCGCGTTGCTGCTCAGACCGCTAAACAAGTTGTTTTGCAACGTTTACGTGAAGCTGAACGTGAAGTTGTCTTGGGTGAATATGAAGACAAAATCGGTACCGTTGTTAACGGAACCGTCCAACGCGTCGAACCACGTGTCATCCGAGTTGAACTTGGCAAAGCATCTGGTATTATTCCTCAAAGCGAACAAATTCAAGGTGAATATTACACCGTTGGTAACCGCATCAAAGTTTACATCAAAGACATCGAACGCGATAATCGTGGTTCACAATTGATTTTAAGTCGTGGTAACGAAGAATTTGTAGCATATTTATTCCGCCAAGAAGTTCCTGAACTTGAAACTGGTGCTGTTGAAATTAAAGCTATTGCCCGTGAAGCCGGTCGTCGCACTAAAATTGCTGTTGCCAGCACCGTACCTGGAATTGACCCAGTTGGTACATTTGTCGGTGGTCACGGAACTCGCGTTCAAGCCGTTATGAACGAAATCGGCAGTCAAGAGAAGATTGATATTATTGCTTTTGATGAAAATCAAGAACAATTTATCAAAAATGCACTTAGCCCAGCTGAAGTTGCCAAGGTTGATATCGATGAAAAAGGTAAACGCGTAACGGTATTTGTTAACGAAGACCAACAATCGATTGCGATTGGTCGTGCTGGACAAAACGTTCGCCTAGCCAGCCGTTTAACTGGTTATGAAATTGATATTAATCAAGTTATCGTTGCTAAACCAGCTGCGCCAGCGCCTCGTAAAAACATTGAGGACAGCTTGCTAGACGCTCTTGAAAAATCAGCCGAGTAGAAAATAGCTAATGGCTATTGGAATGTGGCTATTGGCTAATTACCAATAGCCACTTTTTGTATTTTGCCATATTCCAATTGCTATATTCTAATAGCCAATAAGGTATAATAGTAATGTATGGCTGATGAGTTTGCAGAATTTGTTTCGCACTTGACCGACAACGCGCGGACTAGCCTGCATCACGCAAATATTATTGCACAAGGCTATGGAAGTTCGTATGTTGGGACAGAGCATTTATTGCTGGGTATTTTAGCCCAGGTATCTTCGGTTGGCGCTAAATTATTAGCCGATGCTGGCGTTACATTGGAACGGGCGCGAGTTGCTTTGAATCTGGCGCCACTAACTGTAATTGTTAATCCTGAAGCCAAGGGTCTTAGCGAAACTGCAAAGCTGACATTAAAAATGAGTTGGGATATTGCACAGGAATTTCATCAAGACTTTTTAGGGACTGAACATATTTTATACAGCATTATTTCTCAACGTAACGCCCGAGCAGCGGTTTTATTGCGTGATATGGGCATTGATTTAAACGAATTAAATATGCAACTTGAAGAGTATATTGATCGTCAAACTAATGGGTTTATGAATGATCATCAGTCAACTCCAACCTACATCGAAAAAAAGACTAAGTCCAAGCCAAAAGGTTCGTTGATTTCATTTGGCACTGATTTAACAGCTCTAGCAAAAGCCGGCAAATTAGACCCCGTTATTGGTCGTGAAGTTCAAGAAGAACGCGCGATTACGATTTTAAGCCGTCGCACTAAAAATAATCCAGTATTAATTGGTGAACCTGGTGTCGGTAAGACAGCGATTGCTGAAGGTTTGGCGCAAAGAATTGCCAGTGAAAACGTGCCCGAGCATCTGTTGGATAAACACATAATTCAGCTTGATTTAGCTGGCATGATTGCTGGTACAAAATACCGTGGTGAATTTGAAGAACGTTTGAAAAAAGTTATTGACGAATTGCAGCAGCAAAAAAATATTATCCTATTTATTGACGAAATACATCTGTTAGTTGGTGCTGGCTCGGCTGAAGGTTCGATTGATGCCGCCAATATTTTAAAACCAGCTTTGGCGCGCGGTGAATTACGTTTAATTGGCGCCACGACATCCGAAGAGTATCGTCGATATATCGAAAAAGACAGTGCCTTGGAACGACGTTTGCAAACAATTGTCGTGCCTGAGCCCAGTCTAAAAGACACAATTGCCATCTTGAAAGGTTTGCGAGCTCGTTATGAAAAACATCATGGCGTCAGTATGAGCGACGAAATTATTGATGATGCGGTCTATATGGCCGATCGTTATGTCAGTGAACGATTTATGCCCGACAAGGCGATTGATGTGATTGATGAAGCGGCCGCCTTGGTTCGTGTAAAATCTGGCCAAAAGCCCAGTCGATTGCGCGATTTTGCTAAGCAATTAAATAATTTGAATGAAAAAATGGAAGAAGCGGTGTTGGCTGAAGATTACGAACGGGCGGCTTTATATAAAACCAGAATCAGCCAAATTAATTTTAAAATTAATGAAACGCGCGAAGAATCTGACAGTAAAACCCCAGTCGTTTTAACGAGCGATGACATTGCTTATGCGGTGGCGTCAATGACTGGTATTCCAGTAAAACGTTTGCAAAAGTCTGAGGCAAATATGCTACGAAATCTTGAAAAACACTTGTCGAAATATATAATTGGTCAAGAAGAAGCAGTTACCAAAGTCTCAAGGGCTATCAGGCGCAGCCGTAGTGGCGTAGCCGACAGTCATCGACCAATTGGATCATTTGTTTTCATGGGTCCGACAGGTGTTGGTAAAACTGAACTAGCAAAAGTATTAGCACGCGAAGTATTTGGCAGTGATAGCTCGTTGATTAAAATTGATATGAGTGAATTTGGCGAAAAGCACACTGCCAGTCGTTTGGTCGGCGCACCAGCTGGGTATGTTGGTTATGATGATGGCGGACAATTGACTGACAAGATTCGTCGTCAACCGTATAGTGTGGTTTTATTCGATGAAATTGAAAAAGCCCACCGTGATGTCTTTAATTTACTGTTACAAATTCTTGAAGATGGCACATTAACAGATGCCAAAGGTCGCAAAGTAAGTTTCAGTAACTCTATAATTATTTTGACCAGTAATTTAGGTGCTGATTTTATGGTCAAAGAATCAAGTTTAGGTTTTCATGCGGTAACAAAAAGTGATGAGAAAAAACTAGACCAAGCACACCAAGACAACATCGAGGCGGCCGAGGCGGCGCTGGCCAGAATTATGCGGCCTGAACTAATTAATCGGTTTGACGCTGTGGTCACTTTCCGGGCTTTGATACGACCACAAATTGGTAAAATATTTGATAATTTGATTGAAGAACTGCAGCAAAGATTAGTGACTAAAGGTATTCATTTAGTAATTAAGCCAGCTGTCAAAAAATTCATCATCAAAAAAGGTTACAGCGAAAAATTTGGAGCCAGACCACTGCGTCGAACAATCCAAGATGAGTTAGAGCATCGTATTGCTGACGGCATTTTGTCATCAAGCTATGAACGTGGTAGTGTATTAATAGTCAGTATAAAAAGTGGGGATATTCAGATTAATGTTGCAACGGAAGTATAGCAAAGCCACAGTATTATTAAACGTTATTATCTGTGTATTATTATTGCTGGTATCTTACTCAATAATCGTGAATCGGCAGTATATTATTGACCAAATTACGGTTTGGCAATTTCAATCGACTAGTCAGCTTGATAATTTAGTTGATCGTTCGGGGTTGAATGATTATGGTAAGTTTTTGTACCATGCTAGTCAGCCGAATTTAGATGCAACTCAGACTTTTAATGAAGAGTGTGATCGGATTGAGAATACAACTTCAATTTTGGGCTGTTATAAAAATAGTCGAATTTATATCTATGACATATCGGACGCGCAACTGGATGGTATTCGTGAAGTAACGGCGACCCATGAAACTTTGCACGCAGCCTATGAGCGGTTAAGTACTAGTGAACAGCTTAAGATTAATGTTCTATTAGATGCAGAATATTCTAAATTAGCAGGAAATAAAGATTATACTGACCGCATGGCATTTTATGCTCGGACTGAACCTGGCGAACGGGATAATGAGTTACACTCTGTGATTGGTACTGAAATTGCTGATATCAGTCCTGAACTTGAAACATATTACAGTAAATATTTTTCGAATCGACAAAAAGTAGTGTCCTTAAATACAAAATACAGCAGTGTGTTTATTAATTTAAAGAACAAAGCAAATGCGCTAGCAACTCAATTAAACGCATTATCGACCAGTATTAATAGTCAATCGGCTGAATATAATGCAGAAGCTATTATCTTGAATAAAGATATTGCGACATTTAATTCGAAAGCCAACGGTGGTGGTTTTACTTCAAGCTCACAATTTAATTATGAACGAGCAATTTTATCGTCGCGTGTGGCAACAGCTAATGAGCTACGTGATAGTGTAAATAACGATATCGCAACTTACGCCGCAACATTAAAAGAATATAATTCAATCGCAACCGAGTCAAAGACTTTATATAATACAGTCGATAGTACTCTCGCGCCGGCACCATCGGTAACGCCATCGACATAGGCTATAATGAAATAATGGTAAAATCAAAAACCCAGTTTATCTGTCAAAATTGTGGCGCAAGTTATCCTAAATGGATAGGTAAGTGTGATAACTGTGGTGAATGGAATACACTAGTCGAGCAAGCGGCTGTTTCGACAGGTAAGTCAGTTGTATCGCGGGGTGAGTCATCCGGTAAAGTTTTAACCGTACAAACGATGCGCTCAATATCCAACAAAGAAAGTATTAAACGTTTAGCGACTGGATTTAAGGATTTGGACGACGTTTTGGGCGGTGGAATTTTGCTGGGCGGTGTCGTTTTGTTGGCGGGACAGCCTGGAATCGGCAAAAGTACATTATTATTGCAAGTCTCGGCCTTTGTCGCTAAAAGTGAAGCGGTTTTATACGCCAGTGGCGAGGAATCAGCCGGTCAAGTCAAATTACGCGCCCAACGATTAGGTGCTGAAACCAGCGAACAACTTAGTTTTGCTTCCAGCACTAGTGCCGATGATATTGCGGCCACTATTCGGTCTGGCGGGTATAAATTAGTTGTAATTGATTCAATTCAAACCTTGGCACTCGACGAAATAACATCTGCGCCGGGTACTGTCAGTCAAATCACTAATAGCAGTAATGTTATTATTAGGGCAGCTAAACAATCTGGGGCGGCAGTTATTTTGGTCGGTCATGTTACCAAAGAAGGCAGTATTGCTGGTCCAAAAGTTTTAGAGCATCTAGTTGATGTTGTATTGCAGTTCGAAGGCGATCGTTACGGTGGGTTCAAGATTGTTCGGGCAGTTAAAAACCGGTTTGGGTCTACCAGTGAAGCGGCTATTTTTGAAATGTATCAAGAAGGCTTGCGACTGGTCGAAAATCCGTCGGCGGCGCTGCTGGCCGAACGTCAAAATTCGGACGGATCAGTAGTTTTAGCTACCCTAGAAGGCACGCGACCACTACTGGTTGAAATTCAGGCCCTTGTTAATCCCACCAGTTTCGGTTATCCTAAGCGTACTGCTAGTGGGTTTGATTTAAACCGATTGAACTTGCTGATTGCAGTCCTAGAGCGCCGCACCAAACTGAATTTATCTGATAAAGACATATATATTAACGTGGTTGGCGGGCTAAAACTTAATGACCAAGCAGCTGATTTGGCGATTTGCATGGCAATTGCCAGCGCTGCAGCTGGACGTCGAATCGATGACGGGGTAGTCGTATTTGGCGAAGTTGGACTCGGTGGCGAAATTCGGTCAGTATTATCAGCTGATCGACGCGTAGCTGAGGCTAAAAAACTAGGATTTACAGTGGCGATTGCCCCAAAAAGCGTCGCCAAAAACACATTTATTAAAGGTGTCAGTGATTTGCGCACAGCACTGATTGACTACCTACAAAAGTAGCCTGTCGACTGACAGGACAAGGAGAAAAAATGGAAATTATTATAATAGCGTTACTGCTGATTATTGCGGCAGAAGCATCATATTTAGTAGCTGTTAACACGAAAAAACTATCACATAAAAAAGAAATTAGACCGATTTTCGTTGATACCTCAGTTTTAATCGATGGTCGGATTATAGCCGTTGCTCAATCTGGTTTTATAGGCGGCACATTAAATATTCCACGCAGCGTCATTGGTGAATTGCAATATCTGGCTGATCACGCTGACAGTGAAAAGCGGTCACGGGCTCGTCATGGACTAGACAACGTGACTGAACTTCAGAATATGCCAAACGTCAAAGTTGAGATATTTCAAGATGGTAGTAAAGCTGCCGAAGGTGTTGATGAGCGATTACTAAAACTAGCCAAACAATACCAAGGCTCAATTTGCACAATTGATTATAACCTGAATAAAGTTGCTCAAGTTGAGGGAATTACAGTTCTAAACGTCAATGATTTAGCGATGAGTTTGCGTATGGCATACTTACCAGGCGAAAAGATGCTGCTGGAGCTGTCTGGGAAGGGCCAGGACGCACATCAGGCGGTTGGACACCTTACGGATGGCACGATGGTTGTAGTCGAACATGCCAGTAATCAGATAGGTAAAACCGTCGAAATTGAATTTATTCGAAGTTTGCAAACGGCTGCTGGCAAGATGATGTTTGCTAAAACAACGAAACCAGTCGAAAAAGCTATTGCGCCAATCGATAATCGAAAACAGAATAACAATAAACAGCGACCTGCAATCAGGCAGACGGTTCAAAATCAGCAACCACCCAAAACTTTTCATAGTGATTCAAATGATCAACGTTTGGCCAATCGCCCAAAACGTCACAAGCAGTATAAAAACAACAACCGCTCAGCTAATAAAGAACAAGGTTTGATTGATCTAGTTAATAAGCAGTAGGAAATGGCTAATGGCTATTGGAATATGGCAAATTACAATAACGCCAATAGCCAACTAAGGTGTGTAGACTATCTCAGTTGGTGAGTCGACAGCACCACTATCGCCGGTGTAATAATAATCATCTGTGACTATAGCCGAAGCCGTAATCGTCTTGGCAGTTGTGTCGGTTGCGGCAACAGTGTACGTATATACATATGGGCCAGGCGCTGCAATTGTCTTAACCGTTGCGCCGCCAATCTTGATGTCAACACTTGTAATCGGGCGTGTGCCTTGTGTAACCGTTGCGGTTACAGTGTAAACGTTTGGATCTGACGTAGCTCCCCAATCGACTGAAACTAGTGGTTTTATGTCAGTGGCAAGGTGAATATCATCGTCTTTGTTGCCGTCATATCCATCTGGTGCGATATATACATCTTTTTTAGTGACAGGATCGATTGACTTGGTGACATCTAATTCAATTTTGGCTGCGGCAGGAGTTAAATCGGTTGCTTTCTTCTTTGACACTTTGTCGAAAGTCAATTTAGCGTTAGTCTGGCCTTGATCTTTGTTCCACCATGATGGATATAATTCGCCATTTACAGTTTGGATACCAGAAGGTTTTGTAAACCAATCACCAGATGTCCATAAACCTTCACCAGCATAGACATCTTTATGGGCGTAACTCATAACAGTTGCAATGATTGCACCAGGTAATGATGATGTTCCGTTTTTCAAGATAGTTGCATCTGAGTTTCCAAACCAAACTCCCATCGTTAAAGCTGGGCTGTAACTTGCCATCCAGATATCTTTAGCATTGCCGGCTTTATCTGATGTACCAGTTTTGGTAGATGTTTTAACGCCGGGTATTTCCATACCTTTTGCGTGGCGTCCGTCAAGTGGAGCACGTGCGACATCATCAGTTAAAATATCGCTAACAATATAAGCTGATTGTTGGTCGATAACTTGAACACCAGCAACGTCAATCCATTTTTTCAAAACTTCGCCAGCATTATTTTTGACTTCCAAAATTGTTGATTGTGGCTTGTATGAACCCTGTCTGCCAAGGGTTGCATAAGCGTTAACTAGGTCAATTTGTTTTAGACCACAGCCACCGATTGCAGCCGCCAAACCAACTTGGACTTCGTCACCCTGAGTACAATAACTGGTTGCACCCATAGCATGTATGGTGTCAATTGTTTTTTGGACGCCTGATATGTACATGGCTTTGACGGCAGGAATATTGCGCGATGTAGCCAGGCTTGATCGAATTGTAATATCACCATTAAACTTTTGATCAGCGTTTCGTAGCTTGGCTCCATAAATGGCGTCAATATCTTCGTCTTTTAGGATGCTACCACTGCCATAATTTGCTAACCCAGTTGGTTTTTTCTGGAATAATTCAGCGTAATCGAGTGGTTTTATGGTTGAGCCAGGTTGAATATATGCTACGGCGGCATTATCTTGGCCGAAACCAGAGTAATTGTAATCGCGACTGCCCATTAAGGCTACGATTTGACCAGTTTTAGTGTCTTCGACAGTTGCAGCGGCGTTGCTAAAACCAGCCCATGCTGGAATGTATGAACTAAACATGCTATTCATCGACTCTTCTAGTTTGGTTTGGATGCGTAAATCCAGTGTAGTTTTAACTGTCAGTCCGCCTTTACCGACAGTGGCAGTACCTAGTTCTTTTTCGAGTTCAGATTTAACCATTTGAACGAAATGTGGTGCTTTTATGTTTGTGTACTGATTAGACTCAGGAATAATATGATCAATAATTGGATATTTTTTTGCTTCTTCAGCTTGAGCTTTGGTGATATAGCCCTGATCAGCCATATCGTCTAGAACTATATGTTGTCTATCGATTAACGCAGCATGACCAGCAATGTTATAAGGATTATAAGTTGATGGGTTTTGGGGAATAGCGGCCAGCAAGGCAGCCTCTGGTAAGGTTAAATCTTTGGCTGCCACACCGAAATACGTTTGAGCGCCAGATTCGGCACCATTACGTCGTCCACCATAAGGTGATTCGTTTAGATAAAGTGTTAAAATCTGGTTTTTATCATACATTCGTTCGACTTCAATAGCCAAGATCGCTTCTTTGATTTTACGAGGGATGCCGTTGATGCCGCGTTGTTGAGCTTCATCAGCAAAAAATACTTGTTTAACTAGTTGTTGGGTTAAGGTTGATCCACCTTGGGTGCTGTTGCCAGTCAGGTTATTGACGAAGGCGCGGAATAATCCAGATGGGCTAATACCGCCCTCGGTGTAAAAATTACGATCTTCGATTGCAACGGTTGCATCTTTTAGGTATTTGCTTAGTTCGCTATCTTTAACAACTAATTTGTAATCGCCGTCGCCTTTGTCTTCCCAGAGTAATTGGCCGTTACGATCGTAGTATTTTGTGACAGTTGTCTGGACACTTTTATCTAGTTCACCTGGTCGAATAGAATCAAGATCTTTACTAAAATATGCAAAAAGTCCACCAACTAACAGGCCAAGTAGTAGGATTGTAACGCCAGTAATCTTCAAAAACATTATCAAACCGCGCTTACTAAACCAGTATCGAAGTACGCGTTTAGGGTGTAGACGATAGAAGAAGCGTTTTATTGGGTTTTTAGGTAAAGAAGCTAAATATTGAGCGTGTTTGCGTGCCGCAACATCTTTTTTAGCTTTGCGTGAATGTGATAGATTTGAGTACACGCTGAGTTTGCGTGATTTAAACGATTTTTTAGTCACGTAATTTATTCCCCATAAGCAATACTACTAACTATTATAGCACTATGTTTGGTACGTAAATAGGGAAATGTGACAAGCCAAAACCCCCTCGAGTCCTGTTAGGTCGGGATTGGGGGTTGGGAAATGGGAAATAGGAAATAAAAAGACAAAACAGGTTAATTTATAATGCAATTAACCCCATTTCCCATTTCCTAGTAACCATACCCCAGAATGCGTCACCCGCGGTGTGGGTTTTTACTTGGCATATTACATAGGTTGTTAATATTTGTTATACTAAAAATTGAATTACGTTAATTAACTTACTGGGGAAAAATAATGAAACTGTCTGAAGAACTAGCTTGGCGCGGCTTTATCAATCAAACAACTTACGCAGATATTACAGTTTTGGATGGTGATCCAATTTCGTTTTACTTTGGTGTTGACCCCAGTGCTGACAGTATGACAATCGGTAATTTAGCAGCGGCGATGATGGTGCGACATTTTATCGACCATGGCCACAAAGCTTATCTGTTAGTTGGTGGTGCAACTGGTATGATTGGTGATCCAGACGGCAAAGCTAGTGAACGTAATCTTAAAACGCTGGAAGAAATTTCCAAAAATAAGGCTGGTATTGCGGCGCAATATAAACAAGTCTTTGCCTGTAAAGATTTTACATTGGTTGATAACTACGATTGGTTTAAAGAAATTAATTTTTTGGATTTTTTGCGTAATGTCGGTAAATATGTGCCGATGAGTCAAATGTTGGGGCGAGATTTTGTGCAATCACGTTTGGGCAATGAAGGTGCAGGAATCAGTTATGCTGAGTTTAGTTATTCGTTAATTCAAGGCTATGATTTTGTTCATTTATTTCGCGAACATGGCGTAACCTTGCAACTTTGTGGCGCTGATCAATGGGGTAATTCAGTTACTGGTGTCGATTTGATTAGGCGTTTAGAAGGCAAGAACGTTGATGTTTACTCGACTCCACTGATTATTAACAAATCGACAGGTGTTAAATTTGGTAAATCTGAAGGTGGAGCAATTTGGTTGGATGCCAACAAAACCAGTGTTTATAAATTTTACCAATTTTGGTTGAATGCTGATGATGATGGCGTGATCGATTATTTGAAAGTGTTTACGCTACTGAATAAGGACGAAATTGATCAACTTGACCAACAAAAGCAATCAAATCCTGGCTTACGTCAAGCTCAAAAAGCTTTGGCGCAAGCTGTCACGACCTTAGTTCACGGTGCTGATCGAACGGTGAGCGTTGAGCATGTAACTGATGTGCTTTTTGGTGGAGCCGACTTTTCGACGCTATCTAGCGATGAACTAGACTCATTATCGGCCGAAATACCTACAGCAGGGCCGAATAAAACTGTGGTTGAATATCTAATCGAATTAGAAATCGCCACTAGTAACGGCGACGCTAGACGTTTATTAACTGGTAACGCCATTACTGTTAATGGCCAAAAAGTTACAGAAGATCGACAAATCACTGAACCAAGTTTGCTTAAAAAAGGCAAAAACAGCTTTGTATTAATTCGTTAATGGTTTGGTATAATTATTAGTATGATTAAAAAATTAATTGCATTTGACTTAGACGACACATTAGCAATCACAAAATCTCCAATATCAGACCGTATGGGCGAGATATTAGTAAAACTATTACAAAAATACGATGTTTGCGTAATTTCTGGTGGCGCATTTGAACAATTCAAGATTCAGGTTGTTGACAGACTAGAGGCGACATCACGCGAGCTAACCAGACTACATTTGATGCCAACTTGTGGTACCAAATACTATCGTTACGATGAATTATCTGAAAATTGGGTCAAGCAATACGAAAATTCATTGACACCTGAACAAAAAAAGCGTGCCATTAAAGCGCTCGAAGATGGCGCCAAAGAATTAGGTTTATGGGAAAATAAGCCATTTGGTGAAATTATTGAAGATCGTGGCTCGCAGGTAACTTATTCAGCCTTGGGGCAAAAAGCTCCAGCCGAATTAAAATACAAATGGGATCCAACTGGCGAAAAAAAGCTAAAAATCCGTGACCATATTGCACCGTTATTACTAGATTTGGAAGTTCGCGCCGGCGGTACAACGTCAATTGACGTCACGATGATTGGTGTCGATAAAGCCTATGGCATGCAAAAGTTACTTGAAGAGATGAATTTTAGCAAAGAGGACATCTTATTCCTTGGCGATAAGCTAATCGAAGGTGGCAATGATTACCCAGTTAAAGCTATGGGGATTGATACGATTGCAATTGAACGTTGGGAAGATACAGCATTAGTACTGGAAGGTATTTTGGCTGTTACCGACTAGTCTTGATACACTATATACATGAACTTAGTTTCACCACTTGATAAAGTCAAGGGAATTGGCGCCAAAACTGGTGAGCAATTCGATTTGGCTGGGATTCATACGGTTGGTGATTTAATTGAGTTTTTACCGCGTAATTACGAAGATTTTTCGCATGTCACAACGATTGCTGGTATTAAACCCGGCAAAGCGACTATAAAAGCGCACTGCGAAAAGATTGCGACTCGTCCGGTCCGACGTGGACTGCGAATTACAACCGCAACACTTACCGATGACACAGGAAAATTGCAAGCCGTTTGGTTTAATCAGCCGTACCGCGAAACTCAATTAAAATCAGGTGAAGATTTTTACTTTTCAGGCGAGTTTGAATTTAATTACAATCGTTATCAACTGACAAATCCTAGTGCCGAGATGGTGAAAGACATGCCAGTTCAAACTGACCGAATTTTACCAGTCTACCGTTCAATTAAAGGTCTCAAAACTACACTTGTTCGCAAGATTTTGGCCGAACTGCGACCATTAATTACAATGCTACCTGAAACATTGCCGGCTGACATTATTAAATCCGAGAAATTAATGTCACGTAGTGACGCAGTACTTGCTATGCATTTTCCTGAAACGATGGCCGAGGTTCAATCAGCCCGCGAAAGACTTGGTTTTGAAGAATTATTCCAATTATTGTTGGCCAGTCAATTAAATCGTCAAGAAAACGCCAAATTAACTGGATGGACGATTCCGTTTGAACAGCCAGTAGTGGCTGACTTTGTTAAACGATTACCGTTTGCTTTGACTGGTGCACAGCGCCGGGCAGCTTGGGAAATTATTCAGGACATGGAACGTAAAACACCAATGAATCGACTGTTGCAAGGTGATGTTGGATCGGGCAAAACTGTCGTTGCAGGCCTGGTTGCTTGCCAAGTGGCACATTTTGGCTTTCAGACAGCAATCATGGCTCCGACCGAGATATTGGCCTCACAGCACGCCGAGACTCTTAGTAAGCTGCTGCAACCACTAGGTATAACCGTTGGCTTGCTGACTGGTAGCGTCAAAGGTATGGCCAGAAAAACATTGTACGAACAGATTGCGAATGGTTCGGTTCAAGTTGTCGTTGGTACACACGCCTTGATTCAAGAAACTGTTAAATTTCACAAACTCGGTTTTGTAGTGATTGATGAGCAACATCGATTTGGCGTCAAACAACGTCAATTATTGCTGGATAAGTCTGAATTTATGCCTCATATGTTGGCGATGACGGCAACTCCAATTCCGCGTAGTTTGGCGCTGACGGTTTATGGTGAACTTGATATTAGTATTTTGAATGAATTACCAACTGGTCGCAAGCCAATTGCTACGAAGATTTGGTCGCCCAACAGTCGGGCGCAATTATACGAAAAAGTTGATGCCGAAATTACTGCTGGACGTCAGGCTTACGTGATTTGTAGTTTAATCGAAGATAATCCCGAAAATGATATTAAAAGTGTGCAGGCGGAATATGTTAAATTACAGAATTCTATCTTTAAACATCGACGAATTGGATTATTGCACGGCAAACTCAAACCAGCTGACAAGGATGAGGTTATGCAAAAATTTAGTCGTGGTGAATTTGATATTTTGGTTAGTACGACAGTTGTTGAAGTTGGTGTTGACGTACCAAATGCGACGGTGATTGTCATCGAAAACGCTGATCGTTTTGGTCTGTCACAACTACACCAATTACGCGGTCGAGTTGGACGTAGTGTTCACCAAAGTTATTGTTATCTGATTAACAGCATTAGTGCTAAACCGTCGCAACGATTGCGTGAAATAGAAAAAAGTAATGATGGTTTTTATTTGGCTGAAGTCGACTTAAAATTACGTGGCCCAGGTGAAATTTATGGTCGGGCTCAACATGGTGCTTTAAATCTACAGATCGCTACTTTGGCTGATACAAAACTGATTGCTAGGGCTCAAAAACGAGCCAAGGTATTCGCCGAAAGCGGCCAAAATATGTTACAATATAAACAATTAGCGACGCAGGTACAGTATTACCAGCGCCTAACAACGTTAAATTAACAAACAATATTTCAAAAATCTGAAGGTAAACAAATCATATGTACGCAGGAACAACACTACGCCACGGTTCGGGCAAAATAGTTGGTGTTCACCAAAAAATTGATCGTATTGCACGTCGCCACCTCAATAGGTTTGTCGATAAGTCGGTTGATTTTCCAAATATTAAACAAATTCTACACTTTGAAGGTAAAAATGGTCCTGATGGCCTGAAACGTAAAAGCTCATCTGTCGATGAGCCCTGGCATTTTATTGACCCGGCATCACCAGACGATATTGGTCTGGTCTTGATGGTTAATGACCATATTACAAATTTGGCACAGGCTTTACGTGATAAAAACGAAGCTAGGGCTTCATTTGAGGCCGCCTGGTTAGCTCATGCTGTGGTTGATGGTTTGACCCCACCACATCACTATCCTTTGGGCGACAAAATTCAAGAATTATGGGGTAAATCACGTCACGAACGGCTATCGGTAATGGACAAAAATATTATTCGTGGAATTAATCGACGTGATACTTTGTCGAAAAACTGGCAATATTGGGGCAAGGGTGGTGTATTTACGACTCATTTTATGTTTGAATGGGGCGTTGCAACCATTATCGCGCCTGATAAGTACGACAAGGCATTTCCGTCTGTGGCTGATATTAAACGAATGCGGATGTTAGGTTTTGAGACAACATTCATGCAATCGATTCAAAAGGTATACAAAATGAAATTATATGATGAGTATGGTAAATCTGGCTGGACCAGAAAGCTAGCAACAAAAACCAAGCAAACATTAATGCCTGAAATTATTAAAACCGTTATTTTGGCGTGGTATCAAGCGGTAATATTAGCAACGGAAGAAAAATAAAGTGAATTTACGTATTATATCTGGTAAATTTGGCGGCCGTACAATAGCCGCGCCCGATGGTGATTTGACTCATCCAATGGGTGACCGAGTCCGTGGGTCGCTATTTAATATTATCAACAGCCGATTGGATAACGCCGAAGTTTTGGATGTATTTGCTGGAACTGGATCATTGGGCCTTGAATCAATTAGTCGCGGTGCCAAATCGGCCATATTTATCGAACGCGACCGAGTCGCCAGTCGAATACTAGCTGAAAATATCGCAACATTAGGTGTTGGGCAATTAGTTCAATCAATTCAAATTGGCGCTGCTACCTGGATTGATAAAAATCAAGATAAAAAGTTTGATATTATCTTTGTCGACCCGCCATATAATGATATGCAATTTAATGTCGTAAAAAAACTAGGCGGATTATTGAAATCTGATGGATTATTAGTGTTATCATTTCCTGAAAAAACAACCGTACCAGACTTTGACGGCCTTACCTTAACCGACAGTCGTAATTACGGAACGGCAAATTTAGGGTTTTATAACGCAATTTAATTTAATATTTTTTAGTAAATATATTGTCAGCATAAACGTAATAGGTTATGCTAGTAATATATGGACGATGCATACTTTGGAAATAAATCATTCCGCATAAATCAAAGACGTTATCTTGGATCAAAGACAAAACTCCTTGAATTTATTGACAATATAATTCAAGAAGAAAATATTCAGTTTAGTTCATTTGCGGATATATTTGCGGGTACTGGGACTGTTGCGAATCATTTTTATGATCGTGCACATATAATCGTTAACGATATTCTAGATTCAAATAATCATATTTATAATGCATTCTTTGGTAAAGATGAAATACAAGTAGAAAAGTTGAAAGGCTATTTGAAATTTTATAATTCTATTGATGTAAGTAAATATGGAGATAATTATTTTTCAAATAACTTTTCAAATACGTATTTTGATGTAACTAATTCAAAGTCCATAGGAATTATACGAGATGATATTGAAAAACTATTTGAACAAAAAATAATAACAAGTAGAGAGAAATCTTATCTACTTACTTCGTTGATTTATGCTCTTGATAGAATTGCAAATACAGTGGGCCATTACGATGCATACCGTAAAATTGATATTCCTGAAAAGCGACTGTTTTTACTACCGCTTGATTTAAAAATCTCAAAATATTCTGCAGAAATACATAAAGACGATGCAAATGAATTAGTTAAAAAAATCAAAGCGGATATTGTTTATATTGATCCGCCGTATAATTCACGCCAATATTCTGATGCTTATCACTTGCTTGAAAACGTTGCTACATGGAAAAAAGAGGAAGTTTTTGGTGTTGCTAAAAAACTAAATCGATCACATATTAAAAGTAAATATAGCATGAAGTCTGCTGGTGTCGCTTTTGGCGAACTTATAGATAATATCGATGCTAAGTATATCCTCATTTCATATAATGATATGGGAGATTCTGGCAATGCTCGATCTCAATCAAGGATTAGTGACCATGAAATTTTATCTGTATTAAAACGCAAGGGTCAAGTTCAAATATTTGAAACTAATTTTAAACAATTTACTACTGGTAAATCAAATAAAGATAACCTAAAGGAGCGTATATTTCTTTGTAAAGTTGATGCGTCGATTAAGACGGGTGAGGGTATAGTTGCTTCAAAAAGGAATCCGGTTCAAAGTGGGTTTGTAAAGTCACCACTAAATTACACTGGTGGAAAACACAAACTTTTGCCTCAGATAACAAAATTATTTCCTAGCGATATAAATACCTTTTATGATATTTTTTCGGGCGGTGCTAATGTTGGAATTAATGCAAATGCTCGAAAAATTATTTGTATAGAAAAGAACAAATATGTAGTTGATATTTTGAAATATATTCAAGCAAATAATTTTGAAGATATAAATCAAAGAGTTATCGATATTGTAGATAAATTTGGATTAAGCCAGAGTTTCATTAAAGGTTATAATTTTTATGAATCTGACAGTTCAAATGGATTAGGCATGTATAATAAAACGGCATTTTTGGGACTTCGTAATGAATTCAATAATTCAAAATCTAGGATAGATTTTTTATTAGTACTTATCCTATATTCGTTTAATAACCAAATTAGATTTAATTCTAGTGGTAACTTTAATTTACCAGTTGGAAAAAGAGATTATAACGGTAGTTCACGAAAGAATATTGCCGCCTTCAATCAATTATCAAATGAAAAGAATATTATATTCAATAATTGTGATTTTAGAGATATAGAAAAAAATGATTTAGTAAAAGACGATTTTATCTATTTGGATCCTCCGTATTTATTAGGTCTTGCTAGTTATAACGAGCTGGGCGGATGGACTGAAAACGATGAAAATGACTTATATCTATTATTGACACGATTAGATAAAAGAGGTATAAAGTTTGCCTTATCAAACGTATTAGAGCATAAAGGGAAAATCAATAATATATTAAAAGATTGGGCTAATAAGCACGAATATATCGTGCATAAACTTACAAAAGATTATAGAAACTCCAATTATCATTCTGCTGCCAAAAACAATAAAACCATTGAAGTCTTGGTGACTAATTATTAACAGTTAAATATGAGTTATAATAAAAGTATGTTAAAGGCATGGTCGATTACAACTACCGTTCGTAATCCTGATAGATTGAGGGAATTTTTAGTTGCCTTACGGCCTTTAGTTGGTCAAGAATGGAATAGTGGTACTCAAGAAAAATTTCAAAAATTATTGATAAAGAACCGACTTTACGGATATGGCAATCAGCAATTCTATAATGGTTTACCTCACGATATAATTGATTTTATAAATAATGCCGATAATGAGATTAATGATTCCTTGATCGATAAAATTGTCGATATCAAGAATTATAAAGACTTTGCGATGCGCGGTCGCCAATCAATAAATCCGTTAACTAAGTTTGGTTTTGTTTTTGTTGATGATGGGATATTAAAGATTACTAAATTAGGCCTAAAACTTATTAATAGCGAGAAAGATACCGGCGATGTATTCTTGAAATCTTTTATAAAGTGGCAAATACCAAATCCAGCCAACGATGATTTTTCTGATAACGGCGACTATAATGTTGTACCGTTTGTGGCGACATTGAAATTGATAAGTGAAGTTAATCGGCTTGAATTAAGTCGAGGTAATAAACCGGTAGGCATTAGCAAGCGCGAATTATCATTATTCGTACCAACATTAGTAAAATATACAGATATTATAAATTATGCGAATGAAATTATAAAATTACGTGATTTGCAAAAAAACAAGAATAAGCAAGAACGCAAATCCATTCGCGATTCGTATCGCTATAAATTTGCTATTAATTTTTTGGGTACATCAGAAAAAATAAGAATTGATAAATTTTTAACTAATTTACGCGATTATGGTGATAATACCATAAGGTATTTTCGTTTAACGAAGTATATCCGTATTCGTGGTAATGGTTTTTATGTCGACTTAGAGCCAAATCGATATACCGAAATTGAATCATTATTTGAAAGTGAATCATATATACCAAAAATATTTACAGATAGAAACGACTATCTTAATTATATGTCCGATGACAGGTTGCCAAAGCTACCTTGGCAGACCAAGGACAAGTTAATTAAGATAGCAAGTGGCGTTTATGATGAAATCAAGATATTGCAAAATAATCTTGGACTAACTATTCAGGATATGTTGGATATTGAATCGATGTCGGTTGACGAACTAGACGCGTATATTATTTCTTTGCGAGATGAGCGAAAAGACATTCAAGAAAAAGATAACCATAAAAAGTCACAACCAATTGAATCAATAACATCATATATCGACAAACTTGAAGATATATATAGTTTTGATAATCGTGCCTTGATGCTGGAGTATCTTTCGACAATGGGACTCCATGCTTTAAACGATGCTAAAGAGATAAAACCGAATTATCCGGTCGGTGACGATAATGAGCCGACATCTACTGCGCCAGGCGGAATGGCCGATATTGAGTGTTATTACGATAACTTTAATGCAATTTGTGAAGTCACAATGTTAAATGGTCGCGATCAATGGTTTAACGAAGGTCAACCGGTCATGCGTCATTTGCGAGATTTTGAAAATATTAACAGTAATGCATATTGTATATTTATTGCGCCGGTAATTCATTTAGACAGTGCAGAAACATTCTGGATTGCAAATACGATTGGTTATAAAGGAACAAAGCAAAGAATAGCACCGATTACTATAAAACAGTTTATTGCGGTTCTGAAGGTCTTAAAACAACTAAGGGAATTAAATATTAGGTTTACACACGATAAGTTGCAAAATTTATTTGATAATATTGTTAATAGTGCTAGGTTGACAAATAATTCAGATGAATGGGTTATTAATATTAACGATATCGTAAAACTTTGGGCAGCGAAATTAATTGTATAAATATTATTAAAATGACAGCCTTTCGGGTGTCATTTTAATTTGGTACGCGAGAGAGGACTCGAACCTCCACACCTTGCGGAACCAGCACCTGAAGCTGGCGTGTCTACCATTCCACCACTCGCGCAAGTATACTATATTAGCATACCGTTTTAAGAGTAATTATTCAATGGTTGGACTAGGCTTGTGGCGAATATTGTGCAAAATCAGCGCCGCTGTAGTCGTGATTTAGGGTTGATACGGCGGTTTTAAGGTCGGTTTTTTGTTTGACGCCAGGGTTCAATGTGCCGAATGGGTCAAATGCCAATCGGATTTGTGTGTAAACATCTAAGACTGATTCGTCCAATTGCGCATAAGCGGCGGTGGCTTTCAGGCGGCCTTCACCAGATTCAACTGACATACTGCCACCTAATTTAGCAACTAACTCCAAATAATCAGTAATTAATTTAAAGACTTTTTGTTTGTCACCGACTTGGTGAAGTTGTAATAATGGGCGAGTACGAACGACGCCGTTTAGCCAGTCAATACTGACAGGTAAACTGATGTGGTGTTTGTCAGCTAGTTCGTTAAGGGCGGTAATGAATTCTTCGCGACGTTCGGTTGGAATCGATGACCCGTCAATTAACGAAGGCATTGATTCTTCTTTTGATTCGGGTTGCAAGATTACTGAACTGACTTCGCGAATAGCGTACAATTCTTCATTGGCGTGGTCGACATTAGTTAAAATCGTTGATCCACCTAATTTAGCCAGCTTTTTCAATGTCTTTTTAACTTTACGATGTCGTGGGCCGTTGCTGAAATCATTAAAGCTGATATACAGGACGGCGCCAATGTTTTTACTTTCGTCAACTCCAAAGAAGGTGAATTTTTTGCCATGAGTTCGAGCAATGTTGAATAATTCAGCGTCAATATAAGTTAGTTCTGCTGGTTGAATGGCGCTGATTATATTAGCGGCGTTACGGGCAACGGCAGCGTCACCAAAGGCGGCTACTATGATCGATTCATCAACATTGTAAAAGTCAGTCCTGAGGACGATTTCGGAAATAATTCCTAGCGTGCCTTGGCTGCCGACGAAAAGCGGTGTCAAATCAAATGACCCGTCGCGATTTTTTACCTTGGCGATACCTGGATAGCCAGTGATATCTTGACCAAACTTTGAAATTTTATCAGCAATAACAGGTTGAGAGTCTTCGATAATGCCATCAATTTTACGGTACAGGTCGCCTTCGAAAGTCTGTAGGCCTTTCTTTTTACTTAGTTCGTGACGATTAATGCGGGTTGTTTCGATTAAATCGCCATTTGCCAGTACGACTTCTAGGCGTTTAACCCAGTCGCCAGTTTGACCATGTCGGCCAGATAATGGCCCACTGTAGTTATTGGCAACGGCGCTGCCAATCGTACTGACAGCAGCTGATGTGGGATAGGTTGGCACAATCATGCCGTGCGATTTGATAGTTTCATTTAAAGTTGCAAATGTTACGCCTGGTTGAACGTGAACAAATTGGTCTTTTGATTTGGGATTAATAAAAATAATGTTGTTTAGGTGGGCTAGGGTATTGATAATGATGCCTTTGCCAATTGAAGCGCCGGTTTTGTCTGATCCGCCACCGCGAGCAGTCAATGGTAGTACATGGCCTTTTTCGGCTAATTGCCAACTGAATCGGGCGACTTTGCGAATGTCATTTGTGACGCGTGGATGAACGATAAGTTCGGGTTTAATACTAAGGACGCTACCATCGCGTGAAAATCGATCGCAAACAGCTTCGTTGTTGGTGACTTCGCCCAAAACGTGTTCATTTAGATATTGTGTGATTTTGCTCATTACCTATTTTACCCCCAGACAATTACTATATTAATGATAGCACAAGCTGAATGGCGCGAGAATAGAAATGGCTAATGCATTTAAAAAGCCCCCATACGGGGGCTTCACGCTAGATGTCCATTATATTGTCTGATAATACATCAGACAATATTAAGAGTTGAAATTCTTCTGAATGGTTGGGTAATATATATTGTGCCATTGCAATATATGCCTTTTTATAACCGTATTTACCTATTAAATAGGACGTGTATGGTACTAATACATTCAGCTCAGTACCTAAATACGGTTTAATTTCAACACTTCTATGAACTAATATTCTCCTCAAAACTCTTTCAATATAAATTGGATCAGACTGTCTAGCATGCAGATTAAATTTTTTGCATGATTTTTTGAAAGCAGCTATAAACTGCTCTTTAGGCAAATCTTTTCCTCCAGCTTTCCTGTATTCATCTTTGCAATCTTGGTAAAGATGAAATATAATATGCATTTTTGAATAAAAAACATTCAAAAGTGTATTTTCAGAATCATTAGCTCTTTTTAGGCCAAATTGATCTAAAAAATACTTAACAAATTCCCCAGGCTTTTGAACGATTCTTTGTTCAGTTAAAAAATCATTTTCAATCGCTTTGGCGATTTTGGTTGTTTCCATATTGTTTATAAATTATTAAAAAATTATTTAGAGTCGAGTTATGAATATTCGAGTCTGAAACAGACTGTATTGATTATATTATAATATGTATTTAATATAGTCAAATCTAGGTCTTACGGTACCAAAGAAAATAGAGACCAAATGGTCTCTATTTTCTTTGGTACGCGAGAAAAGACTTGAACTTTCACGCCCGGAGGCACCAGCTCCTAAAGCTGGCGTGTCTACCATTCCACCACTCGCGCATACAATAATGTGATTTTTAGGTAACTTAATTATTATATCAAATATTTTCTATCAGATAAAGACTAAAAAGTTATCTATGAATGTGCTTGAGTAATTGTGGCGATATTATTAATAAACAATCTATTTAAATAATTTATCAGTATCAACTTTTTCGACGCCAAATAAATATATAATCTCTAATATGCCTACGGTGTTAATTAAAGACATCGCAACAAACCAGTTAAGTTTATGATGTCTGGCAGCGTGCCACAGGGCAGCAGCTTTCCAATAAAGTGACCAAACGACCAATGCTAAAATCATTAGTACTGCCCAGTCTGGTAATAGTGAGATTTCATTACGCCACATAGTTTTGCCTCCGTTTTATATACTAATTATACTACTTTTTCTTTGCAACACCATCAATCATAGTGCCAAAAGAGTAGTCGCCGTCAATAATATCAGTTAATTTGTGTAGGTCATTAATGTCAAAAACAAAAATAGGAATATCAGATTTTTCACACATTGCAAAGGCCGTTCGGTCCATGACTTCTAGTCGTTGATCAAGGGCTTGCTGATATGTCAGTTCGGAATATTTTTTGGCTGAACTGTTTTTGCGGGGGTCTGAATCATAAACACCGTCAGTTGTACTGGCTTTGAAAATAATTTCGCATTGTAATTCACTTGCAAATTGCGCGACAGCTGAATCAGTTGAAAAGTTTGGCATTCCAAGACCACCAGCAATAATTACCATTCGTCCGTGACCCAAATGATGTCGGCCTTTGGTGCGAATATACGGTTCGGCAATTTGCGGAATACTGATAGATGTCATTAATCTGGTGTCGGTTGCGCCGTTGCGAACTAACGCTTCACGCAGGCCAATGCCGTTAATAATCGTCGCCATCATACCCATTGAATCGGCTTCTGTATGATCAACGCTACTGTCAGCCTGACGGCCACGAAAAATGTTGCCACCACCGACAACGACGGCTAATTCAATTTTAGTTTGTTTTTGGACCTGTATCAGATGTTTTGCAACGTCATTGTATCTGTCAAAGTTAATATTCTCGCTTTTATCTTGAAACAATTCACCGCTCAGTTTAAGTATCGCGCGTTTAATATTTGCCATTACCTAAAAGTATATTGGTTTATTGCCACACAGTCAATTTTTACCTACTTCAATAATTTATCCGACCGGACAAATTATTGAAGCAACAACTTTTCCAAGCTTCGATTTTGGAAAACAGACAGAGTCCATTTTTTGAAATAGAAAGTTGTACTTTTTGCTCGGCCGAGCAAAAAGTGTACCTAATAATTTATTGCACGGATTATCCTTACAAAGATGGATAAGATATAATGAGGTTATGAATGAACAGGTGAATGAAGTCGTTGTTGGCGTTGGACCACATCCGAAACCTTGGCCGACTGATGCCAAGTATGATTTAGATTTGCTGGAAAATGGCGATAAACGTAATGTTTTGGATAAATATCGCTATTGGACGCTAGAGGCTATTAAGGCTGATCTGGACGACAATAGGGTGTCACTGCATATCGCAATTGAAAATTGGCAACACGACTTTAATATCGGTACGATTGTGCGCACGGCAAACGCTTTTAATGTTGAAACGGTCCATATTATCGGCCGTCGCCACTGGAATCGACGCGGAGCGATGGTAACTGACAGGTATATGAATATTGTTAATCATCAGACAGTTGCTGAATTTGTGGAATGTATGAAGTCAGATAATCGTCAAATTATTGCTGTTGATATCGTGCCTGGTGCTGTGCCGCTATTTGAATCAAAACTACCTGAACGTGCCGTTTTAGTATTTGGCGGTGAAGGTCCAGGATTGAGTGACGAAATGCAAAAATCAGTCGAAAAAATCGTTATGATTGAACAATTTGGATCGACTCGGTCTGTGAATGTTGGCGTTGCGGCTGGTATTGCTATGTATGCGTGGATTCAACAAAACGTACTGTAGGGAGTGGGGATTGGGAAATAGGAAATAGGGAAATGCTTGTTTGAAAAACATGCACAAAATAACACTTCTCAAGGTCGGTGCTCTAACAGAGGGAAAAAGTTGCATGTTTTTTTATCAAGATTCTATGAGACTAAGTACTGAGTAATTGCAGTCGCAATTGTATCAAGGTTGGACTTGAATTTATCGTCATCCATTTCAAGTAACGTGATTCGGAATCCAGGTAGATCTGAATTAAATCCTGACAGTGGCACGACGCAAATGCCAGTTGATGCCAGCAGGTAATAGACGAATCTTTTGTCCAGGGCAGACGTAGCAACTAGTGGTTCGATGTAACCTTTAATGTCAGTGCTGTTAATTGGCAAAGTTAGATTGGCATTTAATACGCCATCATTAAATACCACAGTTGCATACAGTGCGCCATGCGGTCGAACGCAGGTAATACCGCCGATTTTTGAGAATGTTTGATACACCGTTTCGGCCCGTTTGTTATATAAGGTGTTATTTATTGCTAAATAATCATGATACCGCGCATCAGATAATATTTTTGGCAGTGCTTTTTGTGGTAAAGTTGTCGAACAAACTTCCAACATTTTAGAATCAACCAACGATTTAACGTAACGAGCAAAAATTGTATCTTTGTCGGTGTTATAAAACTCTACCCAACCACAACGTGACCCAGGCCAAGGTACTTCTTTGGATAATCCCTTCATTGCCATGCCTGGCACGTTGCCAATTACATCAGATAACGGAGTCATAACAGCGTCGCCATAGACAATATTGGCGTAAATTTCATCGGCTACGATAAACAGGTCAAATTCGCGGGCGATAGCCACAATTGCGGTCAAAACTTGTTTAGAATAGACCATTCCAGTTGGATTGTCGGGGTTAATTATCAAAATACCACCGATTGACGGGTTATATTTGACCTTGTTGCGCAGGTCGTTTAGGTCGGGAATCCAATTATTAGCTGGGTCCAGTCGGTAGGTTATATGTGGCGAACTGGCGTGTGAAGCCTCGGCTGACGAATGAGTTGAATAAGCTGGGTTTGGTCCAATTACGCGGACATGTTCGTTTAGATTACTATAAACTCGGGATATAGCGTCACCTAGTCCGTTAAAAAACAAAATATCTTCGGCTGTTATCTGGGCGCCACCAGCATTATTACGCTGATCGGCAATAAATTCACGGGTCGTGGTCAAACCTTTGGTAGGTGAGTATCCAAAAGCTGAATCGTCGGACATAACAATATCACGGACAATCTCTTTAATCCAACTGGGTACACAATGACCTTTTTGGACGGGGTCGCCAATATTTTCCCAGGCAATTGTCACGCCTAGTTTTTCTATCCGTTTTGCGACGGTAACAATTTCTCGAATTTCATAAGTTAATTCATCAGCACCACTGTAAACAATATTATTTCGCATATAAATAATAATACACCATTTTAAATACCTTAGCCCTGAAAAAAGCATGACTAGTATTGACAAAAACGTTACAATGTGCTAATATCAAATTAAGTCGTTTCATAGGTGGAAATTTGATCGACAAGTATTATTTACAAATCAAATCATTAAAGTACATGTGATCCGTTAAAAGATTATATGTACTTACGGGTGTAATAATTAACACCACTCACTACCGCACAAAACATCGTTTTTGAGCGACTGGTGGGTCGAAATTGTATGGAATTCATACAAGGTCAAGGCAATGGCGGAAACAACGGTGGCAATGGCACTAAGAAAGGCAAAATGTTTGCCGGACTTAAGGACCAAGCCTCGTCTGCTTCTGTCTATATCCTTCCGGCAGCTGTTTGGTGTTCGCTAGTTTTTATTAACATAGCGAAGATCGGCAACGTACCGTTGAAGGACGCCGACAAGGCAATGGCAATGACGCTTGTCATGGGCATCGCTTTCCTTATCATTTCCAAGATGGAAAAGGATAAGGTTAAGCAGATGGCTATGAACACGATCATCGCCGGCGTCGGTATGCTTGCATACTATCTGTTGCTGCAATAATTGCGCAAAGAAGTTGCTGCTACCAAACGTTACGGGAATCTACAATGCTAGATTCCCGTAACGATAAAACCCCTACGTGTACTTTAATGAATTGATTTGGCTAACAGATGTCGAAGTATTGACAATACAATGCTAATGTAGTATATTATGGTTTGATAATCATATTTTGGGTTATTAACTTATGGCAAAAAGACAAGGTGAAATATTAAGTGATAATGAGCAAAGCTCAACTGCTGGCATAGTGCTAACACTAGGCTTGATAGGTGTCACTATTTTTGGCCTAAAAATTCAAAATGGTAACTTTGATAACCCACTAAATAATGTTCACTTTAAATTATCGACGACAACCGAGAAAACTATTGAAGTTGAACCGGTTGCCCAGTTAGATAGGACATCAATTGCATCCAGGATGGTTCAGTCGGTGATTGGATTATTTGAATCAGATTCTATTACGTTAGTAGACTCGTCATCTGTTGAGCAACCAGCCAAAACTTATGATATGAATAAAATAGAAAAAGAAGTATCTAGACAGCAAAAAACAGAATCTGAGCAGTTTGCTGAAAAGGCTAAAATCGCATTAGAAAATAATGACTACAGAACTTATACTTGGAATTTTCTAAGAGCTAGAGGATATTCAGAGATTACAACGGCCGCAGTAATGGGTAGTGTTGAAAAAGAAAGCAGGTTTAGTCCAAAAGCAAGTCCTTTGGTATACAAACAAGGTGCTTTGTTTGGTGGCGGTACTATTTTTCAGCATATTGGTAAACGATATGAACTACTAAAAATTATGTATCCGAATGATTATCATCGATTTGATGTTCAGCTGGCCTTTGGTTGTTATGAGTTAGAACAGGGCAATTATCAAAAGGTTTTGATAGGTATGCAAAAAACTAACAAACTAGATGAAGCTGTGATTGATTTTGCAGAGAATTACGAAGTAGCCAATGCGCGCTTTATTGATATTGAGAGGCGTATAGAGTTTGCAAAAAGATTCTTGGCTTTATACGGTGAAAATTCTGACAGTTAGTTGATATTGTAATACAATAGTTTATGTTAATTGTGAGTGTTTACAATTAAGTTTTTTTACAAGTCAGTTCGTTACAGTGCACGTCATTTTGGCGACACCTTAATCATTAATAAGACAAATATATGTCAAAAATTAGATGGAAAATCAATTTTAGCGTAATGTATAATTTTTTAAAACATGAATCAATAATCGATATCATATGTTTTGGTATATGGTGGTTGGTTCATATTTTATTATTAGTTCTTAGTATCAAGTTGTTTTTTTGGGCGTTCGCTATTTATTGTCTATTGGCAGTATACGTACCATTATTGGTACTTGGATCGGAAACAAACAATAATAAAGAAATATTGTTAGTTTGTATCAGATGGATGAATATTGGTTTTTGGTCTTTGCTGGCCGGCGGTATTGGTATTATCATTGTCAGCAAATTTTTAGTACAGATAATGTTTTTTGGTTTTTCGTATGTGTCGGAATTTTTTTCGGGAGTATTGAAGCTTTAACACCTAATTGTATGGCAATCGGCGGGGCTGGCTAATTATTTAGGCCAGAACCCGCTGGTTGGTCCGAAGTGACGTGCACTAATTAATCTGTAATGAGTTGATTTTAGACTGCAAAATATTGACAAAACGTCGTGTTTATGCTATCATGAGGAATGTTAGTTTTTCAGGCATTAGCCGAAAAGCAAAGGGTCGTTAAAAAGTCGTATCAATTTAACGCAGGTTTTTGATTGCTGGTCGATCATAAAGAACTTGAGTTAATAATCAAAATAAAATCCAAGCTACCCCCATTATAATTTGGTGCCCAAGTGACACCATGGGTGGTAAAACAAATTTATGAAAATTGAACTCGTTAGTAAGACTCTAGTAGATTTAGGAATCGAAGAAAAAAAGAACATTAAGTTAACTGAAGTCTTTAATAAACAAGCAACAGAAATTTTGCTTAAACGATATCAGAACGATGTCAAAGTCGACGACAATGACATCGAGAGTATGGTATATGTTGCCAATCAAGCGCGAGTTGTCGGACAAAAGATTATTAACAGCAATGTTAATATAACCGAGCGCATTGTAATATATGTTGCGCAGTATTATTGCAACAACGTACGCAAGTATGCCGCCTAGTCAATTGATTCGTGATGGATCTGCTCCAAGATTGTATTACAATTTTTGTGAGCAGGTCCGTCTCTAACCTACATCAGAACCTGCGTTTTAAATTGATATGATTTGTAAGTAATATCGCCAAGGCTTTAAGTCTTGGCGATTTTTACGTTTTTATTGACCGAAAATACAAAACATGTTAAGATATATTCCATTGCTATTTTACGATAGCGCGCTGTTTAACAAATCAAATAACTACGATGCATAGCTGAATTGCTATCATCTAATGTCTTAATCATTATCAATGATTTCGTTTATGCGCATCAAAATCAATGCTAGGATGCGAGTATTACGATTTTTTTCATGTCTATGACTTAAATAATTGCATCTAAGGTTTGTAGAGTTTGTATTAATAAATAATATTTAAAATTATTATATGTATATTCGAAACGTTAAGAAAGCTAAATGCGATAGACTTCGAGGTGGTTATGGCACACGGGTAAAGCTTAAGGCTTTGCGGCCATTTGAAATTCATACCCTGTTTCGAACAGTTTTGTTCGAACTGGGGGTTTTTGGTAAAGAACAAAGAAATAGTCGGGACGCTTGTCTTACCAGGCCGGAAATGGCAAAGTATCAGACGACGCTCGGCAAATATGGTCGAAAAGAAGCATTTTTTCGCGCAGTCAGACAGACAGCAAACGAGTGTGGCATAGATGATGAAGAGAATATTCGAACAAAGGTCAACGAGGTGTTGAAATTGAAAAAAAAGAGACGATGATGATAGTATGTTTTCCGGTTTTTTGCTTCCGCAAAGCGCCATACGTTTGGCGCTTTGCAGCAAAGCAAATTCCGTGACTCGCATATTGCGGTCGCTGTGCATTAACGTAGTTATTTGATTTGAAGGACGTGTACATTAACAAATCATATTATTGTGTGCGCAACCTAATAGCAAACACTGAATGTCATAATTCGTAATCTTTTCTATCTTTACAATTCGTATTGTATGGTGTGAAAACTCAAAGAAATATAAATATCTACAATTAAATGAACGTTAGCGGTATAAATTATACTTTGCGAACAACGTCAACAATTCACTGGCTTTAACCGGTGAATGTTAGTCTAAACCATAATATATATTGCGTATGACATGGATTGTCGTGGCGTAATACAAAATGCTTATGAAAGAAGATAAAGGATTTTCCGAAGAGTTTAAAGTGACTGGAGATGCTCTTGTCACTGCGTTTGATCAACAAGTTGATCAGGACAAAAAAAGTCGTGAACTAGTATTACTAGAAATTCAATTGCAAAATGCCGAGAAAACCCGCGAAAGAATTGAAAGAATCAATAATTTGCCTGTCTTTCTTTTGCTAAGTTATGGCGCAAAGCAAATGAATGTCGAACAGTATTGGGCTGACGACATGGTCATGGAATACAATCAACGTATAGCCAAAGGTCCTATTGTCAACTGTAAAAAAGATTCGATTGAAGCTGCTATGTGGTCAGTGGCAAAAAGAATGTCAAAGTTTGACCAAAACGAGCTTCTTAAGGCAATTGAGAAAACGACTAGATATAGTCAGTCATTTTTACTTAAAACTAAGATTAAAGTATACGAAATAGCCAGAAAGTATACGGCTTGGTTTTTTGTGTCGACTATAGTCGCTATTATTGCTATCGAAATCTTTCTTTATCGATTGATAGTAGTTAGTAATAGTAGTTTTAATCTCATTCTGTTTGAGATGATAACATTTGGTTTTATATTCAACTCAATTGGATATTTAACTTCCTTGGTATCAGAGATATTAAAGCAGAAAGAGGCGTAGTGATGTTTCGGTCCATCGTTCTCGTAAGCACCTGTATTGGTGCTTACGATTGAATGGTGTGTGTTATGTGGTTGCACACTTGTAATAATGTGATTTGTTTTATAGCCAAGGTTTTGCCTTGGCTATATTTTTTTACCTCATGACTTGGCCCGTTAAAGAACGTTACATTCTTTAACGGGCCTTGCAATAAACAGATAAAAATGTAAAAATTATAGGTAATGAGTCCCGTTAGAACTCTGCAATATAGTTATTCGAATCAAATGCTTTTGCGTATCAAACGGTTGATTTTTATAAAAATTAATTATAGAAAGGAGTTCTAACGGGATGAGCGCATTATCATCACAACCATATAAAGGTACCAGAGATTATTATCCTGAGGATAAAAGAATCCAAAATTATATTTTTTCAGTTTGGCGAAAAACAGCTGAATCATATGGGTATGAGGAATATGGTGCGTCAATTTTGGAACCATTGGAAGTTTATACGGCTAAAAGTGGTCAAGAACTGGCCAACGAACAAACTTATACATTCGTTGATCGTGGCGGCCGAACCGTAGCGATTAGGCCTGAAATGACGCCAACGATTAGTCGTATGGTGGCAGCGCGCCGCCAAGAATTGTCTTATCCTGCTCGGTTATATTCGATTGCTAACTTTATGCGCTATGAACGTCCACAACGTGGTCGTGAGCGTGAGTTTTGGCAATTAAACGTTGATACTTTTGGGTCTGATGGCGTTGGTGCCGAGGCCGAGATTTTGACATTGGCTGACAGCATTATGAAGGCCTTTGGCGCTAAATCTGAAGATTACGTTATCAAGATTAACAATCGCAAGTTGATTAACTTTATGATGGCGCAATATTTGGGTTTGGATGTGGCGCAAGCGCAATTTATGATTAAACTATTTGACCGTAAAAACAAGATTACGGACAAAGATTTTACCGATCAAGCGGCTGAAATTTTTGGAGAACAAGCCGAAGTTGGTATGCAAAAGATTAATGCCTTGTTGCAAGCTAAAAGCATGGCTGAACTACCCGAAGAAATTCGTGAGAGTGAAACTGTTCGTGAAGTTCAAGAACTATTTACACTACTTGAACGATCTGATGTGGCCAGTGCTGTATTTGACATTACTTTGATGCGTGGACTTGATTATTACACCGGCATGGTGTTTGAGGTTTATGACACGCACCCTGATAATAATCGCGCGCTGTTTGGTGGCGGTCGTTATGATGGTTTGGTTGGATTATTTGGTGCCGAGCCTATATCGGCGGTTGGTATGGCACCAGGTGGCACGATGATGGAGAACTTTTTGGTGGTTCACGGATTGTTACCTAAATTTAGGTCAACTACTGACGTTTACGTGGCGGCATTGGGTGATGTTGCCCGTGAGGCCAGCAAATTAGCTCGTGATTTACGCGCGGCTGGTATTAATGTTGAACTTGATTTGTCGGGTCACAAATTAGACCGTCAAATCAAAACAGCTATCAAAAAGGCTATTCCGTATGTCATCTTTATTGGTGAACAAGAAGTGGCTAGTGGAATATATACAATTAAAAATATCGCCAAATCCGAAGAATATAAGTTAGGTTTTGCTGAGTTATTGAACAAAATTAAGGAGTCCCGTTAGAACTCTTTAGTTTTTGAATGGATAATGTAATACAATTGATTGAACACACAAATTTGCTATAACTACTAATTTTTATAAGGAGCTCTAACGGGATGGAATCATCTGTCAAAAACGTATCAGACACTAAAGTTGTCGTCACAATTAAACTTAACGCTGAAAATTTAGCAGTTGCTGAACAAGTTGCAGCGACCAAACTGGCACGCAATGTCAAAGTTGCCGGTTTTCGTAAGGGCAAAACGCCAATTGCTGTCGCGATTAAAAATATTGACCCAGCGATGTTACAAGAAGAAACAATGAATAATGCAATTAGCAAAGCAGTATCTGAAGCATTTATTGGTAATGAAATTCAAGCGTTGGACCGTCCAGCGGTTGAAATTAAGAAGTTTGTGCCAGGTGAATCGATGGAATTTACTGCCGAAGCCGAAATTTTACCTAAAATTAAACTTGGTAATTACAAAAAATTAAAAGCGACAGTTGAAAAAGTCGTTGTATCAGACAAAGACATTAATGAAATTATTGATCGCATGCGTAATGCTTTTGCTGAAAAAGCTGAAGTTACACGAGCTGCAAAATTAGGTGACGAAACTGTGATTGATTTTGTTGGTAAAAAAGACGGCGTAGCCTTTGACGGTGGCACAGGTAATGACTATCCATTAACACTGGGCTCAAAGCAATTTATTACTGGGTTTGAAGAGGGAATTGTTGGACATAGTGCCGGCGAGACGTTTGATTTGGACTTAACTTTCCCAGCCGATTACGGTTCAGCTGATTTGAAGGGTGCTAAAGTTACCTTTACGACGACACTGAAAACCGTCAAAGAAGTCGTATTACCTGAAGTAAATGATGAATTTGCCGCCAAAACTGGTCCATTCAAGACCGTTGCCGAATTAAAGGCTGACATTGAACGTGAATTAACGTCTCAAAAAGAGCGTGAAAATAACGAAAAATTGAAGGACGACTTGGTCAGTCAATTAGTCGCTGCTAGCCATGTGCCAGTACCTGAGATTTTAGTTGCCGACCAAGCAAAATCAATCGAACAAGATTTTACGAATAATTTGATGTATCAAGGTATATCACTAGAACAATATTTGGAAAACAAAGGCTTTGAGTCCAAAGAAAAATGGCTGGAAACTGAAGTTAACGAAGTTGCCGTTAAACGTGTCAAAGCTGGTTTGGCCCTAGCCGAATTAAGCAAGGTTGAAAAAGTTGAAGCGACAGTTGCTGAACTGGACGCCCACGTTGAAACTTACCGCCAACAATATGCCAAAAACGCCGAAGCTTTGAAGCAATTCGAACAACCCGAAGTCCGCCGCGATATTGCTAATCGATTGTTGACTGAAAAAACGGTTGATTTGTTGGTTTCGTTCAACAAGAAGTAGCTATTGGAAGATGGCGGATTACAATCGCGCCAATAGCCAATAGCCAATAGCCAATTTAGCACTCATTTGAAAGGAGTGCTAAATTTATGTATAATAATATTATATGAGTACAAGGAAACCTGGGAATTATTTGGTGCCGACGGTTGTTGAGAAGACGTTTGATGGTGAGCGGGCTTATGATATCTATTCACGTTTGTTAAACGAGCGAATTATCTTTTTGGGTGAAGAGGTGAATGAACACACGGCTAATATTGTTGTGGCGCAACTGCTACATCTAGCGTACGCTGATCCTAAAAAGGATATAAAATTGTATATTAACAGTCCTGGCGGCACGATTTATGACGGCATGGCGATTTATGACACGATGCAATACATTACACCTGACGTGCAGACGATTGGTATTGGTTTACAGGCCAGTATGGGCGCTTTTTTGCTGTCCAGTGGCGCTAAAGGCAAACGATTTATGTTGCCACATAGTAAAGTTATGATTCATCAACCCAGCAGTGGTACACGCGGCCGCGTGTCGGACATGGAGATTGATTTAAAGGAAAATTTATCTGTCAAAGATATGTTGGACAAGATTTTGGCTGAAAATACCGGTCAAAAATTGTCCAAAATCAAACAAGACGTTGATCGTGATTATTGGATGACTGCGGCCGAGGCTAAAGAATACGGTTTGATTGACGAAGTGATTGCTAAGGCTTAACATTTATTGTTTAGTATGTTAAAATAACTTAATTATGTCAGAGTTGTTTGTTTCTTATTTAGGTCCGTGCAAAGAGAATGCGCGCGATATGATGTTGCTGGATCGCAAAGAATATATTAGTTGTGGTCTGCCACATAAACAAGTAAACCAATTGGTTAAATTAGGCGATATTGATCAAATAAACTCAAAGATTATGACTTTAGAAAATGCTGATAATCATATCGGTGTGTATGGGATAGTAAATCGTGATGAAAAACCTGATAAGAAAGTGCCAAAAGCAAGTTTAATTGGCTATATGGAATCAAACAGCTGGGATAAATGTAATCAAAAGCCGATGATCAAGATGTTTGGAAAAATTGCCTTAAAGTACATGATATTTAAAAATGAAAAAAATCCATATGTGATTAATTCGTTAGTTGTTGATAGTGAAAATACCAAAAATCAGAGTGAAGCTGTCAATATTTTTTTTGAACATGCAATCGAAAATATTACGCCTGACAAAGTTATATATTCTGTATTAAATCAAGATAGCCCAACAGCAGATATACTAACTACTAGTTATGGTTTTCAGGATACTGGATACAGTGGAAAAATTGATGGTGTCAATAAGACTTTATATAAAAGGCCGCCGTATATCAATGTAATGGTAAGGGTGGCAAGTTTTTCGTTTATGCAGAGTCAATGTTCGGTTGAGGTGTAACAAAAGAGAATTCCAATAGTCAAACCTCTTGACTATTTTACCTATATACTCCACAATAAGTATCAAGAAGTAGTGTAGCTGTGTGTATTTAATGTAGTTTTGTATGAGTGGCATCATGCAAGGCGCTGACCACAGTTAAGGGAATCTTCGGCGCCAAAGAAAAACCCTAATAACTAAATACAATTTAACTCTTGAAGGAGTAGCATCATATATGGCAAAAGCTAAGCCTGACAGCGCTAAGCGTATCTTTTTTACGAAAGATGACACCGCGCTTCCTTTACCAAATCTAATTTCTCACCAAAAGGACAGTTGGCGTGATTTCGTCGAAACTGGTTTAAGTGAGATTTTTGCAGAACTAAACCCAATTGACGACTATACTGGTCAAAAATTATCATTACGTTTTGCTGGCTATTCATTCGACGACCCAAAGGTCAGCGAATCTGATGCCAAAGAAAACAATTTAACTTTTGATGCACCTTTGCATGCAACAGTTGAATTGACAAACAAAGTTACAGGCGAAGTTAAAGAACAACAAATCTACATGGGTGACTATCCATGGATGACTGACCGTGGAACGTTTATCGTTAACGGTACGGAACGTGTTGTCGTATCACAGCTAATCCGCAGCGCCGGCGTATTTTTTACAGCTGATGAAGCCGCAACTCGTAACTTTTATGGTGCTAAATTAATTCCAGGCCGTGGTGCATGGTTAGAGATTGAAACCGCCTCAAACGGTGTTATTTCAGTTAAAATCGACCGCCGCCGTAAATTGCCAATTACGACATTATTGCGCGCCCTTGGTTACAGCAAAACATCTGAAATCAAAAGCTTGTTTGAAGATATCGACACAGGTGAAGTCAAATATATTGATGCCACATTAGACAAAGACCCAGCCCGTGGTTCAAACGAAGCCCTAATCGAAGTTTACCGTCGTTTGCGACCAGGTGATTTGGCGACTGTCGACAACGCTCGCAGTATGATCGAACGCATGTTTTATGACTTTAAACGCTTTGATTACAGCCGTGTTGGTCGTTACAAATTAAATCAACGCCTTGGTTTGAATGTGCCTAATACAACTGAAAATCGTGTTTTCCAATTGACGGACTTGATTGCGATTATCCGCGAAATTATTCGTTTGAATAATACCCAAGACAAACCGGATGATATCGATGCTTTGTCTAACCGCCGAGTTAAATTGGTTGGTGAATTGGTGGCCCGCCAATTCCGCGTTGGTATGTTGCGTATGCAACGTAATGCCATGGACCGCATGAGCATGACTGATATCGAAAACGTTACTCCAGGTCAGCTGATTAATGCTCGTCCAGTTGTTGCCGCTGTTCGTGAATTCTTTGCCAGTTCACAACTTTCACAGTTGATGGACGAAACTAACCCTCTTGCAGAACTTTCGCACAAACGACGCCTAAGCTCGATGGGGCCAGGTGGTTTGTCACGCGAACGTGCTGGATTTGATGTTCGTGACGCTCACCCAACTCACTACGGACGCTTGTGTGTGGTTGAAACTCCAGAAGGTGCCAACATTGGATTGGTATTAAACCTTGCATCTTATGCTCGTGTTAACGAATACGGATTCATCGAAACTCCATACCTAAAGGTTGTTAAAGGCAAAGTAACTGATGAAGTTGTTTTCCTTGATGCTGCCCAAGAAGTTACTGAAGTTATTGCTGACGCCAGCGTTAAATTGAACGATGACGGATCATTTGTTGATTTGCGTGTAAGCGCCCGAAACGGTGTCTTGCCAGAGCAAGTTGATGCTACAGAAGTTACTTATGTCGATGCTGCCCACAAACAAATTTTGGGTTCATCTGCTGCCTTGATTCCATTTATCGAGAAAAACCGTGTCGACCGTTCGCTAACTGGTTCAGCCATGCAAAAACAGGCCGTTCCACTGTTGAACCCATGTTCTCCAGTTGTTGGTACCGGTATTGAAGCTGAAATTGCTAAAAACACAAGCCAACTAATCACTGCCAGCGGCGATGGTGAAGTTGTTCGTGCTGATGGCGACGAAATTCATGTTAAATACAAAGATGGTGTCCGTAAGTACGAATTAGTTCACTTTGAAAAAAGTAACGATGATCGTTCAATCAACCAAAAAGTTCGTGTCGAGCGTGGCCAAAAGGTCAAAGCTGGCGACATTTTGATTGAAGGTGCATCAATCGCCGAAGGCGAATTAGCACTTGGCCGTGACCTACTTGTGGCCTTTATGCCATGGGGTGGATACAACATGGATGATGCTATTGTCCTATCGAGCCGTATCGTCCAAGATGATGAACTAACAAGTATCAACATCAAAGATTACACAGTTGAAGTTCGTGAAACTAAACTAGGTGATGAAATTGTAACCCGCGATATTCCAAATGTCAGCGAAGAATCGCTGCGACACTTGGACGAACAAGGTATTGTTCAAGTTGGTTCAGAAGTAAAAGCTGGCGACGTATTGGTCGGCAAAATTACTCCAAAAGGTGAACAAGAGCTTTCAAGCGAAGAACGCTTGTTACGCGCCATCTTTGGTGAAAAAGCCAAAGACGTTCGCGATACATCACTACGCATGAATAATGCTGGTGGCGGTAAAGTTGTCGGTGTTAAAATCTTTAGCCGCGAAAACGGCCATGAATTAAAAGCCGGCGTTTTGATGCAAATTCAAATCTTTGTGGCTCAACTACGCAAAATTAGCGTAGGTGACAAGTTGGCTGGACGCCACGGAAACAAAGGTGTTATTGCCAAGATTTTGCCAGTCGAAGATATGCCATTCATGGAAGACGGAACAGCAGTTGATGTTGTCTTGAACCCACTTGGTGTGCCATCACGTATGAACATTGGTCAGTTGTTTGAAACTCACCTTGGTATGGCTGCTCGCGCCCTTGGATACAAAGTTGCAACGCCTCCATTTAACGGTGTGCCAAACGATGTAATTAGCGATCAACTTGAAAAAGCTGGTTTTGCCCGCGATGGTAAATTCCAACTTTATGATGGACGCGACGGAAATGCCTTTGAAGAGCGCACAACTGTTGGTGTCATGCACATGATCAAATTGCACCACATGGTTAGTGACAAGATTCACGCCCGTTCAACTGGTCCATACACCATGGTGACTCAACAGCCACTAGGTGGTAAGGCTCAAAACGGTGGTCAGCGATTCGGCGAGATGGAAGTCTGGGCGCTTGAGGCTTACGGTGCAGCTGCAACATTGCAAGAAATGATTACGATCAAATCTGACGATGTTTACGGACGTGCTAAGGCTTATGAATCGATTATCAAAAACGAAGCAATCGTTGGTCCAAAATTACCTGAATCATTTAACGTTTTGGTTAAAGAACTTCAAGGTTTGGGACTACGTGTCGACCTGTTAGATGAGTCAGTTGATGCAATCGTTGATGCTGAACAAGTTATTACAGGCATCAAACAAGATCCCGAAGAAGGTTTATTTGTTGAAGACATCGTTGTCGAAGAAGATGCACCTGAAGAATTTACAATTGAGGAAGAACCAGACGCAGTAGAGTTTAAGGAGGAGGCGTAATATGTCGAGAGTAATTGCAAACAACGGAATTTCTGACTTTAATGCAATTCGTTTGACTGTTGCCAGTCCCGAAGACATTTTGAAGTGGAGTAACGGTGAAGTTACTAAACCAGAAACAATTAATTATCGTACTCAAAAACCAGAACGTGACGGACTATTCTGTGAACGTATCTTTGGACCAGTAAAAGACGTAAATCCACACGATAGCAAGCTAAAAGGTGTTCGTTCTCGCGAAGCTGCGGTTGATAAAAATGGTGAATTGATCACCAAATCAATCGTTCGCCGCGAACGTATGGCGCATATTACATTAGCAACTCCAGTTGCCCACATCTGGTTTATGCGTGGTACGCCAAGTGCCATGAGTTTACTGCTTGGCATCACTGTTCGTAACCTTGAACGCATCGCTTACTTCTCGACATATGTAGTTTTGAAGGCTGATGACAAAAAACGCGAACAATTGTTGGCTGACAACGAAGCTGAATCTGAAGCTGGACGTGTTGCGATTAAAATGCGCTACGAACGCGAAGCTAGTGTTGAAGGTGCTGACGTAAAGGCACTTGCAACTGCTCAATCAGCTGAAGTTGAAGAACTAAACGATACTTACTTACTAAAAAAATCTCAACTAGAAATGCTAGTTAAGGGTGCTTTGGTATCAGAAGTTGATTACCGTAACCTTCCAGAAGAATACGAAGATTTAGTTGAAGTTGGTATGGGTGGTGCTGCACTTAAAGCATTACTAGACGAGATTGAATTACCTGAATTAATCGCTAAATTGTCGGCTGAAGTTGCTGAAGCAAAAGGTCAACGCGAAAAGAAACTCCAAAAACGTTTGAAGATGTTGGAAGGAATTTTGGTCGCTGGTATTAAACCAAGCAGCCTAGCGCTAACTGTGCTACCTGTGATCCCACCGGACCTTCGTCCAATGGTGCAATTAACTGGTGGACGTTTTGCGACATCAGACTTAAACGATCTTTACCGACGTGTTATCAACCGTAACAACCGTTTGAAGAAACTTATTGGCCTAAATGCTCCTGAAGTTATTCGCCGCAATGAAATGCGCATGCTTCAAGAAGCTGTTGATGCCTTGATTGACAACAGCGCTGCAAAAGGTAACCGTGCAGTTAATGCAACTGGTGGCCGCCGCCGTTTGAAATCAATTAGCGACATGCTAAAGGGTAAACAAGGTCGTTTCCGTCAAAACTTGTTGGGTAAACGCGTTGACTATTCAGGACGTTCAGTTATCGTCGTTGGTCCTAAATTAAAGATTAGCGAATGTGGTTTGCCAAAACAAATGGCCCTTGAATTATTCAAGCCATTTATTATCAGCTGGTTAATTCGCAACGAACACGCTTACAACATTCGTTCAGCTTCACGCTTGATCGAATCTGGTGATGCATTGGTTTGGGATGCACTTGATTCAGTCATTGAAGGCAAGTATGTTCTGTTGAACCGTGCGCCATCATTGCACCGTTTGTCAATTCAATCTTTCCAACCAAAATTGGTTGAAGGTAAAGCAATCCAACTGCACCCACTTGTCGCTAACGGCTTTAACGCTGACTACGATGGTGACCAGATGGCTGTTCACTTGCCACTTTCTGATGACGCTCAACGCGAAGCTCGGGAATTGATGAGTGCAACTAACAACTTGCTAAAACCAGCCGATGGTGCGCCAGTTTTGCACATTGGTCAGGATATTGTGCTTGGTAACTACTATTTAACATACGAAAAACCAGGTGCTCAAACCAAAGAAGTTAAGGCTTACAGTTCAGTTTATGAAGCTGAAATGGCTTACGACAACGGAATTTTGCAACTTCAAAGTCCAATTCGCGTCTTCTTTAAGGGTGAATTACGCAACACAACCCTAGGTCGTGTCTTCTTTAACGAAATTTTGCCTGAAGACTTCCCATACGATAATGCTATTCAAAATAAGGGTCAGCTAAAACGTGTTTTGGCTAAAATCTTTAATGAATATGGTGCCGAAACAACCGCTCAGACAGCTGACCGCATGAAGGGCTTGGCATTCCGCTTTGCTACTGTTGCAGCTGTATCAACTGGTCAACAAGATTACGTCCAATTTAATGAAACTAACGAATTTGTCGCCGAAGGTGACACCAAGACTGCCTTGATTGCCGAACAATTTGACCAAGGTTTGATCACCGAAGACGAACGTTACAATTTGACAATTGGTGCATGGCGAACAGTCGACCGCAAGATTACCGACTTTTTGGAAACAAAAATGCGTGATATGGATACAAGTATCTCTGTCATGGTTAACTCAGGTGCTCGTGGTACGATCAGCAACATCAAATGGGCGTCAGCTATGATTGGTATCACAGTCGATGCTAACAACCGTGAAATCGAGTTGCCAATTCGTTCAAACTACAAAGATGGCCTCAGTTCATTGGAACAATTCGTGGCCACTCGTGGTGCACGTAAAGGTTTGATCGATACCGCGCTTAAGACAGCCGATGCAGGTTACTTGACTCGTCGTCTAGTTGATGTGTCGCAAGATGTCTTTACAGTTGAAGATAGTGAAGTTAGTGACGATGATGGCTATGCAATCATCCGCAACGAACATGATGCGTCAATGATTAAATTCCGTAACAGGCTAGCTGGTCGTTATACGGCCGAAGCTGTACCAGGTTACATCGAAGCTGACCAAATCATTACTCGCGAAATTGCAACTGCAATCGAAGCTGATGTAAAGATCGAAAGCGTCAAGATTCAATCAGTCTTAACAACCAAAAACCTACGTGGCATTCCACGCAAGAGTTACGGTATTGATATGTCAACTGGTCACCTGGTTGCAAGTTCACAGCCTGTCGGTGTTATTGCCGCTCAGTCTGTCGGTGAACCAGGTACACAGCTGACACTAAAGACCTTCCACAAAGGTGGAGAGGCCGGCGGTGACATTACCTCAGGTCTTCCTCGTGTTGAAGAGTTGTTTGAAGCTCGTACTCCAAAAGGACAAGCTTACATTACTCAAGTTACTGGTCTGGTTGATGTTTGGGAAGATGGCAAAAAGTATGTCGTCCAAGTTACCCCAGAAGCAGGACACGTTGAGAAAATCGCATTGGAAGGCCGCACAGTTGTCGTCAAATCTGGCAGCAACATCAAAGTTGGCGATGTCTTGGCAACTGGTGAAAGCGAATCAAGGCCACTAACTGCTCCATTTGATGGCGTAGTTGAAGTTACCGAAGATACGTTGGTCTTGGCTGCAAACGCCAGTTCACCTGTTCGTTATGAAATTCCAGGCACAGCTCAATTAGTAGTTGCAGCTGGTGCAATCGTTGAAGCTGGTGATCGTTTGACTCAAGGTTCACTAAATCTACATGATTTGATGCGCCTAAAGGGTACCGAAGCAACACAACGCTATATCATTAACGAAGTCTTGCGTATTTACGCAGCCCAGGGTCAAGACGTTGCTGACAAGCACCTCGAGATCATTGTTCGCCAAATGTTTAGCCGCGTTCAGGTTGAAAGCCCAGGTGATAGTATCTTTGTAACAGGTGATATCGTATCAAAAGCTTCAGTTGTTGAAGCTAACGCCGAATTAGCAGCTGCTGGTAAGGAATTGATCGGTTACACTCAATTGTTGCTTGGTATTACCAAAGTTTCAATCTGGTCAGACAGCTTCTTGTCGGCTGCATCGTTCCAGGATACTACTCGTGTCCTAATCAACGCTGCAATCAGCGGACGTGTTGACCGTTTGCATGGTCTAAAAGAAAACGTTATCATCGGCCGCAAGATTCCAGTTGGAACCGGCGCTGTTGGTTACGTTGATAACGAAATCGATGCTGAAGTCGAGCAAGAAATTGCCGACAACATCGACCTAGCAATCTAGTAGATAGTAGGTAGTAGGTAGTAAAGAACAAAGTAGCCTCAGGTAAACCTGGGGCTATTTGTTATTTAAAGAATTGTTTATTCCAGGGTCAGACCCTGGAATAAACACCCTGGAACAAACAATTGTTATAACAAAATATCCCAAGCATAGGCTTGGGATATTTTATGTAGTCAAAAATCAAATTATTTATGAGAGTGGTGGGGTGAAAGGCGATTATGGTGATGAAATTAGATATCATCTCGACATAATGCTTTCACGCAGCGGTTTCGTTTCGTACAGGAACTAAATTAGTGTCAAGTGTGGGGTCGCTAACGCAGGGTAAATGCAAGCTGAAGCTTGAATGTTACGTTAGTATTGACACTAATATTAGAACCTAAAGTTAGAATATATCACAATTCTAAAAAACAAAATTTCAAAACTTATTGCGAAAACACAAAAAACCATGAAAAACATCAAGAAAACAAGAACACGCTCTTTCTGGGCCCACACACCCATAAATAATTTGACTTTTTAAATAACAAACTTAGTAAACTAACTTAATTGTATTGTACCACTAACATATAATAACGTCAATATTAGTAAATATATGTCTGGTTGCATATTTATCGATATTTTGTTATAATTACACACGAGTTTACTCTTATCGGATTAACGGATTATTGAATGTGTACAGATCTGTTGGGGCCGATAAGTATGACACAGAGAGAACATGCTGAGTTCAATCTGTAAATATAGCAAATGGAATATGGCTAATGGAATATGGCGAATCGCTAATTTCAGGTGCCAATAGCCAATAGCTAAATTCCAATAGCCAATTTAATAGTCAATTAAAACGGAGTTTTTAACCAAATGCCAACAATTAATCAATTAGTGCGAAAACCACGCAAGACGGCTTTGAAAAAATCAAAGAGTCCTGCATTAGGTAAAATCCACAATGCACTTAAAACTCGTTATTACGAGCAAAACAGCCCACTAAAACGTGGTGTTTGTATTCGCGTTACGACCAAAACACCAAAAAAACCAAACTCAGCACTTCGTAAAGTTGCTCGTGTTCGTTTGACGAACCAACAAGAAGTTTGGGCATACATTGGTGGCGAAGGTCACAACCTACAAGAACACGCCGTTGTGCTGGTTCGTGGTGGTCGTGTGCCAGACTTACCAGGTGTGCGTTATCATATTGTTCGCGGTGCATTGGACCTTCAGGGTGTTGCAAAACGCCAACAAGGCCGTTCAAAGTACGGTGCTAAAAAGGAGACCAAGTAATGCCTCGTAAAACTACAATCAATTTGCAACGTACTGTTAGCCCAGATCGCAAATACCAAAGTGTGTTAGTTCAACGCCTAATCAACAAGTCTATGCTAGATGGCAAAAAACAAGTTGCTGAACGCGCTGTCTATGATGCTTTGGAAATTGCTGCTAAAAAACTAGGTAGCGAAAACCCACTCGAGATTTTTGAAAAAGCTTTGAAGAATATTTCTCCAAACTTTGAAATTAAATCTAGGCGTGTTGGTGGTGCTAACTATCAAATTCCATTTCCTGTTGCTGGTCATCGCCAGATGCACTATGCCTTTTCATGGCTAGTTCAATCTGCTCGTTTACGTCATGGTTCATCATATGCTCAACGCTTGGCGCTTGAGATTATTGATGCCTGTGGTGAAACCGGTGGTGCCTTCAAGAAAAAGGAAGATACTCATCGTATGGCCGAAGCAAACCGTGCTTTCGCACACTTTGCTCGCGCTTAATAACGCTAAATATCTTAAAAAAGCCGGACAAATGTTCGGCTTTTTTAATGTATCATAACGATTATGTTTAATTAATATATAGTGCTAAAATTAAAGAATGAAAAACGTGTGGGCGGGAAAACAAATACAATCAAAAATAAGTATTTTTTTCAACGGCTTTCGGACTGTAGAACACAGTGAATCGAACGGTTTCACAATCGTCGAACTACTAGTCGTAGTCGTAATCATTGGCATCCTAGCCTCTATCTCATACATCTCATACATGGGCATATCCCAAAAAGCAACTGTTGCTGTCTTAAAATCTGATCTTCGTAATGCTGCAACTACACTAGAACTAGATAAAACAGTCACTGGTAACTATCCAGCTAACCAAAACGATGCCAATGGTGGTAAAGGTCTACCTAAATCCCCTGGAACATCATACCAATACACTGTAGTTGGTAATGACTACAATCTTAGTGCTACATCTGGACTACTAGCTTTTCATATCTCTTCTACTAGTGGTGGTCTAATCGAAGACAATGTTTGGTCTGGGCATACGGCGCCAGGAGGTGGCACTGTTTGGAAGCAAACTATCGCAGGTTCATCTTATGCATGTGCGACTGGAACGAATAGTTTGGCTTATTGTTGGGGAGCTAACACTTTTGGAGCATTAGGAAATAATTCTTCTGTTGATAGCATGACGCCTGTCAGTGTTAGCACGTCGGGGGCTATGAGTGGTAAAACGATTAAGTTTTTGGTAGGAAATAATTATAATAACTGTGCTATCGCGTCTGACGACAAAGCATATTGTTGGGGTTGGAATTCATATGGTGCGATTGGTAATAATTCGACAACTAATGCCTTGGTGCCAACTGCGGTCGATATGACTGGTGTTTTAAGTGGTAAAACGATTAAATCAATGACTGTAGGGCAGTATAATGCATGTGCTATCGCTTCTGACGACAAAGCATATTGTTGGGGATTAAATAATGCTGGCCAAATTGGCAATAATTCGACAACGCAAAGCCTGGTGCCTGCAGCAGTTGACACGACGGGTTATTTAAGTGGTAAAACCGTAAAATCTATTGGTATAGGTGAATATTCTGCGTGTCTAATAGCTTCAGATAATTTAGTATACTGTTGGGGTGATAATGGCAGCGGACAGTTGGGCAATACTAATGGGAGTCAAAGACATTCTCCGTATCCAGTTGATACAACAGGTGTGTTGAATGGCAAAACAGCAGTTTCTTTATCTGTAGGTGCGGAATATGCATGTATTGTCGCCTCAGATAATAATGCTTATTGTTGGGGTAGAAACGACTACGGTACGCTAGGTAATAATTCAAATACAAGTAGTTTTGTGCCAGTTGCTGTTAATACAGCTGGCGCATTAAGTGGTAAAACGATTTTATCTGTTTACACTAATCAAGGTGCATATTATCATACCTGTGCTTTAGCATCAGATAATAATGCATATTGTTGGGGTGTGAATTGGAATGGTCAACTTGGTGATAATACAACGAGCACAAGTTATGTTCCCGTTGCCGTTGATAGGTCTGGGGTGTTAAGTGGTAAGACGATAAAATCTATCAATCTGGGTAGTACTTCAACTTGTTCTACTGCTTCTGATAATAATATATATTGTTGGGGTAGTAACGGATCCGGCCAATTAGGGAATAATTCTACAGTAGATAGCCATGTTCCAGTTGTTTCAGCAACGATACCATAAATACATTTACGCAATAATTCAGGTTACAGCGCAGTCTATATACTGGTAAAATTGATAATAATCTGCTAAAATAGACATCAAGAGCTATTATAAGTGGCAAAAATAATTAATTAACATGCATTCATCTGATGATGAAGGCGAAAAGGATAATAGGATAACCAAATGGCAGAAAAACATGTCCCTCTAGTGGACCTACGTAATATCGGAATTATTGCTCACATTGACGCGGGCAAAACAACTACTACTGAGGCTATTTTGTATCGTACTGGTTTGTCACATAAAATTGGTTTGGTCCACGAAGGTGCAACCACGACTGACTGGATGGAGCAAGAGCGTGAACGTGGTATCACGATTACTTCAGCTGCCGTTACAGCATTCTGGAAGGGTAAAAAGATTAACCTTATCGATACACCAGGTCACATCGACTTTACTGCCGAAGTTGAACGTTCTTTACGTGTCTTGGACGGTGCAGTTACGGTCTTTGACGGTAAGATGGGTGTTGAAGCACAATCTGAAACTGTTTGGCGCCAAGCTAACAAGTACAGTGTACCTCGTATCTGTTTTATTAACAAGATTAACCAAACTGGTGGCGACTTTTACAAATCACTTGATTCAATTCACCGCCGTTTAACTAAAAACGCTTTGCCAATTCACTTGCCAATTGGTTTTGAAAAAGATATCAATGGTGTTGTTGACTTGGTTGACATGAAATCTTATACGTATACTGATTTTGCCGACCATCAATTAATTGTTGGTGAAGTTCCAGCTGATATGGTTGAAAAAGCTAAGAACGCTCGCAAATTGCTGGTTGAAGCTGCCGTTGAAGCCGATGATGAATTGTTTGAACGATTCTTGGATAAGGGTGAAGATTCAATTACGATTGATGAATTAAAGGGTGCATTGCGCAAACGTGTTTTGGCTGGCGACTTTTACCTAGTAACAGGCGGCGATGGTCGTGGTGTTATTGTCGAAAAAGTTTTGGACTTGGTTGTTGATTACTTGCCATCACCACTAGATGTTAGTGGTATTTGGGGTCATGACCCTAAAACCGGTGCTGAAATTGAACGCAAACCTGATGTCAAAGAACCTTTGTCATCACTAGCCTTCAAAATCGCAACTGACCCATTTGTTGGTAAGTTGATTTTCGTTCGTGTTTACAGTGGTCAAATGACAGCTGGTTCATACGTCCTTAACACCGTAACAGGTGAAAAAGAACGTATCGGCCGTATCGTTCGTATGCACGCTGATAAACGTGAAGATATTGATTCAATCGATGCTGGCGATATTGCTGCCGTTGTAGGTTTAAAGGGTACATTTACTGGTCATACACTATCTGACATTGCTAAACCAATTACACTTGAATCAATTACTTTCCCAGATCCTCCAGTTTCGATTGCGGTTGAACCAAAAACCAAAGCCGACCAAGAAAAAATGGGTATTGCTTTGCAACGTTTGGCTGAAGAAGACCCAACTTTCCGAATTCATACCGATGAAGAAACTGGTCAGACAATTATGTCAGGAATGGGTGAGTTGCACTTGGATATTTTGATTGATCGTATGAAGCGCGAATTTAAGGTTGAAGCCAATATTGGTGAACCTCAGGTTGCCTTCCGTGAATCTATCAAAGGCAATTCAGACGTTCAAGGTAAACACGCTAAACAATCTGGTGGTCGTGGTCAGTACGGTGATGTCTGGGTTAAATTTGAACCAAACGAAATGGGTAAAGGCTTTGAATTTATCGATGCCATCAAGGGTGGATCAGTGCCTCAAGAGTACCGCAAACCAGTTGAAGCTGGTATTCGTGAAACATTGCTAGGCGGTGTTATTGCTGGTTATCCAGTCGTCGATGTCAAAGCGACACTTTATGACGGAAGCTACCATGATGTTGACTCCAGTGAATTAGCCTTTAAATTGGCGGGTTCAATTGCAGCCCGTGAAGGTATCAAAAAAGCTAAACCAATTCTACTTGAACCAATCATGCGCGTCGAAGTTACTACTCCTGAAGATTTCATGGGTGACGTTATTGGCGATTTGAACAGTCGTCGTGGCCGTATCGAGGCCATGGAAGATTTAAGTGCTGGTGCTAAATTAATCAAGGCTTTCGTTCCACTGGCTAATATGTTTGGTTATACAACCGATCTAAGGTCAATGAGCCAAGGCCGTGCTGCCAGCACAATGGAACTAGCTCAGTACGAGGAAGTACCACCTAACGTTTCTCAAGAGATTATTGAAAAACGTTCAAGTAAATAATCCGAAACAGAATATTAATAAGCGACTCATTTGGGTCGCTTATTATATACCTTTGAAATCTAGTTGTTTAGAACTATAATTGATTACGATAGATAAACTTTTATTTACGATTATGAAAAAAAATACAAAATTTAGCGCATTAAATTTAGCATACTTGTTTGGCGGTGTAATATTGTTTGGTGTCGGTTTGAGTGGTTTGTCGACTAAAGATACACGTTGGTTAAATTGGCACTTTAGTCGCCTTGGTGAGGGTAGTGGATTATCGTCAATCGAATTTAATATTACGATATTGATATCAGCGGTAATCGTATATTTTATTGGCCGTGATTTGAGTATCAATATCGCAAGGTTGTCTCAAAAGCATGCTGTTAACGCAAGAAAAGCCCAACTAATTATCGGCTTAGCTTTTAACGCCATAGCTTTATGTCTGGTGTGCCTGGCCTTGTTTCCATTTGATCGTTTTTCGTTTGTCCATGATATTTTTGGATATTCAATGTTATATATATTTTTGGGGCTTTGTATGTTGATGCAAAAGATATTACCTATATTTTCAAGTAGGTTTTATATTTATGGTGATTTAGTTATCTTAGTATCGGCGATTATTTATACCATCTTTATAAAATTTCGATTAATAACATTGTTAATATTCGAAGGTATTGTTTTTATTTTATTGTATATATGGTTACTAGTCTTTATTAAAGAAATTAGCCAAAAATCATCCGTCTAATTATGCCAATTTTGTCAAGAATACACTAAATACGTCTTTACTGAATGCGATTATTTCTGTATAATGTCAGATATACGTCGTGGATATAATATTAACTACGTCTAAAAATTAATAGGAGAATAACTACAATGGCAGCAGAGTTCGACCGAACTAAACCCCATGTTAACGTAGGCACAATGGGCCACGTTGACCACGGTAAAACAACTTTAACTTCAGCAATTACTAACGTTCTTGCTCGTCGCAAACCAAGCGCAGTCAACAAAGCTGTTGACTATGCTCAAATCGACAACGCTCCAGAAGAGCGCGCCCGTGGTATTACTATTGCGTCTTCTCACCAAGAGTATGAATCAGACAAGCGCCACTACGCTCACGTCGACATGCCAGGACACGCTGACTACATCAAAAACATGATTACTGGTGCTGCTCAAATCGACGGCGCAATCCTAGTGGTTGCTGCAAACGATGGTCCATTGCCACAAACTCGTGAACACGTTTTGTTGGCTCACCAAGTTGGTGTTCCTAAGATCCTTGTTTTCCTAAACAAGATGGACTTGGCTGATCCTGAACTAGTTGAACTAGTTGAAATGGATATTCGCGAACTGTTGGCTAAAAACGGATTCGACGAAAATGCTCCAATCATCAAGGGTTCTGCAACTAAGGCTCTAGAAGGCGACAAAGAATCAGAAGACGCTATTATGGAACTGGTTGAAGCTCTAGACAGCTACATTCCAGAACCTGTCCGCGAACTAGACAAACCTTTCCTAATGCCAATTGAGGACGTTTTCTCAATCAAAGGCCGTGGAACAGTTGCTACTGGTCGTATTGAACAAGGTGTCATCAAAATCAACGATCCAGTTGAAATTGTTGGTATCCGTGCAACTCAAACATCAGTTGTTACTGGTATTGAAGCTTTCAAAAAGAACCTTACCCAAGGTCAAGCAGGCGACAACGCTGGTATCTTGCTACGTGGTATTGAGCGCGAACAAATCGAACGCGGTCAAGTTGTTGTTAAACCAGGCAGCCTAACTCCACACACCGAGTTTGAGTCTGAAGTTTACATCCTTAAAAAAGAAGAGGGTGGCCGACACACTCCATTTAGCAAAGGTTACAAACCACAGTTTTACTTCCGTACAACTGACGTAACCGGTGAAGTTGAACTTCCAGCCGACAAAGAACTAGTTATCCCTGGCGATACACTAACTTTCAAGGTTAAATTGCTTGCTCCAATCGCTATGGAAAAAGGTCTAACCTTTGCCATCCGCGAAGGTGGCAAAACTGTTGGTGCTGGTGTTGTTACAAACATCATCAAGTAATCAGTTTAAATGCTAACATAAATACCTCCGAGCAATCGGAGGTATTTATGTTATATCTGTTGTTTGCTATAATAAATACATGGATAAAGCAAAAAATACAAAGCGATTCGACAGAATCGATTCCCAACTTGAGCGTATTACTGCTGCAATGATTAATGGTTTTGACCGTATTGATAAAAGGTTTGAACTTACAGCATCTCAAGAAAGCCTTGATAGGCTAACTAATACGATCGATAGTTTCGTCAAAAGACTAGATGACTCTGAGATTGAACAAGTCTCACGCGATGAACAATTCAAACGTTTGTTAAGTTGGGCGCGCGAAGTCTCTAAGAAAACCGGAATTCCGCTAAGAGATTTATAGAAGTAAATACCTTTAAGCAATTGGAGGTGTATTCTTATATATGTTTTTTTCTACATCACCGCCCACCATTCCAACACTAATCCAACATCCTGTTTGTCTGACGCGCTTAAAATTAAATCAACTAAACTATGTATCCTGCGTAACTCGTTACCACTCAAACATACTCGGATAGCCTGGTTTAGTTGATTTAATTTTAACGGTCAAACAAAGGGATATTGTATTAGTATTGTTCATGTTGGACGGCTAGCGATGTTTTGAATAGTCGCTAGCCACCAACTCCACCACAAACAACTCAGTCGGCTGTTAGATTACCGTAAAAATAGTCAGTTAGTTTCGTTGCTAGTCGAGGACCACCTGAACCCAATTGTTTGCTGTTCAGCAAAACAATTGGCGTGAAGGCGATCCTTCACTTTATGGTACCGTCCACGCGTACCATACAGGAAGGTCGTTCCGCAGACTACAAAGAAACTAACTGACTATTTTTAAACGCGTAATCTAAGTGGCGACTTAGGGGTTTGGGGAGGAGGGGGTGGTGAATAAAAAGATGATAGAAATTGAAGCGAATCTTGATTATTGTATCTGAAAATGCTACAATACCTGCATATTATTTAATGATATCGACAACTCGGCAGCGACAGAACTAAACTGGTTCGTAGCAGAGGTTACGATATAACAGTCGCATTGCGACAAGAAGGAAACCATTTATATGGCAGACAAGCAAGAACAAAGTCTACGTATTCGTATTCGCCTAAAAGCATACGATCACAAAGTCATTGACCAATCAGCAAAACAAATTATCGACACTGCAATCCGTACTGGCGCTTCAATCGCCGGTCCAGTGCCACTTCCTACGCGTCGCAGCACGTTTACGGTTGTTAAGTCACCACACGTCTACAAAAAGGGTGGTGAAGCCTTTGAAATGCGCGTTCACAAACGTCTAATCGACATTACTGACGCTACTCCAAAGACAATCGACAGTTTGCAAAACCTCAGCCTACCAGCTGGTGTTGATGCTGAAATTCGAATGTAATCGAAGTTAAATCAAATTAAATACCCCGCATTTCGCGGGGTATTTAATTTGTTGAAATAACAAATTACTTAGATATAGTAACTACATTACCGGTGTTAATTTTGTTAATAATATCTAATGTATCCATTTGTATGTTTAACACCCAGATAGATAATATAAGGATATAAATAGCTAAAGCAGACCAATAAATTGTTTGATTAGTAATTCTAAAAGTTACAAAAGGTGATTGTTCTTTATATATTTGAAAGGATTGCTCGACAACACGAGGTTTGCGACGTACAACACGTTTGACCTTGGCTACCTTTGTGACTTTTTTTGCCGCCTTTTTAACTGTTTTCTTAGCCTTAGTTGCCATTACGTTGCTCCTTATTTGACTATATTAATTATTTTCATTATCCTACATTGTAAAAATAAACACAAGTAGTATGATAATCTGTTAATAATACACATACCTTACATATTTGTTATACTGACATTATAAATGAATACTATTTATCGTAAACGCAAGCATTTGTATCTGACAGCTTTATTAGTTTTGATAGTAATCACTTCTGGTGTCGGTGCTTGGTACTATATTAATAATTATCAAAATAAATCAAAGGTTACTGCTTCGCAACCCGGTAAGTCTAATGCTGATACTACAGTGGTCAAAGAAGCGCCAAAAAGTGACCCCGTAATTCATATTGCGGCTATGGGTGATATGTTGGCGCATGATACGATTATTGCCAATGCCAAAACAAGTGACAGCTATGACTTTACCAAGTATTTTACAAACATTAAATCAGCCTATAAGGATGCTAATGTTGTTTTTTGTAACCAAGAGGGTTTAAGCGCTGGTGATCAGTATGGTATCAGTGGTTATCCGTCATTTAACGCCCCTACTAAATTTTCGGCAGATTTGCAGTCGGGCGCTGGCTGTAACGTTATTAATCTGGCAAATAATCATATGGGCGATAAAGGTGTTAATGCAACAAACACCACAATTGATAACTGGGCCGCCCTAAAACCTTTGGCTGTTAGCGGTGCTAATAAATCTGTTGCTGATCAAGAAAAAGTTAGCTTTGCCGAAGTGAACGGTATCAAGATTGGTTTTGTGTCATTTGCTGATTTTAACAATAATAAATCTACGCCAGATTACAGCATTAATATATATCACGATGATGCATTATTGCGTCGTTTAATAACCCAGGCTAGGGCAGGGGCTGATGTAGTAATTGTATCAATGCATTGGGGTGTCGAGGATTCGAGTATGGTAAGCACCGATCAAATAAATATGGCTAATGAACTAAGCTTGTTAGGTGTTGATGTAATTATTGGTACTGGCCCACACGTGTTGCAAAAAGTTCAAACAATAACACGCAACGATGGCGGTAAAACTATCGTTTGGTATTCGTTGGGTAATATGCTGTCGTCACAGTTGAACATACCAGAGTTAATTGGTGGTATCGCAACATTTGATATTACTAAATCAACTGATAATAAAATTACGATTACTAACTTGGCATTTACGCCAACATATATGCATTACGAATGGACGACTACGCAGGCCGCTAATAATGATTTATTGGCACGTAAAAATGCTATGATATATCTGTTAAGCGCTGCCGCTGAACCTTTGTCGCGTTCACTATTTAATACAACTGTTGCCGAGCAAAAGCAATATGTTGTTGACGTTTTAGGTTCTGAAGTCACGGTGAAATGAAGAGTCTATTAGAATATGGCTATTGGAATGTGGCAAAGTAGTCTCAAATAATATGTGCTATGTATAGATTCTAAGTTCATAATTAGGATGGAACTAATTGTTATTTGCTAAATTCCAATAGCCATATTCCAATAGCTAAACTAAATAGCGCCGTTGGCTCGCAAAGTGTCGTCGGCTGTTTGAAGGTATGGCCAAGCTTCATCAAGCGTTAATCCGCTGTCATGTAAGGCAGTTGCTAGGTCTATGCCAACATAACGAAAATGCCAAGGTTCATATTGATAACCTGTTATTGATACTTTGTCACTAGGATAACGTAAAATAAATCCGTATTTATATGAGTTATGGACTAGCCATTGACCATCGCTAGTGTCACCAAAGCAAGTGTCTAAATAGCAATTACGTGACACAGTACTGATATCGACGGCTAAGCCTGTTTGATGCTCGCTTTGGCCGGGAAGTGCGATTGATTGATTAGCGGCAGCTAGTCCAACACTGGCTGCAGCACTGTTTAAATAGGTTTGTTGCAAAGCCGCTGAACGATAGCCACTGCCAATCATTAATTGGTTACCAGCATCATTGGCGGCCGCAAACATATTGGTTAGTGGTGTCTCGATATCGCTTCTAACTGATCGTTCGCCGTCGCTTTTGTCAGTTCGGGTTGCTACGTTCGGTGTTTTAAGGTTTGCAGGCACATAATCGATTGAAATTGCATGAGTTTTACTGACTAAAGCCCATAAGCTAGATGTATCTGAATAGTCATCAACCAAAGCTTTGATGGGCTGAGCGCCTGGCAGATTAATGTATACAGGTTGTTTTTTTCGGGCCGCTTTGGCAGATAATTCAGCCTGAAGGTTGATTTCGTTTAATGTTTTAGTCAAAGCGGCGTCAATATTAGCAAATTGCTCGACTTGGTAGAAGTATAAATTATAAGCTGATACAGATGTGATGACAATAAATACAAACCAAAATATAATTTTAATTAGTTTATGGTGGTTTGTTTTACTGACTAACATGTTTAACACTATATTATCATAATAGTCGGTCAATATTGATTGAAGTGATAGCTTGTTATTAATAATACTGTGTCAATCTAGGCATGATATTATAAGTATCATATGGGTAAAATATCTAGAAGCAAAATATCATCGTCTGATAAATCTGGATCTATTTTAGCTAAGCTGTTGACTGTGATTGTTATTTTAGCTGTAATTGTGTTCACAGGATACGTTGTTACGACCCAAAAAGATCAATTTACCACGCTACAGATTTCGTCTTCATTACAATCCGATTTAACTTATGCATCTAACCAAATAAAGCTTTTTCAAACTGTCGATGTAAATAGCAATTTTCCGACGGCAAATAACTGTCCGACACCTGGAGCAACTGAAGTATGTCTTGTATCACATACTGGCAGTAAATTTATTTACGTACCAAGTAATGACACTAACCCAAAAACCTTTACTTTGGATGCTGTTAGCGATAATGATAAATTTAGTATTAAGTATCGTATTACAAATAGTACCAATCCTGTGTTAATGAGCGGTCAATAGACAAAACAAAATCAAACACATTCTTGACGCATAACAGATAGTGTGCTAGAGTTAAATGGTAACTTATAACGAATAATAAACAATTCTTGGTGAATTGGTAGGTCTATATCTTTAGAAACCGCCTCCCACCAAGAATTTTAAGTGGGAGCAAAAGCGCTATGAAAGCACTTCTCGGTACCAAAATTGGTATGACCCAAATCATCAGTGAGGATGGTGTTGCAGTTCCTGTAACGCTAATTCAAGCTGGCCCTGTGACTGTGACTCAGGTCAAAACTGTCGAAACCGACGGTTACACTGCAGTACAAGTGGCATATGGTGAGGGTAAGAACCTGAGCAAGGCCGTGGCTGGACATGTAAAACCAGCCGGAAGTAATCCGAAGCATATTCGGGAGATCCGTGTAAATCAACTACCAGAAGGCCTCTCGGTAGGAAGCACGATCGATGTAACAACATTTGCACTTGGAGACATCGTTGATGCCACCGGTACAAGTAAAGGTAAAGGTTTTGCGGGTAACGTAAAACGACACAACTTTAATACCAGCAAGCACACTCACGGTGGTAAGGGTGATGTTCGTAAACCAGGATCAATTGGATCAATGTATCCACAAAAGGTCTTCAAGGGTAAACGAATGGCAGGACGCATGGGTCATGACCAAGTTACGGTCAAAAACCTAGTCGTTTCTTACATCGACCTTGAAAACAATTTGATTGGTCTTCGCGGTGCTGTACCAGGTCCTAAAAAAGGCCTGATAATTATCGGAGGGAAAGCATAATGGCTACAACAACTAAAAAAACGGCTGTAGCAAATGTATTACCAGATGATATTTTTGCAGTAGACGTTAAAAATCACGAATTGCTAAAACTAGCTTATGACAGCTACCTAGCAAACTCACGCCAAGCAAGTGCAACCACTTTGCAACGCGGCGAAGTTAGCGGTGGCGGTAAAAAGCCATGGAAGCAAAAAGGTACTGGTCGTGCCCGTTTCGGTTCATCACGCAACCCAATTTGGCGCGGTGGTGGTGTCGTATTCGGACCACGCGGTAACGAAAATTACACCAAGCACATTACAACAACCAGCAAGCGAGTTGCATTGCGCCAAGCATTGTCACTTTCAAACAAAGCTGGCAAAGTTGTCGTACTTGACTTCGTTCCAACTGGCAAAACGGCTGATGCTGTTAAGTTTTTGGCAGACAACAAACTAGATCGCAAGGTCTTGTTGGTTGTTGATGAAAAAACACCTGAACTGTTGCGCTCAACTAACAATATCCAAAATATATTGTTAACTCGCGCTAGCTACCTAAGTGTTTACCACATCCTAAATGCAGATAAAATCGTTATAATACCTGCTGCTGTTGAAACAATCACAGCATGGTTAAGCAAAGGGGAGAAGTAATTATGACAACTCATATTAGTATCTACCCACGCGCAACCGAAAAGGCTTATGGCCAATCAAAGAACAATATTTATGTCTTTGACGCCCCTGTAAGTGCTAACAAGCAAGAGATTGCTGCTGCAGTCGAATTGCAATACAATGTCAAAACTGTTGGTATCAAAACTTTGGTTCAAACAGGCAAGGCAATCCGTTTTTCAACCGGCAAACGTGCTCATCCAGGTGCTACAAAGCACAAAGATTTGAAAAAGGCTTATGTTACTTTAGCTGAAGGCGACAGTATCAAAGTGTTTGAAGAAGCCGCTGCCGAAGAGCAAAAAGTTAAAACCGAAAAGAAGGAGAAGAAGTAATGCCAATCACGCAATACAGACCAACTACTCCAGCTCGTCGCGGTATGACTACCCAAGACCTAAGTGAGATTACAACTCGTAAACCACTAAAAAGCTTGGTAAAAAGCAAAAAGCAAAACGCTGGCCGTAACAACACTGGTCGCATCACTGTTCGTCACCGAGGTGGTGGTGTCAAACGACACTATCGTCTGTTGGACCACAAATTGGCACCAGGCCTAACTGTAACTGTTGAAGAAATCGAATACGATCCAAACCGCAGTGCTCGCATTGCTCGTGTCAAAGATCAATTTGGTCTTTATCACTACATCCTAGCTGATACATCAATGGTTAAGGGCAAAGTTATTGTCAGTGGCGCTGATGCTCCAGTTGAGTCAAGCAACCGCTTGCCACTAGCTAATATCCCAGTTGGTTCACAAATTTATGCAATCGAAATTCACCCCGGCAAAGGCGCACAATTAGTTCGTTCAGCTGGTGTCGTAGCCCAATTAATGGCTAAAGAAGGTGATTATGCGTTGGTACGTCTGCCATCAGGTGAAGTTCGTCGTTTCCGTATGGAAGCTACAGCTGCAATCGGTATGGTTGGTAACGTCCAACATCAAAATATCAAGATTGGTTCTGCCGGACGAAATCGTCGTAAGAGTATTCGACCAGGCGTTCGCGGTGTAGTAATGAATGCTGTTGATCACCCACACGGTGGTGGTGACGGTGGACGTCACGGTACAGGTAAAACACCACGTACACCATGGGGTCAATTGGCCCTGGGATATCGTACTCGCCGTCGTAAAGACGTCAGTAAGTTGATCGTAAAGACTCGCCATGATGCGAAGAGGAAGAAGTAGACTATGAGTCGTTCACTAAAAAAAGGACCGTTCGTTGACTTCAAGCTTGCTAAGAAAGTGGCGGCGCTTGGACCAGACGACCGAACTATCATCAAAACTTGGGCACGTGCCAGTACAATCAGTCCAGATATGGTCGGACGTACTATCGCTGTCCACAACGGTAAAATGCACATTCCAGTACTGTTAAGCGAAAATATGGTTGGCCACAAACTCGGTGAGTTTAGCCCAACTCGTAAATTCCGTAAACACGGTGGAAAGGACAATAAATAATGGCTAATTCATTAACTGTCCGCGCCTACATCAAAAATATTGATCAGGCTCCACGCAAAGTCAGCCTAGTTGCCAGCCTAATCCGCCGCCGCAACGTCGCTGATGCACTTGTTATCTTGTCACACGTTCCAAAACGCGCTGCTAAACCAGTTTTAGACGCCTTGGAAAGTGCCAAAGCTAACGCAATCAATAATCATGGACTAGATGGTAAAACACTTGTAATTTCTAAATTGTCAGTTACAACTGGCACTCGTTTGAAACGCTTCAAGCCTGCCAGCCGTGGTCGTGCCTTGCCTTTCCAAAAGAAAGCAACCAACATTCTAGTTGAAGTAACTGGTGATGTTAAGGCGAAAAAGACAGTTGAAAAGACTAAGACGACTGTCAAAAAGGAAGGTAAATAATATGGGACAAAAAGTAAACCCAATTAGTTTCCGTCTTCAGGTTACCAAAAACTGGCAATCACGCTGGTTCTCTGGCAAAAAAGATTTTGCTAAATGGTTGATCGAAGATATCAAGATTCGCGAAATCATCGAAAAACGTTTTGAAAGTCGTCCAACGATTAATCAAATCGAAATCGAACGATCAGCTAATCTAATCACTATTACAATTCACACTGCCAAAGCTGGTGTTGTGATTGGTCGTGGTGGTGCCGGTGTAACCGAACTGAAAGCTATGATTGAAAAAATCGCTAGCCTACCAGTACGTTTGAATATCGAAGAAGTCAAGCGCCCAGAATTAGCTGCTAAATTAGTAGCTGAAAACATCGCCCGACAACTAGAACGCCGTGTTAACTTCCGTCGGGCTATCAAAATGGCCGCTCAAAACACAATGGCTGCCGGTGCTAAGGGTGTTCGCATCCAAGTCGCTGGACGTCTAAATAACGCCGAGATGGCTCGCCGCGAAAAAGTAATCGAAGGTTCTGTGCCTCTTCACACATTACGTGCTGATATTGATTACTGTGGTGCCCGCGCTCAAACTCCAGCTGGTGTTATCGGTGTTAAAGTTTGGATTTACAAAGGCGAAAGGGTATAGACTATGTTATTACCAAAGAAAACTAAGTACCGAAAAGTACGCAAAGGCAAAAATAAAGGCATCGCAACTCGCGGCCAATATGTCGCCTTTGGTGATTACGGCATTCAATCAATCGAGAATGAATGTATCACAAGTCGCCAAATCGAAGCTGCTCGTCAGGCAATTACTCACCACATCGACCGTGCTGGTAAAATCTGGATCCGTATCTTCCCACACACCCCTGTTACGCGCAAGCCACAGGACGTTAAAATGGGTAGCGGAAAAGGTAACCCAGAGTTCTTCGTGGCTAAAGTTAAAGCCGGAACTATTTTGTTCGAGCTAAAAGGCGTCGACGAATCAGTTGCTCGCGAAGCAATGCGTTTAGCTGGTAATAAACTACCAGTCAAGACAAAATTCGTTATAAAGGAGCAAATCTAATGGCTATTATCAAGAAATCTACTAAGACTGCTGCTAAACCAGCTGTCGAAGTTAAAACAATTGATCAATTGGCTGTTGAACTAGCTGCTAAACAAAATGATTTAATTTCAGCAAAACGCGGACACAAGCTAGGTGAACTCACCAACCCTCGTGTTATCACAGTTACACGTAAGCAAATAGCACGCCTTCACACTGCCATCCGAGCAGCCGTGATTGCAAGCGAAAAGGAGAATAAGTAATATGGCCAAGACATTGACCGGTATCGTTACGTCGGACGTAGCGGACAAAACCATTACCGTCACTGTTACTAGTCGTGAAACGCATCCTATTTATGGTAAACAGTATACTGTGAACCGCAAGTACGCCGCTCATGATGAAGCTAACATTGCCAAAATTGGTGACAAAGTAACAATCACAGAAACTCGTCCTATCTCAAAAAGAAAGACGTTCAAACTAGAAGCTGTTGTTGAAAAATCTCGTGGTTCAATCGAACTAAAAGACGAAGTAGAAACGGTAGAGGCATAATATGATCCAACAAGAATCCCGTCTAAAAGTCGCTGACAACTCTGGAGCCAAAGAAATTCTTTGTATCCGTGTTCTTGGTGGTACCAAAAAACGCTATGCTCGTGTTGGTGATATGATCGTCGCTACTGTCAAAGAAGCTTCAACTGTAGGTGTTGTAAAACGCAAATCAGTTGTAAAAGCAATCGTTGTTCGAACTCGCGATCAAATTCAACGCAAAGATGGTTCAACCATTTGTTTCGATGATAATGCTGCCGTAATTGTAGCTGATGACAAAACTTTAAAGGGTACTCGTGTCTTTGGACCAGTCCCACGCGAACTACGCGACCTTGGATTTTCCAAGATTATCAGCCTAGCGCCGGAGGTTTTGTAAGATGGCTACTATTAAACGAATTATCAAAGGTGATTTTGTTAAAATTATCAGTGGTGCCAGCAAAGGTACGACTGGTAAAGTTACTCAAGTTCTAGCTAAACAGAAATCTGTGCTAGTTGAAGGTGTAAATAATATTCACCGACATGTTAAACCAAGCCAAGCTAACCCACGTGGTGGCCACAAGGACATTCAAGTTCCTGTGTCGATTCACAAAGTTGCGCTAGTTGTTGACGAAAAAAGCAACAAAACTAGCCGTGTTGGATTGGTCAAAAACGCTGATGGTGGCACAACCCGTGTTGCAACTCAGCTAAAAAATAAGGAGATCAAGTAATGGTTAAAGCAACCAAAACATCAACGACTCCTCGCCTGAAAGCCTTATACAAAGATCAATTTGTTAAGGAACTACAAGCCGAATTGAAATTAGGAAACGTCCACCAAGTTCCTAAAATTGAAAAAATTGTAGTCAGCGTAGGAATTGGTAAAAATAAAGATGACAAGCGTCATTACGAAGTTGTCAAAAACACGCTGGTAAAAATTACTGGCCAAGCTCCAGTTGACCGTATGGCTAAAAAATCAATTGCTACATTTAAAATCCGTGCTGGTTTGAACCGTGTTGGTATTAGTGTAACTTTGCGCGGCGCTCGTATGTACGAGTTTTTGGACCGTTTAGTTAACATTTCATTACCACGTGTTCGCGACTTCCACGGTGTTAATCCAAAAGCTTTTGACAAATCTGGTAACTTTAACCTAGGAATTGTTGAACAATCTATCTTCCCTGAACTTACATTCGAGGAAACACAGATTCTTCACGGCCTACAAGTTACTGTGGTTATATCTGGTGGCAATGCTGATTACAGCCGTGCACTACTAGAAAAATTTGGAATACCATTCGAGAAGCAAGGAGGCAAACGATAATGGCTAAAAAATCTGCAATAGCTCGCGACCTAAAACGCAAGAAAATGATTGTCAAATATGCTGCTAAACGTGCCGAATTAAAGGAATTAGGTGACCAAGAAGGTTTGGCAAAATTGCCACTTAACAGTTCACCAACTCGTTGGAAAAACCGCGATTTACTTCACGGCCGCCCACGTGCCTTTATGCGCCGATTTGGTTTAAACCGTATTAACTTCCGTGAAAAAGCCTCAAAAGGCGAAATTCCCGGCGTAACAAAGAGTAGCTGGTAGGAAAGGATAAATCTATGTCATTACAATCAACTGACCCAATCGCCGACCTACTAACTCGCATTCGAAATGCAGTTATGATCGGTAAAAACGAAATTCGTGTTCCTGCAAGTAAATTAAAACTTACTGTCGCTAAAGAACTAAAAAAAGCTAAATACCTAGCTGACGTTACAGTCGAAGCCGGTAAACCTCGCGATACGATTGTTATTACAATCAACAAGCCAGGTGAAAACTCAACAATTACTGAAATTACCCGTCTGTCTAAACCAGGACGCCGTGTCTATGTAGCTGCAAGCGACATTCCACGCATCAAAAACGGTCGCGGTATGGTACTTGTTAGTACAAGCAAAGGTGTAATACCAGGTCATGTCGCTTTCAAAGAACGACTTGGCGGTGAATTACTACTTAAGGTATACTAGATAGCTATCGGAATATGGCTATTGGAATATGGCAAATCGCAAATAACCAACGCCAAATTCTAAATAGATAAAATATAATTAACAGGAGAATAAGAAATGAGTCGAATCGGAAAACTACCAATTGACGTGCCTACCGGTGTGACAATCACGGTTGACTCAGATGTTGTTACCGTCAAAGGGCCAAAAGGTCAATTGACAGTACCTCATTTGAGCGACGTGACTGTTGCGCTTGAAGGAACTCAAGCAATTGTTACACGCAAAGATGATGAGTTTGTTGCCAAAGCGCAACATGGCTTGCAACGTGCCCTATTAAATAACGCTGTTATCGGTGTTACAAAAGGCTACGAAAAGAAACTAGAAGTTAACGGTGTTGGTTATCGTATCAACGGCGGTGGTAACAAAATTGAATTGCTGTTAGGCTTTTCACACCCCGTAAATTACGTTGCCAAAGATGGCATCTCACTAGTTGTCGACAAAATGACGATCACAGTTGTCGGTATCGACAAACAAGCTGTTGGTCAAACTGCTGCCGAAATCCGCGCTATCAAAAAGCCTGAACCATACAAGGGTAAAGGTATTAAATACGCTGACGAAGTATTACGCCACAAGGCTGGAAAGGCTGGTAAATAATATGTCAAATCTAACGAAGAAGCTATTAAATCTTGGCCTACGTAAAAATCGTATCCGTGCCAAAATTTCAGGTACGACTGAACGCCCACGCTTGACTGTATCTATCAGCAACAAGCACGTTAGTGCCCAAATTATTGATGATACCAAAGGCGCAACACTTGTCGCTAGTACAACTGTCGGTACTAAACAAACCGGTACGATTACTGAACAAGCTGCATTTGTTGGCGCAGATATCGCAAAAAAGGCTAAAAAAGCTAAAATTAACGCAGTTGTCTTCGACCGAAATGGTCGTTTGTACGCTGGAAGATTGAGTGCCTTCGCAGAAGCTGCACGCAAGGAAGGTTTAGGATTCTAATCATGGCTGAAGCTGTAAAAAAGACCGCAACTGACTCACGCGCACCACGCCAAAACGGCGGTCGTCGCGAACGTGACCAAGTACCGGCTGAACCAAAACAATACGAAGAAGTTGTTATTAACATCGACCGTGTGTCACGTGTGGTCAAAGGTGGACGTCGTTTCCGCTTTAAAGCCCTTGTTGTCGTAGGTGATGGTAAAAACAAAGTTGGTGTTGGTGTTGCTAAAGGCGCCGATGTCCAAGCCGCTGTTGCTAAAGCTACTAACGTTGCTAAAAAGCAAATCGTTATTATCCCAATCAGCAACGAAACAATTCCTCATGATACTGAAGTTCGCTTTGCTGGTGCTCAAGTTTTGTTAAAACCAGCCGCACTAGGTACCGGTATTATTGCTGGTGGTGTTGTCCGTTCAGTTATCGCTGTAACCGGTATTCACAACTTGGTTTCAAAATCACTGGGATCAACTAACAAAGTTAACATTGCTTATGCAACTGTTGAAGCTTTGAAGAGTCTAGTACCACAAAGTGAATGGTTGAATGTTCCAAAGAAAAAAGTTGCTAAAAAAGCCGCTGAAGTGGAGACAAAGTAATGACTAAGTATAATGAACTTCAAGTTGAAGCAAACAAAAATATCAAACGTGTTGGTCGTGGTATTGCATCAGGCCAAGGTAAAACAGCTGGACGCGGTACAAAAGGTCAAAAAGCCCGTACTGGTAAAAAGCTACGCCCAACCTTTTCAGGTGGATCAGGTGCGCTTGCACGTCGTACTCCAAAGCTAAAAGGCTTCAAGAGTCTACGTACACCAGCTCAAATTGTCTACTTGGATCATTTAAATGTTTTCAAGGGCAAAACAGCTGACAACTTCTCGTTATTCAACGCTGGATTAATTTCTTCACCTTATCAGGCTGTAAAAGTTATTCTACGTGGTGAACTAACCGAAACTGTTAAGTTGCATGTCTCTAGCGCCAGCAAAAGCGTTAAAGAGGCAGTTACAAAAGCCGGTGGTACTTTTGTCAAAACTGCGGTACCATTGAAAAAGGGTACTAAAGCAGCTGAAACAACTGAAAAGTAGCATATTGTTGCACTTCCCAGGGTACCAAATGGTACCTTGCGGAGTAGCAGTAATGATAATTTAGGGGCAAGAAGGGTAAAACGACTGATGAATTTCAAAACAATTTTCAAATCACTAAAAAACCGCAACATGCTAAAACGTATGCTAATTTTGCTGGGTATTATTATTGCTTATCGCTTTTTGGCGCACGTACCAGTGCCTTTGGCCGAGCCAACTCAATTAAAAGAAGTTATCAACAGCGTCATTAGCAGCTCAGACTTGGGTGGATTCCTGAACCTGCTATCTGGTGGTGCCCTGACTAGCTTTTCGATTGTTCTTGTTGGTATGAGCCCATTTATTACCTCATCAATCATTACTCAGCTATTGACCAAAGCAATTCCTAAACTTGAAGAATTACATAAAGACGGTGAATCAGGTCGTCGCAAAATCAATCAATGGACTCGTATGATTGCTGTACCTCTATCAATTGTGCAATCGATTGCCTTCATTTACATCTTGCGCCAAACAATTTTAGCTAATAATACAACCGTCTTGTCTGATCCGACCATAATGGGCTGGACAGTCGCTGTTATTGCCATGAGTGCTGGATCAATTTTGTTGATGTGGCTTGGTGAGTTAATCACTGAACAAGGTGTCGGTAATGGAATCAGTCTAATCATCTTTGCAGGTATCGTTAGTCAATTACCGCAAACAATCACAACTATTAGTAGTTCATTATTTGATACATCAGCCGGTAGTTTAAATGTCTTTAACTGGTTTACGATTCCAGTCAATCCAACTTCATTTTGGATAGCCATCATCTTGGGCATTGTGTCACTAATGATTCTTTATGTACTAGTCAAGGTTAACGAAGCTCAAAGAGTTATTACTGTCAATTACGCTAAACGTGTCCAAGGCAACAGTAGCTACGGCGGCGTCAAAAGTATTCTACCTGTTAAATTAATTGCCGCTAACGTTATCCCAATTATCTTCGCAGTTGCATTTTTGTCATTGCCAGCCTTTATTGGGCAGATTTTGAAAGCCAGTGGTAACGCATCATATCAGGCACTAGCAACTAACTTAATAGCTTGGTTTCAAACACCGACACCTGGCACATGGACGGGTTCAACGATGCAGGCTTTTATTTATCCTGCGGTCTACTTTGTACTGGTTATCATCTTTACGTATTTTTACACTGGTATTATCTTTAACTCAAATGAAATTGCTGAAAATTTGCAAAAGCAAGGCGGATTTATTGAAGGTATCCGTCCAGGTAAACAAACCGAGGACTATCTAAATCGTACTGTTAATCGTTTGACACTTTTTGGATCATTGACGCTAGGTATTATTGCCGTACTTCCATTCGCTGGTGAATACATGATGTACGCTATCGCTGGTATTACCGGCAGCAAGCTGTCAATCGGTGGTACCGGACTTTTGATTGTTGTATCAGTCGCCCTTGAATCATTACGTCAAATTAATTCGCGCGCCTTGATGGTGACTTACGACGACTACAAATAATTCAAATTGTTTGATACTTAGTAAACATTAGTGTAATATAGTCCGTGGGGTGCTTTATGATAGTTTTCATAAGGCTGAGATCATACCCAATTAACTTGATCCGGATAATGCCGGCGTAAGGAGTAGATATGAGTAATATAACATTAGATAAACCAGCGTTTTTAGTAGGCGCTGGTATTTTTAATATAAGCATATATAAAAAACAATGGTCAGATAATTATACAATTATCGGTGTCGACGGTGGTGCCGACAGTCTAGCAAAAATTGGCGTAACACCAGATTATATTATTGGCGATTTAGATTCGATTATTGATCCAATCAAATACGGCAAGTCATCAACAGTAATCAGAGTTGCCGAACAGGATACAACTGATTTTGAAAAAGCTTTGATTTACTTCGATGCACCACTGTATTTATGCATTGGTTTTACTGGCTCACGATTTGATCATACAATCGAAGTTTTGCATATTTTTACAAAATTTCGTAACAAAACAATTATTTGTTTTCACTATAACGATTTAATATTCGTAGTACCTAACGATTGGAAGCCTAAATTATCCATCGGAACGCGTGTGTCGTTGTTCCCAATTGAGCCTACTAACATACACTCAACAACCGGACTAAAATATTCTGCAACTGGACTCAACCTTGTTATGGGGTCAATAATAAGTACGTCAAATGAAGCAATCTCTAATCAGATTGAAGTGAAATACGATAAAGGGCTGCTTGTTGGTATAGTGCCGGCCAGTCAATACAAAAACATAATTAATTCATTAGGACTTTAACATGAACTTAGCTTTTATTGATTACATATTTATTGTTGCATATATGTTTGGTATTTTAGTGCTGGGGTTATGGTCTATGAAACGCGGCAAGTCAGACGAAGATTATCTTTTGGCTGGACGAAAATTGACACTACCTGCCATGGTAATGTCACTTGTAACTACTTGGTATGGAGCTATTTTAGGTGTAGGTGAATTAGTCTTTAGATATGGTATTGTCGGTTGGGTAACACAAGGGTTGTTATGGTATGTAATATATCTATTTTTTGCATTGATGATGGCCAAAAAAGTACAAAATTCGAAAAAAATAACTATCGCGGATCATTTGATGGAAAAAAGCGGCAAAAAGTCAGCATTTGTCGGAACAATCTTAACATATATTATGACATCTCCCGCTCCATACATATTGTCATTGGGCGTTGTTATAGATATGATTTTTGGAATCGGTTTGTTTTTGTCGATCCTAATAGGATCATTGATTAGCGGCATATACATTTGGAGTGGCGGATTTAGATCTGTCGTTAGAGTTGACGGCTTACAATTTGCATTAATGTATTTTGGATTTGGCGCTTTATTAATTGGAGCAATTATTCATTTTGGTGATATGTCATTTTTTATTAATAAATTACCACCAACACATTTGACGTTTACCGGCGAACTACCGATTTTAACAATTGCCGCATGGGGACTAATGGCTTTATGGACTTTGGTGGATCCAGACTTCTTTCAGCGATGTTACGCTTCAGGGTCAGACAAAATAGCGCGTAACGGAATACTTTGGTCAATTCTATTTTGGTTTATTTTTGACATGCTAACTTTAATAACAGGTTTGTATGCAACAGCGGCCTTTCCAAATGCCGAACCAACAAGCATATATTTCGTATTAGCGGATAACGTTTTACCGTTTGCTATAAAAGGAATTTTTTGTGTATCTGTACTGGCTATAATTATGTCAACTATGGATTCATTTTTGTTTACTAGCGGCACAATTATGGGCAAAGACCTACTTGGACTTGTTTATCCAAAAGTTAGACTAAAAAAACTTAGCCGAATTGGTATCGTAATAACTATAGTAGTATCACTAATATTAATTGTGTTGTTCAAGTCGGTCATAGGAATTATATATGTATTAGGAACAGTCGGCGTATCGGCATTACTTTTGCCAGTTTTATTAGCGATATTTTCAAAGCATAAAATGAATGATAATATCGTGCTGTCTGGTATGTTAGCCGCAATTACGACTTCGGTGATTTGGCTTATTGGAGGTTTGATAAATAGCGTAGAGGGATGGCCTCAGTATTGGTTTGGAATAGATCCGATGTATGTCGGATTAGTAGCAAGCTTGATAGTTTATATATTGACAAGAAAAATATTATTTATCGATTAAGCATATTACTAACATAAACGTTATGATATGATGTTTGTAATGCAAAATAAAATACCTAAAATAAAAAGAACAGGCTTTTCGATAATTGGTTTAATCCTTGTCGTAATACTAATCGCTATTATTACTTTAGTGATCACGGTCGTATATCGTGGAGTTATTAAAAAAGTTGACGTTTCAGATATGCAAACTGACCTTGCGAGCGTATCTAGTATAATAATGTCAAACAAAACGGCAGACGGTAATTTTCCTTTATCGTTGAAAGTTGCAAATAACGGCAAGGCGATTGTCAGTCGTATCGGAACCGAATACCAATATGAAGTAAACAATACGACTACACCAAAAACATTCTGCGTTACAGCTAGCAAAGGTACGACTAACTACAAGGTGATAAACGGCAGCACACCAACACTAGGAACATGCCCTGGTTTTCAGGCTGTGATGTATTTAGACGCTGGAAATGTTGCATCATATCCTGGCGATGGTACAACTTGGTTTGATTTAAGTAGTAACAAAAACGATGTTACTTTAAATAATGGTATTAGCTATGACAATGAAAACGGCGGAGTATTTATATTCGATGGAGTTGATGATTATGCCAGCAAAAATACCAAAGGCTCACTAATTAGTGACCCTACTTTAAATAATTACAAATTATCATACTCATTTTGGGCAGACGTATTATCAAGTAATTCATATTATATAATCAGTAGCGGCGCCCAGACTTCAAGTACAGGAATTTCATTTAGCTACCAAGCTGGCGGGCCTTTTTATAGTATTCGCGGTACGACAAAAAACATATCATCGTCAGTTAGTGATTTTCCGTTAAATAAATGGATAAATTGGACAGTTACATCTGATGGACAAAATAGTTATCTATATAAAAACGGTGAATTGCAATCATCAACTGCGTTTTCATCAGGATCTAGCGACGCTAAGTACACCGATTTAACAATCGGAACACCAAATAATACCAAAGGAAAGTACATGACGAACATGAAGCTTGCGTCATTATTGATATACGACCGAACATTAACCCCACAAGAGGTACAACAAAACTTTGACTTCAGCCGTAGCAGATATGGGTTATAGTATTTGTTTCAAAAGTTGACACGCAAACGTGTTGCGATATAATAGTTATATAAATAGCGCAGAAAATATATACAGGCGTTAATTTTCTTGATATTAACTCTTTACGTTAGCCTTTAAGTGGTGTATAATCGGTTATTGTAATCTATGGCTAGTCAAAAAGAAGTAATTAAATTGCAGGGGAAGGTAGTGGAATCACTGCCTAATACTCAATTTAAGGTCGAATTAGAGAATGGCCACAGTATAATTGCCCACATTTCAGGTAAAATGCGCAAGCACTATATCCGACTTGTGCCAGGCGATAAAGTGGAAGTCGAGTTGACTCCTTACGACCTTAGTAAGGGAAGAATCAGCTTCCGCTTAAAGGATTAAATTTAATTCGCTCAGGCGAACAGGAGTAAATGAACGCTTATGAAGGTTCGTGCAAGTGTCAAAAAAATTAGTCCAGATGATCAACTAGTACGCCGTAAAGGTATATTACGCATCATCAACAAGAAAAAACCTAAAAATAAGCAAAGGCAGGGTTAAGCATGGCTCGAATTTCTGGGGTAACAATCCCATCAGAAAAGCAAGTTCAGATCGCTTTGACGTATATATACGGCATCGGTCCAAAATTTGCTAGTAGCATCCTTGCGGCGGCGAAAGTTGAGCCGACCACTCGGGTGAAAGATCTCACCGAGGCTGAAGAACAACGTCTACGCGATATAATCGACACTGATTATACCGTTGAAGGCGATTTGCAGCGTCTGGTGACAAATAATATTAAACGCTTAAAAGACATTAGTTCATACCGTGGACTACGTCACAAAAATGGTCTTCCTGTCCGTGGACAGCGAACTCGCACAAACGCCAAAACTCGCAAGGGTAAAGGCGTCGCAGTTGGTGGAACCCAGAAAAAAGCGGCAACTAAAACTTAGGAAAGGAATTAGATTATGGCAGAAGCAAATACTACAGCTCCAAAAGCAACAGTCCGTAAAAAGCAGCGCCGATCGGTTCCTGCTGGTCAGTTGCACGTTCAAGCGACATTTAATAATACAATCGTAACGTTTACCGACAAAAAAGGTAACGTACTTACCACTTCTAGCGCCGGCGCCTCAGGCTTCCGTGGCAGCAAAAAGGGTACAGCATACGCATCACAAATTGCAGCCGAAAAAGTTGCCGATATTGCTAAAAACCAATTCGGTGCTAGTTCAGTCGATGTCTTTATCAAAGGCGTAGGCCTTGGCCGCGACGCAGCTATTCGTGCAATGGGTGCCTTCAACATTACTGTTGACAGTATCTCTGATGTAACCGGAATACCACATGGTGGTGTTCGTCCACGCAAAGCGAGAAGGGCATAAACTATGGCACGAGATATTTCTCCTATTGTTAAACAAAGCCGACGTGAAGGGTTCGCTCTTCACCCAAAGGCTCACAAAGTTATGGCTCACAAGACTGGTATTCCAGGCCAACATGGTGGTGGACGCCCAGGCAAACCAAGTCTATATTTGACACAACTTCGTGAAAAACAAAAAGTTCGCCGTACTTACGGCCTACTTGAAAAGCAATTTGCTAAATTGGTAGTCGAAGCTGATCGCATGAGCGGTCAACTAGGCATTCTTCCAGGTGAGGCAATGTTGCAATTACTTGAACGACGCATCGATAACGCAGTTTACCGCGCTGGTTTTGCAACTAGCCGCCGTGCTGCTCGTCAACTTGTTGGTCACGGACACTTCCTATTAAACGGTCGCCGTGTCAATATTCCTTCAATCCGTCTAAAAGTTGGTGATGAAATCGTTGTTCGTCCAAAAAGCGCAAAATCTGGTTACTTTAGTCAACTTGAAGAAGTAGTTAATAATTCAGTCCAAGAACCACTAAGCTGGTTAAAGAGTGATGACAAAAAAATTACTATCACAGTTACTGGTTTACCAAAACGCGAAGAAGCCGAAGCAGATATCAAAGAACAGCTAATCGTTGAGTATTACTCACGTTAAAGGGTAAGGAGCCTAATAATAATGACAAAAGTTATTTACAACCCAGCACTAGCAAGTATTGACGAACAAAGTTCGACTATTGCAACATTTAATATCGAACCACTTCACGCCGGCTATGGTAACACCCTAGGTAACAGCTTACGACGCGTCCTTCTTTCAAGTATCGAAGGTGCCGCTGTTGTTGCTTTCCGCATCGAAGGTGCTAGCCACGAATTTGCAACTGTCGCCGGAATCCGCGAAGACGTAGTTGATATTATGTTAAATATCAAAAACATTCGCCTAAAAGTTCACAGCGATCAACCAGTTGAATTACGCCTCGAGAAAAAAGGTGCCGGCGCTGTTACAGCCGCTGACATCAAAACTAACGCTGACGTTGAAGTAATCAACCCAGACCAAGTCATCTGCAATATCGACGATCCTAAAAAATCTGTTGTTATTGACCTAGTTGTCGAATCTGGCCGTGGTTACCAAACTATCGAAAACTCAAGCGCAAAACGAATCCACAGCGACATGATTGCAGTTGATGCTATCTTTAGCCCAGTAATTCGCGTTCGCTACAAAGTTGAAGGTACACGCGTTGGTCAAGAGACAAACCTGGACAAATTGCTGTTAACAGTCGAAACTGACGGTTCATTAACTCCACGCCAAGCATTTGAAGAAGCCGCTGCTATTTTGGTTAACCAATATACTGCACTTGCTGGTTCAACTGTTATCGAATCTGCTCCAGCATTGGGACAGAATCAAGGTGGTGAGAAAAACGAACTAAATACCCCAATCGAAGAATTAAATCTAACTGCCCGAACAGCTAATGCCTTGATTAACAACGAAATCCGCACCGTTCACGACCTTGTCACATTAAGTGAACAAGACCTACGCGAACTAAAGGGTTTTGGCACCAAAGCATTGGATGAAGTCAAAGAGAAATTGACGGAGCTGGAACTTTAAATATGCACAGACATGGATATGTAGGACGCAAGTTTGGTCGCGAACGCGATCAACGACGCGCATTAATCAAAGGCCTAGCCACCAGTTTGGTGTTAAATGGCAAAATCGAAACTACTTTGCCTAAGGCTAAAGAATTAGTTCGTTATATTGAAAAACTCATCACAAAAGCTAAAAAAGGCGATTTGGCAAACCGACGCCGCGTTATTGCAGGGCTTAGCACCGAAGCTGCAGCTTACAAGCTGTTCGATGTTATTGCACCTCAACTAACCAAGCGCACCAGTGGTCACGTTCGTGTTGAACGAACCGAATTACGCGTTGGCGACGGTACTCAGATGGCAACAATTTCTTTTGTTGATGAAATTAACTCTACACCAGTAGAAACAAAGACAAAGGAGGTGAAAGCGTAATGGTTAATGCTAAAACGTATTCACAAAAACCAACCGAAGTAACTCGTCGTTGGATTCTTATCGATGCTTCAACCGCACCTTTGGGTCGCGTTTCGACAGCAATCGCTAAATATTTAATTGGCAAATACAAACCAACTTACACACCGCACACTGATGCTGGCGACTATGTAGTTGTTATCAATGCCAAGGATGTAGTTGTTACTGGCACCAAAGAAACTGACAAGATGTATTATCATTACTCAGGCTTCCCAGGTGGTCTTAGCGAAGCAACTTTGGGCCAATTACGCCTAAAAGCCCCTGAAAAAATTATCGAAATCGCTGTCAAAGGTATGATTCCTGTCAACAAACTAACCGCAGAGCGCATGAAGCGCCTACGCGTGTTTGCTGGTGATGCTCATACTCACACTGCGCAGACTCCAACGAAAGTAGAGGTTAAATAATTATGGCTGAAGCTAAATATCTTTACGGTCTAGGACGACGCAAAAGTGCAACTGCACAAGTTCGTTTAACACCCGGTAAAGGCAAAATTACGATCAATAACAAACCAGCTGCTGAGTACTTTAACGAAAACAAGTCTCAACTAGCTGAAATTACTGATCCACTAGCGCTAGTTAACAAGCAAAAAGATTTTGATGCTACAATTGTCGTCAAAGGCGGTGGTGTATCTGGTCAAGTTGATGCAATCAAACTAGCAATTGCTAAGGCAATTACAGTTGGATTCGCTGACCTTCGCACCGTTCTTAAAAAAGCTGAGTTCCTTAAACGTGACTCACGCGAAAAAGAACGCAAGAAATACGGCCTACGATCTGCTCGCAAACGCGAACAGTTCTCGAAACGCTAGGTTTTCTGCACAAATTATTACATTTACCCCAGATTCATTTCTGGGGTTTTTGTCTGTGTATGATTATGTTTTTTAATTCATTTACTAAATGCCGTAATGTGGTTACATTTCATTGCACTAATGTTATAATATAATAGTAATAATTTTGAAGAATTTATAAAGTACAAGGAATATGGTATAATAACAATATGAGCAGTATTCAACAAGATTATCAGTACTATATAAAACACCAACTCGAACTTGTCAAAAAATATGGTGGTAGATATATTGTAATTAAAGATAGTGAAGTTGTTGGTTCATACGACTCCGAAATAGAAGCCTATGAAGATGCTAAAAGTAAATACGTACTTGGAACGTTCATTATAAAACCATGCTTGCCTCAAAATGAAGAACCTAAAAATATACTAAACACTAGGGCGTATTTCTAAGTCATATGAATCGGATAGATGCGTTTACGGTTAAATATAATGCACTATCAAATGTAATAAATAGCCAAGTTGGGGTTTGTGCGCCTTTTAGCCAAAACGACCCTGCGCCTGAAATTAACAAGCACGTTGCAATATGGGACACTGGCGCTAGCTGTACAGTAATTACTCAAAAAGTTGTTGATGGACTAAATTTAAAACCTATCGATATTGTAATGGCTAGTTCGGCATCAGCGACTGAGCCGACAGAAGTATATTTGATTAATTTATTATTGCCGAATAACATCATGATTCCTGGTTTGCGGGTCTTAAAAATGAACGTAGCAAATTCAGATGTATTAGTTGGTATGGACATCATAAACCTCGGTGACTTATCTGTTACGAATCACGAGGGTAAGACATGTATGTCCTTCCGACTTCCATCAATGCATGAAGTTGACTATGTCAAACGTATTGAAGAAAACTTGAAAAAGAAAAGTAATCCAAAGACAAAAAAGCGCAGAAAAAAGAATAGACGAAAATAATTATTTTATCGACTCTATGCTTACATTTTTAAGCATATATAGTTTTTCATTTGTATTTTTAGGCTTCGCATACTAACATCTAACCTCGAAATATGTTATAATAAAGAAATGAGCATATTAAACACAAACAAACAATATATCTAGTCTTTTTGTAACATACTAAACCTAACTGCTATAATAAAGGACATATATGACAAAACCTGTAATTTTAACTGGAATCCGAGCCAATAATGATTTAACAATCGGTAATTATTTTGGTGCAATCTTGCCAATTATTGATATGGCCAAAAAGCGGTCAGCTGATTATCAAATTAATATGTTTATTCCTGATTTGCATAGCTTTACGACTCCAATCGACCACAGTAATTTGTATAATCAAATTATTCACAACGCTCGTTTGTTTGTCGCTGCTGGTTTGCCAATCGATAATGACAGTATTTATTTGTACCGCCAAAGTTACATCCCAGCTCACAGTGAGATGACTTGGATTTTGGATTGTTTTACTGGTTTTGGCGAGATGAGCCGTATGACTCAATTCAAAGACAAATCAGGTACGGTCGGTGACGACCGCACAAGTGTTGGTTTGTTTAACTATCCAGTTTTAATGGCTGCCGACATTTTGCTATACAACGCTCAATACGTACCAGTTGGTGAAGACCAAAGTCAACATTTGGAATTTACGCGTGACATTGGTGAGCGCATGAATAGTCGTTTTGGCGATATTTTTACCATTCCTGATGCTGTTAAGGCTCAACACGAATTCTTTGGCAATGACCAAGGTTTGCGCATCAAAGATTTAATTGATCCAACTAAAAAGATGAGCAAAAGTGACGAATCTGGTCGTGGTGTCATTTTCCTTAGCGATAAACCTGCTGACGCCGCTAAAAAGGTAATGGGTGCCACAACCGACAATTTGGCGTCAATTCATTTTGACCGAGTTAACCAACCAGGTATCAGCAACTTGCTGGAAATTTTGGCATTACTACGTGGCGTATCACGCGACAGCGTTGTGGCTGAATTTGAAGGCCAAGCTAAATATGGTGAATTTAAATCAATCGTTGCTGGTGAAGTTGAAAAGTTTTTGACAGACTTTCAATCACGTTTGGCGCAGGTTGATGACAGCGCCGTTCTAGCTAAACTTGAACAATCCGAACGTGACCTGATGCCGATTGCTAATGCAACACTACTGAGGGCTCAGCAGGCCGTCGGTCTAAGGCCCAAGGCTTAATCGTGGTAAAAGTATCAAGTCGCGATATTCTGGACGTCCTGCGCCGCTTTGAATTGGCTAACGATGACAACGTGCCTCGCAATGTCGAATCTGTTAAAATGTCACATCCTAACCCAATCAATACTTTGGCAGCATTTAGATTTAACAAAAATGCTTTCTTTATATTATTCGACGATACCGCCGAAGATGACATTGAATACGTTGTCAAGCAAATCAAAGTAAAAAAACCAAATCTGAATGGTGAATTGTTAAAAAACCCAACCGACAGCGAGACGACCTATGCCATTCCTTTCCATGGCAAAGATTGTTATTTATACTCTGTTATTTCTGAAAAAAAGCGCCTCGACAGCGAACTAGCTAAACGTTATCCAGATACGTCGCGCAGCACCTGGCAAAAACACATCAAAGCCGGCCACGTTAGCGTTAACAGTGTGGTTACAACATCAACCAAACATGATGTTACCGATGTTGATGATATTGCCATTACGATGCCCGATGCGCCTGATTTTAGTGCCAACGAACTGCCAATCATCTATATTGACGACAACGTGATTGTAATTGATAAACCATCTGGTATTTTGTCACACGCCAAAGGTGCCTTAAACGAAGAATTTACAGTGGCTGAGTTTTTCCGCCGCTATTCTACCTACAACAGCGATACAAATCGTCCAGGTATTATTCACCGTTTAGACCGAGATACCAGTGGTATTATGATTGGTGCCCGCAATGCTGATACAGCAACTATGCTGCAAAAGCAATTTGCTGATCGCAAAACTAAAAAGACTTATTATGCGATTGTTGAAGGCATGCCTAAGTTAGACAAAGCCAACATCGATTTACCAATCGGCCGCAATCCATCAGCACCCAGCACTTTCCGCGTCGACAGCAAAGGTAAATCAGCTATTACTCGATATGAAGTCATTGCATCTGATAAAAAGTATTCATTAGTTAAATTGCAGCCTCAAACCGGCCGCACCCACCAATTACGTGTTCATATGACATATTTAAATACACCAATTTTGGGTGATAAAGTTTACGGAAAACCTTCAAAACGATTGTATTTACACGCCAAAATTCTGGAAATCACAATTCCTGTCAGCAGCCGTCGTACTTTCGATTCACCAGTCCCGTCAGATTTAACTGATTTCTTTCCTGATGTAAAACTATGATTCCCGTTAGAACTCTGCAATATAATTTCTCAAATTTAATACTGGTGCGAATAAATCGAAAGATTATTAGAACCTATAAAATAAATAAGGAGTTCTAACGGGATGATTAGACCTATCATCAATCCAACCAGCCAAATTAAACTTTTGGCTGTGACAAAACACCTGCCACAATCTTTGCTGTTGACTGGCGAACCTGGTGTTGGACTTAGTACAATCAGCCTGTATATTGCCGAACTTGTCGGTGTTAATCCTGTAATTATTTTGCCTGAAAAAGATGAAAAGATTGATATCGAAAAGGGAATTATCAGCGTCGATATTATGCGTCGTTTGTATAACGACACGCGCACCAAAACAACGGGTGATAGAGTAATTATCATTGATTATGCCGAACGCATGACACACCAAGCCCAAAACGCTTTTTTGAAATTACTCGAAGAGCCTGGCGTCGGCGTTCATTTTATTATCGTGGCACAATCAGTTAATAAATTATTGCCAACAATTTTGTCACGCGTTGAAGTGCTGGATATTAAAAATATATTGACCAGACAGTCCGAACAATTGTTAGATATATTGAATGTTACAGACACAACAAAACGTTCACAATTGATATTCATGGCCGATGGTAGACCGGCAGAACTGACTCGTTTAAGTCAAAATAATGAATATTTCGACAAACGTAGCACCACTGTCCGCGATGCTCGTGAATTGCTACGCGGCAGTATATATCAAAAACTATTAATTGCCCACAAATACAAAGACGATCGCGCCAATGCCTTGGTATTGCTGACCGATATGTCGAATATATTAAAACGCACAATTATTGCTAATCCACAGGTTGATAATTTGAATAAAATTGATGATATTTTGAACGCTTATCAGCAAATCGAAGCCAACGGTAATATCAGGCTGTGCCTAGCACGAATGATTCTTTAGCCGAACGCAAGAAATCTGTTATAATAAATACCAGATATGTTTGGACTATTATTAATTGTACTGCTGGGGGTTTGGGCGATATATCAACGCCAAACCATTACCGAAGCTACGGCTGATTTACCAGCTAAACTAGCCGAAAAGTTGGATCAATTATGGACAATTGCGCAGGAATCACTAGTAACAAATAAGTATTTACGTGCTGAAAAGGCCTTACTGACCATCTTGCGTGTTGATGAACGTAATGCCAGTGCCTACAATCGTTTAGGTATTTTATATGCCAAACAACGGTCACTTAGCGACGCGATTGAATGTTTCGAGATTGCTCAATCACTTGAACCAAGTGCCAGCAGCCTGCATAACGTTGGATTGATTTATTTTGAAACTCAAAATTATGACAAAGCCGCCTTGGCATTTGAGCAAGCCTTGGCAATTGATGGTGATTTGGCCTCACGACACATTGCCTATGCTAAAGTTCAAGAAAAGCTAGGTCATGATGAAAAGATGATAAAATCGCTGGAAAGGGCAGTCGAATTAGACCCAATCCCTCAAACACTGAATATTTTGGCTGATGCTTATGAGCGCACCGGATCAGCCGAACTAGCTCTTAGCTTACGCGAAAAAGCTGCCAAAATGATTATTCCTCAAGGTCAACCACGACGTATTCGTCAGCCTCGACGGGTGATGTAATTTGGTTTAGAGAAGGACATCGCCTCGCTATGCTCGTCTCCTCCGTTTGCTTATTAAAATATGTAAAAATATGATTAGTTATGAGAAGAACATCGGCTAAAGCCTCCTCCGCTCATTTGCGAAAAAATGTAAACACTTTTTCGGCTTCAATCGCTACGCCGACCTTCGGAGTATTTTATTGTTAAAACAATAAAACTCCGAAGGTTCGAGATCCACCGTCAGGTCTAAATTAAAATATCCCATCACAAGGATGGAATATTTTAATTTGGTGCTGAGAGAAGGACTCGAACCTTCGGAGCCAAAAGGCGGGAGATTTACAGTCTCCTGTGATTGCCACTACACGATCTCAGCGAATTGGAGCCGACTCTCGGGATTGAACCGAGGACCTTCACTTTACAAAAGTGTTGCTCTACCACTGAGCTAAGTCGGCACTTATACTATTTTAACATATTTTTCTCTACGCCAAAGCCTTCCGTGTCCTTTATTTAGATTTTTATAGTTTTTTGTTAAAGAATGGCAGTTTGGACATAGCAGTATTAGGTTTTCCTCACTATTATTCTCGGAGTTACCGTCGATGTGATCTACTTCTAGCATTATATTATTAGTATATGGGCTTACTCTATTCCAATCACATATCGCGCATTTACTATTATATTTATCAAAAACGTATCTAATAACATTCTTAGAAAGACTTTTTGTAGATATACCTCTAGCCCCATCTTCTTTACCTAATTTCCACCTTGCGATGTAAATAGAATATATATGATTCCTCTGACATTTATTAGAGCAGTACTTAACCGAATGTCTTTTAGATAGTTGATTGCTACATTCTAAGCATATTTTCATATATTTATCATACTACAAATCAAACAATAAGTCCTAATACTCAAATATTTGGTTTTGGGGCTGTTTTTTGTTACAATTATTCAGTAATTATGCCGCGATAGCTCAGCCGGTAGAGCGCAAACTCGGTAAGTTTGAGGTCTCGGGTTCGATTCCCGATCGTGGCTCCATTTGTAATTCAACCGCCTAATCTGGGCGGTTTTTGTTATAATAAACATATGGCAACATTTAGTTTTGACACCGTATCCGAATATAACAAAGCCGAGATGAACAACGTCTTTGCTATGACCGAAAAAGAAATCAGCAATCGCTATGACTTTAAAGGCACACCAGCTCAGATTGATTGGCTAGACGACAAAGATGGCTTTAAAATCATTGGCGCCAACGAATGGCAAATCGACAGCATTATTGATATTATCCGTAAAAAGTTAGCCTCGCGCGAACAAAGCAGTAAAACCCTCGATTTAACCGGTGAAGTCGTCGTCAGCAACATGAAAGCAACTAAAAAAGCACCATTCATTGCCAAACTTGACCAAGACAAAGCTAAACAAATTACCAAATTATTGCACGACCAAGCTCCCAAAGTTAAAACCCAAATCCAAGGCGACACCGTTCGCGTCACCAGTGGCAGCAAAGACGACCTACAATTCGCTATGCAACTGATTCGGGCCCAAGACTTCGACTTTCCGGTCACTTTCAATAACTTCCGTTAGCCTCTTGTGATAATCACCATATTTTGGTATAATTACCTCTAATAATGTATATGCACCCGCGATTTAGATAATAAATGCGGAATAAAAGGATATTTAATAATGGCAAAAAAGAACACCAAGCGTAAATTAGTCGGTCTAGTAAGCAGCCTCAGCGGCCACCGTACATACTACACCAGCAAAAACACTCAAAACACTTCAGACAAATTAGTCTTGAAAAAGTTTGACCCAATTGCACGCGAACATGCAACTTACACTGAAACCAAGGGCAACCTAGGTCGCAACGAAGTCAAAGAACGCAAGGGATAGGGTTTGGCTATTAGCTATTGGAATATGGCTATTGGCAAATAATAATACAAAATATAAAACTCCGGGTTATCCGGAGTTTTTTGATATTGCCAGATTACAATAGCCGACTGCTAACTTTATGCCAATAGCCATATTCCATATTCTATATTCCAATAGCTAATTACTTAGCTATCAAATCCAACAAAGTAGCCACGTACTCAGCATGAGTCCATGTTAGTGGGGCAGGCGATATAATCTGATTTGTTGCGGGATCGATTTGCTCGGCCATCACACCAGTACTAAGGGCGTGACTTTTGGCCCAATCCAGAATCGTTAATGCCTTATCAGTTTTGCCTGAATCAATATAATATTGAGCCAACCAAAACGACGTAATAAACCACAAATTACCAGTTATGCCGGGGCTTACTCGGCGATATTCGTCATTTTCGTATCTTGGCAGGCCAATAGCACCACTATTAATTCCAAATAGCTGCTCAACAGTCTCAACTGAAGTTTTCATTTGGGGGCTTTTTGCGTCGAATAGACCAAATATATAGGCACCAAAAACGCTTGAACAATCTACAATTCCATCTTTAATAATTTGTCCATCCCGTACAGTTAAACCACGATAAAAGACTTTTCGATCATCATGATACAAATGCTTATGTGCTGCTGTTTGTATATCATTTGCAGCTAAACGCCATTTGACAGCATTATCTTGGTCTTTGGCGGCAGTTGCTAAATCAGAAGCAGCAATCAACGCGGCATATGTAACGGCAGTCGTATATGTGCTCGTCAAGAATGTTTGTTCCCATAAATCATAGCTTGGCTTTGGTAGTCCGGTTATCTCGTCAACATATTCAGTCATGAAATTAGCCATTGGGATAATCATGCTGTGATAAAATTCTTTTAACAAACTCGGATCAGGATGCAGTTGGTAATATTGATTAAACATGAACACTGGTAAGGCAGTCTCATCCTCTTGAATCGGCGGCGCAACCAAACCATCTTCATGAACATATGAATGCCAACTACTGCCCAATGCGCCATCAGCGCGATATTTATGCATCATATAACCATCAGGATGCATGCCATGTTTAGTAAATTGGAAAAACCTGTACGCTTCTTCCTTGTAACCCATACGAATCAATGGCCAAATAGCGTACGCGCCATCACGTGGCCAACTATAAGCATAGGCATCGCGTGAGTAATTCAACATAGACGTATCAGTACTGGCAATTATTGCGCCACGAATATCAATTTGTGATTTAATCACCATTATACTTTGCAAAAATGACTCGCGATAATCAGTCGGAATCTTATCAATAACACTGTAAGTCGGCGCTAGCCATTTATCCCACCAATCAGCAGTCTTTTGCAGATTAGTTAATGCACTGTCTTCCTGAATTGTTTTATGTATATTTAACGCTTCACGAGTAGTAGTGCCAGCTGCAATCCAATAATGAACACGTTCGGAACTATTTGCACCAATATCCATTTTAAACCTTATAGTCGAATCAACTCGGCCGTGTTCGACATTGTTCATTCCTAGCGACCCGTCGTCAGCATCGCGGTAAGTACCTTCACGTCCCTCGATACCAAATAAACCAACAGTATATTGATCAAACGGTTTGCCTTTATATTCGCCAGATACAACAAAAGCCCGACGCCCACGGTAATGTAAAATAGCGTTACTATCAGGGATATATTGTGCGGTATCAGTGTTGCTGCGCGAATCACCAATAGCAAAAGCTTGGTGCATAAACAATCTGACGTCGCGTGAATGATTATGTAAGTTTACAACATGAATATTTCTAAAGAACACGTTAACATCCGAGTCAACAAAATCGTCAAACTCTAACAAAATGCCTTGCTTTTCATTTTTAGCGATAATATGCCCAACAAGTGCACTATGCGGATAGCGAAACGTAAATACCCAGTCATTTTGATTATTATTTGGGTTATCTATCCAACTAATTGAATCATCAACCCATACGCCAATACGATGTCGCAGATTGCCACCAGCTGAGTGATTTTCAAATCCGACATAAGGATAGTAAAAGTCGTGTACTGTGCCGTAACCATTTAACCCGACGTGCAATTCACCATTACTTAGGACTATCGGCCTAGCCATTCAGCCCTCCGGTATGGTGATAGTGATGCAATCGCCACCTCAGGTCGCGAATTACATTCATGACGTACAAAAAGGCATCATAAGGTGATTCGTATGGACTAAAGTAGGCATGAACGTCGCCATCACTAAACCATTTAGTACACATATAGTAGACATGGTCTGAAGTCTGTAATTTACGCCAATCACTGATTAATTCCAAATCACCAGTTAACAGAATATCTTCTTCCATTGAATAGATATATCGCATAGCTTCTTGTTGCATACTATTACCCAACCAAGCAGTCAAATCGCGTTCGGTGTCAGCCCAGGTGACAGTATTTGGCATACTAATCTCACCAGATGGTTCAAATTCGTCGATTGCACCTGATACGGTATAAAATGTGTTTGCGGGGTTACTGAGCCATTTACCAACAAAAGCTTCAAAGAAATCAAAGATTCCAGTATCTTTCCACTGGTGCTCGCCGAATGTTTCATAGTCCATAAACAAGTTAATGATTGGCTGCTGGTCAATTGATGCATTAGCCCATTCACTATAAGTATCAGCCGACAATGGCCACGCTGCCCAATCTTTATTACTAAAACGAAAGGCGATATCATCACTTAAACGATAATTTTTCATTAATAACGCAATGTTAGTTGTGCCAGCAGGACGATAAACATGGTTTGGACTGCGCCATTCCAAAATTGGATCCCAACCCTCGGCTAAAATACCCTTAAATCCACGATCGTCAGCCCATTTTGCCAAACTGTCGTTATATGACAGCTCGGTATTACGGAAAACTTTAGTTTCGACGCCAAATAATTCACGAATCTTGGCCTGATGAGCATCAACTTGACGTTCAAATTCACCTAAACTAAAGAAAAAGGCGAGTGAGTGATAATAAGTCTCGGCAACAATCTCAACCCGACCGGTTTTAACCAATCTTTGGAAGCTTTCAATAACATCAGGTGCCCATTTTTCGGCTTGTTCAATGAATGTGCCAGTGATACTTAACGACACTTTAAACTCAGGGTTATTAGCTAACAATTTTTCCAACAATTCGTTCATTGGACGATAAGATTTGTCGGCAACTTTTTTGAAAACTTGCTCGTTATTACGTTCAGTATCATACGCAGGCTCGTCGTAATAATCATGTTTCACAGCTGTATCAAACACGCTATATTTGCGTACGCGGAAAGGTTGGTGTACGTGTAGGTATAAGACTATTCCACGCTTGCTCATGCTGTTACTCCTTGTTGGCTTTTGTTGTATATTTTTATGCATAAATCTGCGACATCGTTCCATGATATTTTATCATACTCATGCTTAATATTCTGCTGCATTTCGGTTTTTAATGCTGCCGAAGTTGCAATTCCAATTAATTGATCAGCCAATACATCTTCGTCCCAAAAATCGTATCTGAAAATGCTGTGCAATACTTCACCGACACCAGATTGACGCGAGATAATCAAGGCGTTGCCATGATGTGCGGCCTCAAGGGCAGTTAAACCAAATGGCTCACTAACCGAACTCATTACAAAGATATCACCGACACTGTATGCGTCGCGCCATTGTTTACCACGAACAAATCCAGTAAAGAATACTTTGTCAGATATGCCTAAACTTGATGCTAATGCAATCAGTTCATCACGCTGTTCGCCGTCGCCAGCCAGCAAAAAGACTAATTTGTCATATTTTTCACAGGCCCTTGCAGCGGCGCGAATAAAGTTGGCCAAGCCTTTTTGAATCGTAAACCTAGTAATCGTAACGACAATTGTGTAGCCCTCGGCTTTTAAAGCCTCTAGGTACTTGTATGTATCAAAGTCATAGACATATCCGTCATCAAAGCTAGTAGTATCAATTGCATTATAAACAACTTCAATCTTGTCCTCAGGAATGCCATATTTTTGAACAATAATGTTTTTAGTAATATTACTGACGGCGATAATACGATCCGCCATCATCAAACCTTGATATTCAATTTCGTGAACTAGAGGATTGCCACTGTTACTGCCAGATCGATCAAATTCAGTTGCATGAACATGGACGATTAGTGGTGCATCGGTTAATTCCTTGGCTCGCATACCGGCTTCCATCGTCAACCAGTCATGAGCATGAATAACATCAGGTTTTACACTGCGAACTAAACGCTCAACAAATTGAACATAACGTTTTTGAACGCCACGCATGTCTTTTAAATCATTAATATCAGCTTTGGATAGTGTTTTATCTAACACTTTTGAGCTATCGTATGTACCTAAACCATAGCGTTCAAGAGGGGTTAGACCAGTAGCGCTGTGTACAGTCATAAATTCAGTACCAGGATGATGTGCAGTATAAGGCACGACAAAGTCAATTTTAGCCCCTTTTAAGGCCAATGCTTTGGACATATGATAACAAGCTACGCCTAACCCACCACTGTTGTGAGGAGGAAGCTCCCACCCTAGCATTAATATCTTCATACCGCTATGTACAAGTTGCCAATGTGTTGGCCAACTAACCACTCCTTTTTAATTACATACGCGCGTTCTTACGACAATTATATGACTACGCTTACGCTTTTGCAACACTTTAAATTAATTAATTATTCTGTTACAATATTTCAGTAACGAATTAATAATTAGGAGTAAGATATGTCATTTGCTGGCGGATACTAATACAAATACTTAGTTCAATCACAATTAATACTATAGGGGTATAGTACAACGGTTAGTATATGGGTTTCCAAAACCTAGGATCATGGTTCGATTCCGTGTACCCCTGCCAATTTAGACGGACAGCCTCTTCGGAGGCTTTTTGTATCTGTTGAGGCATGGTTCTAACCTCATCAAGCTGTGCTCGTATTGATTTTATGTTCAGCCTCACTGGTTCAAGCCATTCGAAAGGTGTTATTTGTAGTTTTCCTTCAAATAATATCGGGTTCTGACCAATTGAGAGCAGTATATGCTTTTTGTCTAAAATGCCGCCCGTGACAAACTTCTCGTTTGCATTTGTGAGTCGTTCGAATGTTTTTGTGGCAAATTCGTACCAATTTTCGGCACGATTTGCTGTGTCAGACTGGTCTTGGTGTATTTCCTTCAGCTCAGCCTTTAATTGTTTGCTTTTACGTTCGTATTCATGATTGTCAATGAGTTTTTTACTCGCCATATCGAGGAGGTTATCAAGTTGACTCTCGATACTTATAGCCGTAGCACTCTGCATGGTATTAACGCTTTTTCTGTCTTTAGTTTCTTCGTCAGCCATCTCTCGAAAAGATTGCATTGCCCATTCTTCAAGCTGTGGTGTAAGTTCGTAGCTATCAAGTAGCACATTTAATTCGTTGTATAGTTTATCTTCCTTCTTATAACTATAAATTTTTACTTGTGAGCACCCGCCTCGTTTGCCGGTACAGTGATAGTATCGATGTACCGTCTCACCGCCGTTCTTGAGCTTCTTGGTCTTCGCTTGTGCGGTAATCATGCAACCACATTCACCACAGCGTATAAAGCCTCTAAGCGCGAATTCCTTGCGTTGGGCTAAGTGTGGGTAACCACGGCTACCAAGTAGACTCTGAACCTTATCATATTCATCTTGTGTAATCATTGCGGGAAACTCCGCAGGGTAAAACCTATATTGATCGTATGGATCGGGTACTAAGCCCGCATATCGTATATTTCTAAATATCTGATATAAGGTCGATCTTGAAAGCGGTTTATTGCCACTTTTACTGCGTTCAACTGTACGATATTTCCAGTCATTATTCATTGTGCGCATAATATCCTGCACGCTATGTTCACCCGTTAAAAATAGGTCAAAGGCCTGACGGATAAGAGGGAACCGTACCGGATCCTTTATCACACGCTTTGTTATAAGGTCATTCAAGTAGCCTTGGGGAGCTACACCCGTTAAACCACCATTCTTGCGCTTTGTTTCATTGCCGCGTTTGACATCTTTGCTTAACTTCGAAGAAAAATATTGAGACTGGCTCATAGTCATCTGTAACATCATAATTCCCTCTGGTGAATTATCAAATGTAAAACTTGCAAACTTTAGGTCCTTCAAGACACCTTTGCGAATACGGTAGGTGATAGCCGAAGCATCCATTTCGTTTCGTGAAAGCCTATCAGGGTGCCATGCAACTATACCGTCAATCTTGCCATCATCGATCATCTTAAGAATTGAAGCAAATACAGGCCGTTTATCTGGCTCGGCTGCACTTTTACTTTCATCAAGCACATCGACAATATTCAAGTCACTGAATCGCTCGCTTATTTTATCGCGCTGCGCTTCTTTAGATAATACTTGCCGTTCTTCATCCTCTGTGGATTTACGAACGTATCCTATATAGCGTAATTTGTTCATTATTTCTCCTTACACAAAGGGCGACTCGGTTGTTGACACAGTACGTAGCAAGAAGCTATTTCCTGATACCGAGCCGCCCTTATAGGTCGGGAAAATATATACTTCCTGCTTATTTACGTATTGTGCCAACTCTTTAATTATACCATTTTTTACCTCACCATTTAAGGTCTAAAGTCCTTTTCTCCACCCTATACGTTCCTATATACTTTTTATTTTCATCTGTTAAGACCATTGGAAAGATATGGCGTGTACGCTTATCTTCATCTTCGGCTTGTGGCTTTTCCCATTCGATATGGCCTGCGTTAGCGAGCTGTGGGAGTATTTCTTTACGTAATTGATCGCCATTCAACGAAATGCCTTCAATGCTCCGATGATAAGTATTTAATTCCTGAGGCGTAAGCCCAATCTTATGAAGATTCATATCTTCCCATAAGTCCTTATTGGTTTTTAGAGCTTTAGCAAATTTCTCTAAATAGGCCGGTAAGATGTACTTTTTATAATGTATCAAGACAGTAGGCGAAATGTTGAGATTCTGGCTTTCGAAAAAATCCTGCCAAAGTATGAATGCTTGATCAATATCAGATTGCGTTGCAATAATGCGACCATTCTCGTCTTGGCGATGCCAGACATTTAAAAGCGTAATAGATTTAATTAATTCCATTAAGTGAGCAATGTCACGTTGATGTCTAGGCTTCAAAATACCTACAATCTCCAAAAACTTTCTTTTGATTTCGTCTTCGTTAGGAATGATAATATTATCGACTTTCGCATTTCGAATAGAAATAATGCGGGACATTAACATTTGACGATCATAGTCGTGTTTAACAGCCTCATTAAATTTCTTAGCATTAGCTCCTAGCTTTACTCGTACTTCAATACCTTGTAATATCTTTTCTTGAGTCGCCTCAGGACTAAGTAGGATGGCACGAGTAGCCTCTTGTTCATCAAGCCGAAGACCAGCAGAGCAAAATATAGTTGCGCAATATCCCCTTAGGACAATATCGTCGGTTTTATTGCGACCTTTATTCTTATTTACGAAACTATAATTCAAATTTTTATCATCATGAGACATTAAAGCACGAAGTTTTTCCTGTAATAATGGGTTTGGCATTTCATAAAAGATTAGTATTTTACGTTCCAGCGATACAATTTTTATATTCGTTTTCGGGTCAATCTCACCTTCGCCATAAAAGAATGAGGCTGGACTAGCGCCACTTCTCTCAATTCTGTCTTCCTTGGGAAATAATTTAGCGATCTCACTAACGAGGTATGTCTTACCTGTTGAACTTGGGGCGTTGAGGCTCACGTTGATTTGACTATCATCCGTATACGCCGACAACATGCACAAAAATATAATCTTCTTATTGCTATCATCATCTTTAATTGTCATAGAGAGTACCTCAGCAACATCATCAAGTGTAATTTCGCCAGACTCCATTTTATGCTCTTTGTCGCTATCAGATCTGTCACTGAACTTCTTAATCGGGTCATCATTCATGGTTCACTCCTTTAATTGTTAGATTGCTTGTAATTTCTGCAATACGGATTGTTTTTGAAAACTGCTGAAAATTTAGAGTCTGCAATAACTCTGTCTGTGTAGAGTTTTTTAATACCCATTGAAGATATCTTGAGTAAATATCAGTCAGCGAATCCTCGTATTTCTTAGCATAACTGCTTGTATTTATTCCAATCGTTAAGAATTGAACGAGACGTTTAACGATTATCGGATCTTTATAGGGTGCTATTACATTCGCCATAATAATTAGTGATCTCCTTTGTTATTGTTGTTTATAAATTTTCGTTGTGCCTTTACAAGTACGAAACGCATAATAGCCAAACCAGCACTTTGGACTTCTTCGTCTGTATAATCCAAACCGAGTTCTTTCAAGAGGATTTTAAGACTACAAACACGCTCAATACTAAGTTTCATGTCTTAGCCGTTTGCGTATGCACGTTCGCTAAGTTTTTTAAAATTATCAACAAATGTTCTAGCTTTGAGATGTATTCGATCAGATTGATATAAATTTGTATATTTATCCAAATCTCTATCATCGACTACATAGAAGTACATCAGCCCACCCGGTTCCATACCTACCGATGACACCCTAAATCTACAACACATAAGTGCTGCTACAAGCCAAGGGTCGTTAAACCTCACAGTTTGCCGCTTCGCCATAATTATTCTCCTTTCTGTTAGTTGATACTCCCAGAATAGAAAATAAGACTCAGTCAGTTGTCAGTTTTTAATTTAGCTCTAAATGCCAACCATTCTCATAATCGTTAGCAATACAGTCATAGCCGATAATTGGATAAAGTTCCCTGCGGAGTTCTGAGATTAATTTTACTAGCGTTCTTTCCGGTTTTTTCAAATTTTTATGCTTAAATACACCAGAAGAACTATCAAGAAAATCATCGTATGTACTAGTTGATTTGCCATTATCTAGCAAAATTCGTAATGCCTGCATATGCCCATTGCGCAGAAAAAATGGCCTGCCTTTATATGAAACTCCCGTGCCTGATATTATGAGATTCTTATATTTTGAGTCACTAAATTTGTCATATCGTTTAATATTTTTAGAAATTATCTGATTATTTATGTATGTCCTTAATCCGTCCCAATCAACATTTATTAATTTAAACTGCAAATATCGCTCGCTTAAATCACTTGGCAATTTCTCTATGACTTTTATTATTGCTTCTTCCGACAAAGCTTTACCAGTTTTAATATTTTCATAAAACCCTACTAATCCGTGCGAATTCTGCCGATAAGCCCATCGCGGTCCAATTGGCGTAATAATAGATCTCAGCTTCAGCAGTTCTAGTGCCTCTTCTTGAGCTATATAATCAAGGTTTAGTCTAACTTCAAAATCAAAAAGTTTCTGCTGCCTATAGTCGCACAAAGAAGAGTAGAGTTCTTGAATTGAATTTGTTTTCATATATCGATCCAAATCAGACTTCAATAGAGGCTTCTTGATAAAAGCTTTTTTGAATAGCAGTAATTCTGTAATCATAGCTGTAACCATTTTCCAACATTAATCACTTTTATACAAACCCTTAGTGATATAATTAAAAAGTCTTACTTTCATAACGAACCGAATACGCATTTTTATGTGGTTCGCCGGTCAAAAACGGCACCCGCATAAACATTTCGGCGAAAGTCGGTTTGTGAAATGGAAGTAAGACACCTTGTGGGTGTCGTTTTTTATTTACAAATAAGGAGATCTTATGACAAAATCAGTCCATCGCTTTGATATAAAGAAGGTTGTAACTGTCCTTATTGTGATTCTTGTAATATTAGGTGTGGTAGCTATTATCGTGAATACGATATTCAACAATGCCTACATTAATAGTGTTCGCGGAACAATACAAAAATTTGCAGGTACTGGTGATGAAGGTACTCCGACAGTTGGATCAGCAGTCCACAGCAAGCTAGATGTACCGAGAGGTGTTGCTGTAGACGATAAAGGTATAGTTTACATAGCGGATAGCGGCAATAGTGTAATAGAGCGTATAGATAGTTCTGGCAAGTTAACTATTTATGCTGGAAATGGTACTACAGCCAAGCCTACGCCTGGTCCTGCGTCCAAAAGTAGCTTATGTTTTCCGGCCGGAATGGCCACAGATAAATACGGCAACCTGTTTGTAGCAGACATGGTAGCGAATATGGTTGTGAAAATAACTCCTGACGGTATATTGACTATCGTTGCCGGGACAGGTAAGCAAGCTTCGCCTAGTGCTGGAACTGCCGTAAACAGCAACCTCAACAGCCCGACAGACGTAGCGGCAGATATCGATGGCAACATATATATAGCTGATTTTGGTAACAATACTATAGACAAGGTTGATTCCAACGGTATTTTGAGTATATTCGCAGGAACCGGCTCATCAGGCACTCCAAATCTACCGCTTTTTTCACCTTGGGGCATAGACGTTGACTATATGGATAACGTATATGTGGCAGACAGTAAAGCAAACTCAGTTCTACGTTATGATCCAAAGGGTGTTTTTACGGGAATTATTGCAGGGACTAGCGAAGCTGGTCAACCCACCCCTGGCCGCGCCAAAGATAGTAAATTGAATTATCCTACTGATGTTGCGTTCAACCCAACAAATGGTGACATCTATATAGCAGATTCCGGTAATAACCTTATAGAACGAGTTAAGAACGATGGCACTTTGAGTATTATTGCCGGTAATGGCGATTCTGGTATGCCTACTTTTGGTGCGCTAGCAACAAGCAGTAGTATTGGTGACGTTCAGAGCTTAGCTATAAGATATTATGATTCGAGTTTATTATTAGTTAATTCGCAAAAACATATGGTGATACAACTTCCATATATAACTCAACAAGATAATTAGGAATATCGTAATATGAAAAAGATATATAAACTACGTCCTACCAAAAAAATCAGAACGCTGCTAAAGCGCTTACTGTCGCTAACACCTAAAACAATCACCATTATTATCATTGCACTCGTGTTCTGTACTGGCGCTAGTGCACTCTATATTCATAATTCTTATAGGACTGATCCTAAATCGCCTATCGGCACGCCAGCAAAAACTAACATTACGCCAGTCATTTCAACGCCCCAGCAAACTATCCAGCCATCGTCGTCAACGTCAACGACACCTACTCCGAGTAGTTCAAGCTCAAAGGCATCAAGCTATAGACCGTTTCTGTGTAATAATGTCCCGATCGCTCATCAAACTGAGTATCGAGATAATGACTCCATGGCTGCAGGTGAGACAAAACTCGTCTACCAAGGTAAAGACGGATATGTCATTTCCTGTACGGCCGACTCAAATGGATACACACCGCCAACGAACGGGATGAGAGTCGAACCTGTGAACGATACGGTAGAAAAGGGCACAGGGCTTGACGAGCAGCAACAACAGCAAGCGGACGCAGAAAAAGCCGCAAGAGACCAACGATATACCCTTAATTTAGCTCAATGTTTTCAGAGTCTAAAGGCACGGGGTGCCAGTGATGAGCAAGCTACATCTGCGTGTAGTAGTACTGTAAAATATTAAACATATCGTTCATTCCCAACTAACTAATTCTTACCCATAAGATATATAATGGTTTTATGGTTAATTCATTTATTGAAGACTCTAAAGACGCGAAGAATAGTCTGTTACTCAATGGAAAATATCTAACCGATTGTATCGACAAACTTGACCGTAATGATGACCAAGATATTGAATATTATTCTCACTTGAAAGACTTCCCAGTAAATAGTGGCCAGCTTTGCGATGACATATATCAAGCCGCAAATAACGATGTGATATTACTTGCACTAATTGGTGCGAGAGTGTTGTTCGAGGACTTAATTAACATAAGCTATATAGAATCTTTGGATTCATCCAAAAGAATGGAAGTTTCTAATGATTGGTTTAGAATTTCTAACGACCAAAATGCAAATAAATCTAAACTCAACAGTAAAACCGTAAAGGAAAGAGCAGAAATCGCCGGAACTGACATTCTGAGTATATATAACACTGAATATGCAGAATTATGTAATTATTCCCACAGCACAGCTCAGAGGGCTATATTAAACATCCCAGAACATCGTGCCATTCTAGCTCAAAAAACAATATTATTAAGCCTTCAAGCATATGCCGGAATATTGTCGACTATTTCTAAAATTATTGATAAAACTGTAAACGATAGGATAGAAGGTACAATTAGCCAAATTTTTTCTAAATATAAAGAAACTGTCGTAGAAGCAAAGCTACAAACATGAGCGAAGATTTATCCAAAGATACAGCTAACCAAGAAGAAAACCATGAAAAGAGTGTCCTAGACCTCAATTCAAAAGTTTTTCATCAAAATATTCATTTACCAACCGACTTCGAAAAGCAAATTGCAAATATGGTAAATATTGCTCGTGAAGCATCTAAGGTTTATGTTCCGATTATTAAACTAGAAATTCCTAAAATTTATTTTGTTACTACGCAGTTCGCTGAAGTATTTCGTCAAGGGCAGTTAGCTCTTTCTGAATCCATTAGTAGGATTGTAAAAAGTGGCGTTTTAGACTCAATCCAGAAAATTACAGAATCAGTTGGTAGGCTTACCGATGGGATAAAGTCTCATTTTCCAGATAACTGGCCATCGAATGGCATGGATAAATGCGATGACCTATGTATACAAGGTGTGCCGATTGTATTTATACCACGCAAAGATATTGTAACGAAAATCATCAGTGCAAAGAACATGACTGGGATTAAGCAAGTACTGTGGCGGAACGACCAATTAATAATTGAAGATTGCGAAACGATAATTATGCAGTCTAATTGGTTAAGCCGGGATATGAAAGATCAAATAGTGGAAGGCATAGAGTCCTATAAAGATGGGAGATATCGTGCTGCACAGAGCACGGCTAATGTGGCATTCGATAGTCTATTAAATGAAATCATTGATATTCGTGCCTGGAGAAAAACAAACACGAAACCAAAACAGCTATCACATGCAAAAGTGAAGCAATTGACCAATGAATTTAGTGGAGATATTTTGGAGCTACCAATGAGTAGGGCGCCATTTTATACACTACTGATGTTTCCTATAATAGGTGAAATGTTGTCGCCATTCGAAATAGGAGATAAGACAACTTACGCCAAAGACTTTAATAGACATATGTCTGCGCATACAGTAGCAGCTAAGCAATATATAAGGACTAATGCGCTGCTCGCGCTGATGGTCGTGTCGAGTATATGTAAAGTCACTCAATTGCGTGGTAAGAATTGGATGCAAACTTCAGCCAAAGAGTATGGCATTGATATTTAGAAAAAATAAATATTTACCGCCACTTAACATGATAATGATATCTAACGTCATAAATTTACCACCCCCCCCACAAGCCCTAAACTATATAGGAATGGTCCGATGGTGCGCCTTAGCTGTTCTCGTTTGAGTCAATTGGATCACTATTTGACTGTGGAATAACTCATCAATAAAGTTCTAACTTCGTTCAGTATGCTCTGCCAAACATAAGCAGTATCATTCTATTAAGCTTTTATAAGCATCCGCAAATTTATCATTATATCCTAAGCTTAAATCAAAATACTTAATATCATATTTAGAACATTCTTTCTCGATTTCAACACTTGCTTGAATAATTCTTTCCGCCAAGTCCTCAAGTTGATTCCGAGTTACTCGTTCAACCCATTTATCATGTTTAGTGTAATCGAGCATGTTATCAACCGAGACTTTGGACATACCAAGAAAGACAGCCTTAACGTCACATTTTTCCCCTAATATATATGCGTGCTGAGGTGTAAATGAATCACCCTCAATAGTATAATCGGGACCAACAGGTAACATCCGTTCAATAAACTGTTCAAGATAAGGAAAAAACCTTTCAGACTTATTCCTATCGTAAAATGAGGGGATTCCTGCAGGCTTCAACATTACAGTTAATCCATCGGTAGAAACGTAGGCTATTTTTTTGTCATTTAGTAGCTTTTGAGCAAGCGTACTTTTGCCCATTCGTGGTGGTCCGCCGATAAGATATAGCATTTTACAAGTATATCAATATACGTCAAATGCTACTAAGTTTTGATCTACGTTACTAATAAAGTTCTAACGTCGTTCAGTATGGTCTGCCATGAACTCTTCATCTGTTAATTATCATAGGCCAAACAAGACGTTAGAACTTAAGACTTCGTTATTCCAGACAATAGGCTACTGTGAGTCCCACTTGAACCATCTGATCCCAATGAAACTAAATGCAATTATATAACCCAGATTAGCCAATAGAGCGTAGGTTGTATCTTGGTTCCACGATGTAGCGCTCAAAGCGCCTTGGAATAGAGTCATGACCGTTCCCAAGGGAGTCCACTTGGCGACCTGCTGAAGAACATCGCCGAATACACCACTTATACCAAGAAAGCCCAGTAAAAATAGAGCAATAAAAACAATCCTTACCACTGCATTTACGGTTTCGGCTGATTTTAATAGCCCTACTATGGCCTGACCGATGCTCAAGAATACTGCTCCACCAATCGTTGCAATAAACAAAACCAAAATATAATCAAGAACCGTGAGGTTAACGTGATAAATGATGCCGCCAACTACTAGAACGGCAACAGCAATAACCAGGTTAGCAATAACTTGGACCAATAGTCGACTAACCATTATCGCCCATCCGGGAGCAGGAGTGACTCGAAGCCTCTGAAAAACACCGCCGTCTCTATCCCGAGCAAGAGTCAAAGTATAGCCCTGAAGCGACGAGGATATGATGCCTATCGTAATGCTGATGGCAAAAATATAGGAAGGTCCACCAAGCCGAGCCTGAGCTTTGTTCGAACTGTACGCAAACAATAAAATAACCGGTATTAGAACACTAAGAAATAGTGCTCTAACGTTCCTAATGAGGACATTTAGATCGGCCTGGAACAGGTAGCGTAGGGATTTAATCGGGTTAGTTTTATTCACGAATCTCACTCCCAGTTAAACCAATAAATACGTCTTCAAGAGTCACTTTACCATGGGCAACTTTCCGGACAGCTGGGTCATTCTTGTGCTTTTTGATCAAACCCGACGGTGTCTCGATCGTGAGTATTTTTCCGTGGTCAATGATTGCAAGTCTATCACAAACGGCTTGAGCCTCTTCCATCGAGTGGGTCGTTAGCAATATACTTCCGCCATCTTTGCGAATATGCTCGATGCGATCCCAAAGTTGTCTGCGTGATTGCGGGTCAAGACCAGCAGTCGGCTCGTCAAGTAACAGTATTAAAGGACTATGGATGGTAGCAATGTATAGAGAAAGGCGCTGTTGTTGACCACCAGACAACTGCTTATACCGTTTAGATTTTTCTTTTTCGAGTCCGATTGTTTGCAGTGATTCACTAATATCTCTGTCTAAGAGTTTGACATTATATAACCCTGCGAATAACTTGATGATTTGCTTAATTGACAGCTCTGGTTGGAAACTAGTCGTCTGTAACTGGACACCCATAATAGCTTTTGCTTGCATTGGATGTGTTTGTAAATCGACACCCTCTAAAAGTAGCGTGCCAGACTTTGGCTTGATAAGACCTTCAATTACACTTAAAGCACTCGTTTTTCCGGCCCCATTAGGGCCAAGAAGTCCAAAGATTTCACCATGTTTTATACTAAATGTTATGTCGTCAACTGCTATATTGCTGCCGTAACTAATTGATAAGTTTTTCACCTCTAGAATATTTTTGTGGGTAGGCATATATTAATTATAGCAAAGAAAGGCAAGTAGCTAAAACGAACCGTCACGCCAGCGTTGACATCAATAAAGTTCTAACTTCGTCTAGGATGGTCTGCCAAATTTGTTAACAGGTACAAAAGGTTCCATAATTTATTTTATGGAATCTTTTTTGTATTTCGTATCTGTTAATTTGGTTCTATTCTATGTAGGTGCAATGTTATAAATATATTCTTATGCTTTGAAATAACTAATCATAGGTATATTTTATAAACACTATGAATATATCAAAATTATCACCAGGTACGTCCGAAGAATTTAACCAGGTTTTATTAGAATGGAAAGAATCTTCTGAGAATAATAGACAACTATTTGCAAAATACATCAAAAATGACAACATGTCGTTCGATGCAGCTAAAAAACTATGTGAAAAAATTAATGATGATGCCGAAAAAGAGGGTACTGATTGGATGCATTACTTAGCAAAAGATGATGAAATGCGCGATATTTTACTGCGAGTAATGGAAGCTGAAATAGCATACGCGAAACATCAAAAAGAAATATCAAAGACCAATAAATAGATAAATAAACGTGAATTTTGTGTAATATCGCACTAAATTCACGATATATCGACTAAATACCGTGAATATTTATCATATTCACTGACAAGATAGCATTAAGGTACATAATATATCGCTTATGGTTACATAATACATCTGTTACTAACACGTACATGGTTACATAATCATTAGTTGACGAGGCCGCAGGTATACAAAAATAAATATGTAACATGCGCACGATTACCGATATATTTACCGTTATATTGGCGCGTAAATAGCGCGAATGTGGCGCAATTACAAGCAACCAAAGCTGACTTCAATTAGTTATAGTAACCTTGTCGGGACTATTGTCACCCTAAACAGACTAAAATCTATCTCATACGACAAAAATGACAAAATATTTATAAAATATGCTAAAATTGTCGTATGGCATTAAACAAAAGCAGTTCATATGTACTACTAAATATTCTGGCTGGACGCAACACGGCAGCGATGATAAGTGAGTATATGACGAATATAGATATTCGATCTATTCAACGTTCACTAACTAGGTTAGTCGAGCTTGGAGTTATAAAACGAAATGGAATCAATAATCCAACCTATAATATTGCGTATTCAAAACTTATCAGCACCGAAATACCTGACAAGCTAATAATTAATGAAGATAGGCCTGAAAGCTCTTTGAACTTTGACCTTATCGATTGGCTAAAATCAATTCCCGAAAGTGAACTGGAATTTGCTTTAGGGTTAGACAAAATGATACTAGATAGCATTGGTACAAGTGGCAAAATGACCGCTAAAGACCTAGAATACCTGACAGTCGAGCTGTCATGGAAGTCTTCGGCACTGGAAGGTAACACCTATACATTACTAGACACACAGCTTCTTTTACTAGAAGGCATTAAAGCAAAAGATAAGACAGAGTTTGAAACTCAGATGATTCTTAACCACAAGAACGCTATTTCATTTATTGTTGAAAATAGTGATTTATTTAAAAAAGATATTAAATATAGCACCCTAGAGGAACTTCATCGAATTATTAGCCACAATCTAGGAATCGATAGTGGCCTACGTAAAAAAATAATCCGAATTAGCGCCAGTAACTATCAACCCTTGTCTAATCCTCATCAGTTAAGGGAATGTGCAGATTCAGTACTGGGAATTATTAGTAACATAAATAGTCCTGTCCTGCGGTCTTTATTGGCGCTGGCGCTAATACCATACCTACAAACCTTTGAAGATGGCAACAAACGAACTGGGCGCATGTTGGCGAATGGTATATTGATTCATTCTATCTCTCGTGGATTTAGTTTGCGCAGGTTGACAGCACGACAACTTGCCTTGGCATATTTATCTTTTTATGAGTTCAATAGTTTAAAGGCGCTGTCTGATTTGTTAGCTGCTGAATTAAGCAAGCCAGTATAATTCAATATTTGGGTTTTGAGCATTTTTCAGTCCTGCTCAGCACTACTCGAACTAGTCGAGATTCTTTTCAATTACCTCGACCCAACTAATGCAGTTAGTACAAGCCGTATAATGAGGAAGACAGTGGGAGGTAATTTTTTCTAAACTAACAGACACCACTAAAGACAGTGGTTTGACATATCATCTGTTTATGCTATTATTATTTTACTAATATACTGTATTGGCGTTGTTTAATAAGTCGGATTATTTTGGTATGTCGTGTGGTCGAGACGCTATACTATTCTTATTTATAATCTCATAACAAACAAAAATATGGAAAATTATAAAAAATTCAATTGGAAAAAAGTTGAAGACGAAGCTGATCTTTCGTTCTATGAGGTATCGTTAATACTTAACGATTGTTTGAATATGGCCATAAGCATCGCAAAGAATGTCTATAGAAAAGAGATAGAAAATAATATTTTTGATTGGTTTATAGAATATGAGAATGAAGCAATTGCAGAGATTGCAGAAGGCCCCTATCTGACTTTTCAAAAAGAGTCTCAAAAGGCTGTTGTCTTCAAAGAAGCTCGCAGATATATGCGAGCGAACATTGGAGTACCCCAGGGTGTTACTGAATAATCATATGACAGCGCTCTCGACCGCGCCGTCATATGGTACAGGCAAACAGCTGACTCCCGCACGACATACATAAAATAATCCGATTTAGAATGCCTAGATACTTATGTTAGAGTTATTTAATAAGTCGAATTATTTTAGTGTCCTGTGGTCGAGCGTAGGGCAATTATGTTTTATAATAATTAATAAAATACCAAATATATGAACAACAAAAATACAATTGTGAATACTGAGGAGATTGATCAAACCAGATTCAATTGGGATAAAGTGTCAAAAAAGGCAAACCTCCACAGATTTACGATTTCAGACATACTAAACGAGGTTGTTGATATCCACATCAGTGTGGCAAGAAATGTTTACAAAGATGATATCAAGAATGGTATCAATAAATGGTATAAAAGTTTTGAGAAAAGGTCAATCCCTAGTCTTCGGAGGTATTTGAGATATAGTACTGACGAAGAAAAAAAAGTTGTTTACAAAGAAGTAAAAAGATATATGAAGGCAAACATTTTTTATGGTATGCCTTCAAAGAAAATTAAATAATTATATGATGGCGCACTCGACCGCGCCGTCATGTAATGTAGGTATTGAGGCGACTCCCACAGGGCACATTAAAATAATCCGATTTGTTAGTTTCTAAAATACATAAACTATGGTTTATGTATTGAATGAAATTATTTGAGCAGTTTTTAGGCATGTTCAGAACCTTATGGGGTGTCACCCTGCTAATAATAAATACCTCTTAAAATATAATATTATTGCTATGATTAATATCAGGAGTGTATTTATGAAAAAGACCAACGATACATATTGCATCGTGTTCAAAGTAAATAATATAACTGAACGTTATTATCGCGACAAAGAAGGCTGGCTAAAAATTAGCAATAAAGGTCGCGTTTTTCGTGCTACGGCCGAACAAGTTATGAACCATCTGTTACCAGCCTTAGCCTTCAGCGACAAACTCGGCCTGACAGTCACAGTTGAACATTATGAAAAACCTTATTGGCAAACCCTAGAAGTTAGGGAAGAATAATCTGCAGATAATTATTTAGATTTTGCCAATCAAATCAACACCAGGTTGTAAAGTTTCATCACCTGGTTGCCAGTTGGCAGGGCAGACGTTGCCACCGTGTTCACGAACAAATTTGGCCGCTTGCAATTTACGTAGCATTTCTTTGGCGCTGCGACCGATGTCATTGTTATGAATTTCGATTGTCTTTAACACGCCATCTGGGTCAATAATGAAGGTTCCGCGTAACGCCAAACCTTCTTCTTCGATATAGACACCAAACATTTTTGAAACTTTTCCAGTTGGATCGGCCAACATTGGATATTCAATCTTGCCAATAGCAGGTGATTCGTCGTGCCAAGCTTTATGAACAAAGGCTGTATCAGTGCTGATACTCATAATTTCGCCACCCAAATCTTGAACTTGTTCGTAATATTCAGCTGCGTCTTGTAATTCAGTTGGGCATACAAATGTAAAATCGGCTGGATAAAATATCAAAACAACCCATTTACCTTTATAATCAGACAACTTAATTTTATTTATGTCGCCTTTGTAAAAAGCGTCTAATTCAAATTCCGGTACAACTGCATTAATATTTATCATAATTTTTCTCCTTATTCTGTATAAAGTATATTCTTATAAATATCCGCTGTATATAGCTTGCGCATAACAAACCTGAACGTTGATAGGTTATCGAAGATATATTATTTGCTATAATATATCCTATGGAACCTTTCGATAAAGTATTTGTTATTGTCTACAGAATTATTGATAATTCATTAGAATTTTTGGCGTTAAAGCCTAACCCAGAGCCAGGCAGAAATACAGATGATTACGTAATTACAGGTGGGGTTGAAGATTATGATATTTCTTTTGAAGCCGCAGCACTGCGTGAAGTGGCTGAAGAAATTGGCGTAGTGTCAAATGATATCATTAGCCTTGATTACACAATTAATTACACAGACCACATAACCCACGAAAAACACGCCGAACATTGTTTTGGTGTAAAAGTTGATGACAGTAAAATCGTATTAAACTTCGAGCACATTGATTACAAATGGCTTGATAAAAACGATTTTATTAATACAATTTGGTGGGATTACGATAAAACTATACTCGAAAAAATGATTGATACTATCGAAATACGCGAAACTGTTAATTAATGATGGTGTTTGTTGTACTTCATTAGATATATAAAAATGGTGTAGAATAAAGCTATGACTAAAGTTGAAGTATTAATTGAAGGTTATGCGACAGGTCATAATGACGTTGAAAAAATATCACCATCTGTTGTTTTAATAGAAACTGATAAGAATAAAATAATAGTTGACCCAGGTTTCAATAGGAAAGAACTAATGGATGCCTTGGCTCACAAAAATATTGCGACTAGCCAAGTTGATTTTGTTATCCTGACTCATACACACCTAGATCACTGCTTGTTAGTTGGAGCTTTTGAAAATGCAATAATACTGGATAGTAGTGACCAGTTTTTTCAAAATGGCGAAATTAAAAGTCAAGACGAGCACACCTTAGGCCATAGTATTCAAATAATCAAGACTCCCGGACATGATCAATTTCATTGTTCTGTTGCAATTAACACCGATGATATGGGCACAGTAGTTATTGCTGGCGATATTTTTTGGTGGACGTCTGATACAGAACCTTCCAAAGATTATGACACTTTACTCGCATTGAATGACCAATACGTGAAAGATAAAGACGCTTTAATTGAAAGTCGAAAAATAGTTTTACAAATCGCAGATTATATAATTCCTGGACATGGAAAAATGTTCAAAAATATATGTAAATAATATCTACTTTTTTTCTATGCTTTAAATCTATAATATGCTAATGTTTATTTATGATAAAAAAACAAATCAATGATATAAAACCAAAAGTTTGGCGAATCTTGTTAATCACTGGACTAATCACATACATTATCAAAATCTTAGCCACATTTATTAATGGGTTTTTAAATGGCTATCCCGATAGTTACACAATCACAAGCTGGTTTACTGACTTGTCCGTGCCATTAGTTGCTTTTATTATTGGCATCATTTTGTCTAATTGGAGGCAGCCCAAAAATCGCATTCAATTTGCTGGTGTTTTTGCGATTAATGCATACTTACTGTGTCTAATCGGCAGACAATTATTGCCGTATTTAAGTAACGCTTGGGGTCCTTGGGGTATGTTAGTGCAAGAAACCATGCCAGCGATAGTCGTATTATTCGTTCAGACGGTCATTTCTATAATTCTAATTTTTAGACATAACAAAAAACAGCCAGTCGACCCAAAGTTATTTATCTTAATTTTTGTTTTTATCGCATTATTAGTACAGGCGGTACAAACTGCTCAGCAATTACCAGCAATGATTAATTTTACATTGCATGCCAATAATATTTGGAATACACCTGTACTGCCAATTGTTATCTGGCTAGTGTTAGTTGTACCTGTAATTATTTTTGCAGCATTAATAGTGATTAACAGTATATATCTAAAGCCGATAAAAAATATCTTTAATAGGTTATTTTTAGCTAGCCTTACTGCCGTATATGCGTCCATAGCCATTAGCTCATTAACAATCACCGTTGGATCATTAACCCCTCTTCATGATATCGTGAGCCTTTGGGTCTGTATTGTTGGCTACTCAATAGGGCTAATATTTGACGTCGTTATTATACAACGCCTTCGTACGCTGTCGGTAAAATAAATTGTATACAGAATTTATAATTCAATAACAAAATACGCCACAATAAAGTGGCGTATTTTGTTATTTAGCGACACCTAAAGGTTTATCAACCAAATAAATACACCAATCGAGACCATGGTTAGTGCGATAAACAAACCGAGTCCAACAGGTGAGCCCCAGCTGAACCACGAGCCCCATGCTCGCCAGTGTTGTACTGGCCAACCATAGTTTTCACGATAGCTCTTCCATTCTTCAAGCTGTCTTTTGGTTTTTTCTTCTTTCGTTTCTTTCATATACTTTTTCCTTGTATAAATTTAGATTAATTTACTCGACCCATAAATTAATGCTTTCAGATGAAACCGCAGCCTCTTTATGTCCAAGCAAGACGAGGGTTGTATAGCGGAATTGTTTCATAATTATAATATCAGTAACGATAAAGCCCGTCCAATGTATTTGCAATAAATACTAATTGGCATTTATTGCTATAATTCATACATGAATCAACAAGAATGGGAAGCATCAATCGAAAAAGCCGCTATAGTATCAGCCTGTCTAATCAAAAAAGATAATAAGTATTTATTGGTTCAAGAAAGCCAGCCTAAAGCATACGGCCTGTGGAATTTGCCAGCCGGCCATGTCGATAAGGGTGAAAAAATACGCGAAGCTGCTATCAGGGAAACAAAAGAAGAAACAGGTTTTGATGTAAAGCTTATAAATGAAGTTGCTATCTTACACGAAGAATCACATAATGCCGTAAAGCATATTTTCACAGCTGAAATTATTGGTGGCGAGCTTACCATCGAAGAAGACGAAATTTTAGATATAAAATGGCTAACATACGATGAAGTCAAAGAATTAAATAACTCCGGCAAACTTCACCGTCCATGGGTTTGGGATATAATCAACAAAGACCATGTTACTAGTTAGACTAGTTTAATCTAGACCAATATATATTTTTCTACGATCACAGTTATAAATTGACAATTAGCATATGTTATGTCAATATAGTTGTATAAGTTTTCTATTTAGAAAGTTATATAAGTACATTAACAAATCATATTATTTTAGGACATGTCGATGTGTCCAACCTTAATTAACCAATATAAATATAATCAGTCAAAGGCTAAATGATATAGGAATATATTCTATATTCTATATTCGTTAGTTCAATGATCAAAAAAACATGGACAGTTACGACAGACTAATGTTATTAGGTACTAGTATAAGATTGCTGGTATCCAGTTTTGTTTCGTCTTTAGTATTAGTAATTATTGGATACGAAGTAATTAATTTTTGTTTCAATTTCTGGAAACTAACATTAATAATCACTATATTAATATTACTGATAAAATTTGCAAAACGCGGCATAATAGCGTTGATTGAGGAAACATATAAACTTAAAAGACCAGGTTCTTTAGGTGTATATATAATCAATGGGGTTACAGCGACCGTATTTGCAAGTGCCTTTTTGTTATATATTAATAATAATATAACAAATACATTAACAGCTGTGGATAGTTTTATTATTATAGGCTGCTACGTAATTTGTAGTATAGTTGTTAGTTCTGTACAGAGTGGACCGCCACTTGGTTAATGTCAACAAATATTGGATCTCTTGCTAGGCAAGAGATCCCGATGCTGCAAAATTAGATTGAGTTAATGTCGAGCTTTCGCTCCGTTAACTGCAGACACACCGCACTACGACATGTCAATAAAATAATCTGATTTGATATATTTATAAATAGAGCCTCAGTGGGCTCTATTTTGTATTAAAACTCATATATGTAAACAAGTTTGTTATTATATATTCAGATGAAATTACAAGTTACACTTCCGACTGATCACAAACTGCATCGTTTTTGTATTGAATGCAATGCCGATGGCGTTGAACCGTTATATATTGACGGACTTAAAAAATATTATTGTAAAGTTTGTAAGCAAACTAATAATGTATCGATATATTTAGGGCCAACGACCAAAGTTTGGACAGACGATAATATTGAAATATGGCACGAAACAGCTGGTATCTTTGTCCGAAACTCTGAAGGAAAATATTTGTTTTACCAACGTGACACTTTTCCATATTCATTAACCATACCAGCAGGGCACGTTGACATTAACGACACACCCGAACAATCAGCCAGCAGGGAACTGCGTGAAGAAAACAGCATTACCGGCAAATTGACTAAGTTATTTGAAACCGATATCCCAGGGGACAGTTGCAGCGGTGGCGCAGATTTTCACAAGTGGCACGTCTTTGTAACCGATTTTACCGATGATATCAATAATGTAACCATTTTAGAAGAAGGCCATAGTCCAATTTGGCTGAACATCGATGAAATATTACAATGTGATATTACTTTTGCAGTCAGATATATAATCGAAAATTTTAAAGATAAATTTACTCAGTAATTAGATGTACGTGTTTATGTTATGATTAATGTTATACATGATTACAGTAAATAATTTAACCAAGATATATAAATTAGGCAAAGTTGAAACCAAAGCACTGTCAAGCGTCACATTTGATATCGAAAAGGGCAATATAGTCGGACTGATGGGCAAAAGTGGATCAGGCAAAACAACATTAATTCGCCAGATGAGTCTAATCGACAGGCCTAACGACGGCAGTATAATAATTGACAACATAGACGTTATTGGCTTATCCGAAGGCAAACGTTCAAAGCTACGATTAAATACACTTGGCTATGTTTTTCAAGAATATGCACTGATTCCCGAACTAACAGCGTTAGAAAACGTCTATTTACCAGCAATGATGTTGGGCGCCAACAGCACCGCATACAAACAAAAAGCCAAAGAGTTACTAACAACTGTTGGCTTAGAAAATGAGATATTTCATTTACCCAAAGAACTATCTGGCGGCCAACAGCAACGTGTCGCGATTGCGCGAGCAATGATTAATAATCCAAAAGTAATATTTGCCGACGAGCCAACCGCTAATTTGGACAGTATTTCGGCCAAAACTGTCATGGAGACATTACAAAATATGAACAAAACAACAGGTGTCACAATTATCTTTGTGTCACACGATCCTGATGACAAAAAATACGCCAATCAACTGATTTTTCTAAAGGATGGCAAAATAACCGAGGAGTATGTATGAAATACTTGCGTTCACTTCGCGTTTCGATATTTTTGGCGGTTCGTTCATTATGGCGTGGCAACAAAGGCATCACAACACTTACAATCACGATGCTAGCCTTGATATATATCAATTTATTATTTTTGCCATCATTAATTGAAGGTTTAGGTTATAAAGTCAGCCAACAACTAATTGAGACTCTAACAAGTAATGTGATATTAACTTCATCCAGCAGCAACTCAAATATTTCTAACGTCGATGAATTATTAAACAAAGTCCAATCAAACACAGATGTCAGCGGGGCAACGCCTGCACTAAGAATCGGCACCCAAATCAGCAAAGGCGACACATCAAACGTTTGGTCAGTTGATGCAATCGACCCTGCAACATACGGCGATGTCTTTTCGACACCAAATAATATGATTGAAGGTACATTTTTGGATAAAACCGACACAGATTCAATCGTACTAGGTGTTGAAATAGCCGGTGCTGGACAAACTGGTCTACAAGGATATGCCGCATCACTGAAAAATGTTCATACTGGTGATATCGTTACTATCAGTTTAATAAATGGCAAAACTCATGACTTTACTGTCAAAGGTATATTTAAAAACGACTTTTTACAATCAGATCAAAGAGCATATATCTCACAAGATGAAGCCTCAGTATTATTGCCAACAACAGTAAACCATGCAACGTCAATTTATGTTAAATCAAAAGGCGTCAACAGTGACATTAGTCTTGGCGACAAGCTAATATCAGAACAACCTGGAATAAAATACCAAACATCAGATGACTTGGCGGGCTCAGTCAAAGACCAGTTAAAGACATTTGATTTAATTAACCGAATTCTGAAAATAATTTCACTTATCGTTGCCTCGATAACTGTATTTATCGTTACCTATGTAGATTTAATCAATAAACGCAAACAAATTGGCATCGAAAGAGCAATCGGCATTCAGTCCAAAGCTATCATTGGTAACTATTTATTAAAATCGATATTTTTTGCCGCACTTGGAATTGGAATTGGAATTTTAGTCTTCTTGTACGTTCTTGTGCCACTTGTCATTCAACACCCTTTCAAATTCCCATACGGTTATGTCAGTTTATACATCGACCAAGCCGCGATGATTCAAAACGCCATAATACTAGCCATCGTGGCATTCATTTCGTCGCTAGTACCAGCCGTTCAATCAGTCAGAATCAAGATACTTGATGCAATTTGGGGAATATAATCACTGAATAACGCTAATATTGAAAAACAGTTATAATAAAATAAAATATGGAACAATTAAAAACAAAAATCTTATCACTTCCAATCTGGGTGTATGTAATCGGCTGGTTGTTTTACCTATACCTATTTTTCCAAATCCTTGGTTTTAAGGCTGATAATTCAAATAATGTTATTTTAAGTGGCCTATACTTTGTTGAATTTGGCATTCATGAAGTGTCGCATATGATTGTGGCGTTTTTGCCTCAAATCTATGTAGCAATTGCTGGATCATTTGGTGAAATAAGTTTTACTTTACTTATTTTGTTCGCCACGATAAAGGCAAAATCATATTTTGCCAGCATTTTTGCAGGATTATGGACGATGTTGGCAATGAATTGCGTTGGAATCTACATGTCGGACGCTAGGGCCCAATTACTGCCACTGGCAGGCCCTGGTGACAATGTTTATCACGATTGGCACTTTGTATTCGGTCAACTTGATTGGCTGAATTACGATGGCATTATCGGTGGCACAGTCCGAGGCATTGGTGACGCCATTGGGATTGCAGCTTTAATTTTTGGATTAGTATTGATTATCATTAAAATTAAACAATTACTTACCAATAAATCGAATGCCACAATTTAATAATATTATTTAAAAAAGTGTGAGCAGGACGTTGTTAAACATCCTGCTCGGTTTTCATTCAATTTCGAACAATTTAGTAACGATCTTGTGACCGCACTTCATCATCCTCGCCATATGCAAAATCCTTATCCTGAAGATAAGCATCATCGCATTCATCGCTACAAACAACTTCACCGCCGGAGTAAATCGCATATGGAGTAGCCGTAGATTCACGACAAACGGCACATATGCGAACCTCGCTTGGGTCGTTTTGTCTTCGGTATTCTTCCAAACATCCCGGACAGACCGACACTCCACCTCCTACAGAAATGCAGCATTGCTGTAAAACGCGATCACAAATTGGACATACGCCCTTTCTTTTTGTCGCCCGAAGATCTTTCTTTCTGGGGGCTTTGCCCCTGTGCTGCCTTGGCATTTTCTATGTATTTTAGGTTTTTGAATACCCGCTATTTATGGCGGTTAAATGAACCAGTGAATTTTCACTGTAATCAAATTGATAGAATCGATGTGTTACACGCAACTCAATATCAATTTAATATCTTACTATTATACCGCAATTCATACTTGCATTATATAGTAATGGTTATAAAGTATACTTTATTCGTAGCGCATTGCATCAAGTGCGTTGATTTTTGTCGAACGGCGGGCTGGATATATACCAGCCAAAATACTAATCAAAACAGATACAATCATAATAGCCGCAATCAAAACAGCGGGGAAGTACATGATAGTCACAACAACATTGCCGCTGCCAATCGCCATTACGTAAACCGCATAATTAATCGCTTGCCCGATTGCAACACTAATCGCAACACCAATTACACCACCAGCTAGACCAATTATTAATGTCTCCATCATAAAGATTCGTCTGATATATACCTTTTTAACACCAAGAATTTTCATTAATCCAACTTCTTTGGTTTTTTCAATCAAAGATATTGTCATAGTATTAAATATCCCCAAAGTAGCCACAATCACTGAAATTATTCCAACTGCAACCAAAATTATCTGAAATACCTGAAAGAATTGATTCACCTGATCAATCGTGTCCTTGATTGTACTAACTTTTAGACCCATAAATTCGATTTGTGATTTTACTTTGTCTACATTATCGATACTGTTTAATTGAACCTTTAAACTACTGTATCGATCGACACCAAATGCCGTAACGGTTTTAAGCGGCACAAACATATACGGAGTTTTCCCGGCATCTGCAATGCCTGTAATTGTTGCCTTAATAGACTTAATTTGAGTTTTTGCAGTGTTGTCAGTATAAAGGTCCGATCGTAAAACTAATCGAATATCAATTTGCTTTCCGATTAGCGTAGCGACATTATCATTGGTTAACTTACGAGCAAGCGTAGAATTTATTACCACCGCATCATTGTTGCCAATATTATATAGTTTTCCATTAATAAGATTTGGATTAATAATGCTCAATAAATCTCCGTCTGTGCCATAAATAATACCGTCAGATTTTGAATCGCCATATTGAACATCGCCTGCCAGTGCGACTTGAGAATAAACTTTTGTAACTTCTGAAAATAATTGAATTTTATCTATCGTACTGTTATCTAGATCAATCAATTTTGATGAGCCCTTGGTAACGTCTAAATCACGCAGCGAATCACCACCTGTTATTTGATCGGTTGCGGCTTTTTGCATGCCAAAACTGAATGCCATAAGTAAACAAACAAAGCCAACACTGATCGCAACGCCGCTAATAGTCAAAAAGGTACGTAATTTACGTTCCATAAGGTTTTTAACAGCTAATCTGATGATAAATGAACGTCTCATGATACCAACCCTTTTGCTAGATTATGTACTTTATGGTCAACTGAAGTCTCATAAATTAAATCTTTGACATCTTGACTACTAATTTGTCCGTCCATCATATTAATAACTTTTGTGGCATATTCGGTGTAAATAGGGTTATGCGTAATCATAACAATCGTAGTTTTGTAGACTCGGTTTAGCACTTCGAATTGACTCATTACGCTAACTGCCGAGGCGGTATCAAGATTTCCAGTTGGCTCATCAGCCATAATAATTGGCGGGTGAGTAATCAAAGCACGACAAACAGCTACTTTAGTTTGTTGACCGCCAGATAATTCAGTCAGTTTATGTTTAGCAAAGCCCTCCATTGCAAACATTGATAAGCTATTTTTTGCCATTTGCAAACTATAATTATGCTTGTGACCGACAGCATTTAAAGAAAAGGCGACATTTTCAAGTACGTTTAGTGATTTAATCCAGTTTGACTGTTGATGAACGACACCAAAGTTTTTTTGTCGAAAAACTGTTTTACCGTCTTCATCAAGATTATAGATATTATGACCATGAATTTTAACGTGACCAGCATTTGGTTTTTCAAGGCCAATAATCGTATTCAGTAGTGTACTTTTACCACAGCCCGATGGTCCAAGAATAACAACAAATTCGCCAGGAAATATTTGAAGATTAATATCTATCAAAGCAGGAATTTCCTCTTTGGCCACCTTAAAGGTCTTGTATAGGCCTTCGACTGAAATAATGGGGTGTTTTGAATTAGTCATGATTATTGTTTAACCCACTTTATTATTAATATTTTCATTTGAACATCCACCCAAAAGTGCCTTGTAAGGACTTCAAGACAGTATCAAGAATCGAAGATTGAACTAGCCCAGTCAATGCACTACCCGCATCTGACTTTGTTTGGTTATTTGCCGCATCAGATGAAACAACACGGAAATAATACGAACTTGAAGGTTTAAGGTCGCGCAACACAACAACATGGGAAGTCGACAATGAACTATCCTTAGCGGTACTCATCGAATAACTATCGCCTGTAATACCTTCGGAGTACTCAACCTGCGAAGTTGCTGGCTCATCGGTATCCCACGAAACAATTACTTGCGCAGTCGTATCAGTACCGTATCCAGACGTTGTTGATTCGGTAATAATATTGGCTACA
>CAIUKF010000018.1 GCA_903899655.1 uncultured bacterium
GTTGCTGTGACTGGGTAGTTACCAGTTTCAGCATACATAGCTTTTGCTACGGCGATTGCTGATTCAGCTAGGCCGACTTTGAAACAAGCAACAGGGTTGGATGTTGATGTTGGGTAGTTTCCAGTAGTGTATCCAATTGTATTGGTTACGTTTTCAGCTGGTGTGCCGAGTGAGTAATCCCAATAACCTATTATGGCACCACTGATGACTGAAATTCCAGCATAAGTAGTTGGAGCTGTAGTTGTACCGTTTGCTCCACAGACGATGTAGTCAATTGCATCATTCTGGATGCCAGATGGCCTGTATGTTGACATTCTGACGTTGCCTGAAGCTGTCGTGAAGTCTACACCTGTAGGCGCTGATGATGCTAGGTAGTAGGTGGTTGTAGCTGCAGCACCAGTTAATGATCCGAAGCTTGCTGGTAGGCTACCGGTTGGTCCATCTGTACCATAAACAGTTGCTTTTGATACAACTGCATTCATTGCTGACACGCCAGCAGCTGTGTTTGCCCTAGCCGTAATACCGGTGTAAGAAACGATCGTGATAGCTGCCAAGATACCGATGACAACGACAACGACCAAAAGTTCTACGATTGTAAAACCGCGACTTTTCTTAGAGTTGATATTTTGTAGACTCATATACCTTTGTGCCCCCTATATATTTTATTTATATAATACTAATCTACTACATTCGTTTTGTAAACACAAGCACTATTTATGTATAGCTGTGATAAATTTAATACCCGCCAGTATCAGGCGGGTATTAATAATTTTAGCTAAGATATTAGATTAGCTGGTAAAGACTGAAACTGTTGAGCCGCTGTTTGCTGCACCCCAGTAAAGTGATGTAGTACGTGTGCTGACTGCACCAGTAGCATAATCCCAGAATACGACCATACCACCGGTTGAAGGGTTGGTAGTTAGTGCATATACTTGGAAGTTTGTTGTACCATTAACTGCAGTTGGAGCCGCAAGTTGAATTACTGTACTATTTGGTATACGAGCTGTGCTAGCTAGTGTGCCAAATTCAGCTATTGTTGTTGGATATTTAGCTGCTGTATCGGCGTTAATAGCCTCGGCAACACTGACGACACCTTGAGCATTCGAAAGAGCTTTGGCAGCATTTGCCCTAGCCGTAATACCGGTGTAAGAAACAATCGTAATAGCTGCCAAGATACCGATGACAACGACAACGACCAAAAGTTCTACGATCGTAAAACCGCGACTTTTTTTAGATTTTATATTTTGTAGACTCATATTACTGTGTGCCCCCTATTAATTGTTAGTTATATATATAATGTACTATAGTATTTATTTAAGCACAAGTGGAATTATTATATGCCATATCTGTATCTGATCGCGTTAAAATTTTGCTGGATTTATTTAACTAATCATACTTTTGTGTATTGAATTGATTATTTTATTAAAATAGCACCCCACCTATCACCGCTAACACCAGCACCTACTGCATATGTACCGTCTGCACTTGGCCAAATATGCCAGTAATGGTTAGTGTCTTGTCCTGTTAGCCAGAAGTTGTACTCAAAAATAGTATTGGCATTTACGCTTCCGTTTGTAGCGAATTGATGGACGCCTGATCCATGACCATGGTTGCCGTCACTTGTAATAATGTAAGTTCTACCGTTCATTGAGGTGATTGAGTAGCTAGTGTCGCCGTTAACATTCCAGAATGTGTTAAATTGCGGTGAGGTTAGATTGATCTTAATCCAGTTGTTGTCATCTTTAATCAGCATTCGGGTAGCACCTATTTGTTGATATATCGCTTGAGCGTTTATTCCGTAATCAGAATGATACGCAACTGTTCCATATACGCTTGAGGTTTGTGTTGGGGTTGGACCACCCTCATTGCCAGAAAATAGATTCTGATACACCATAGTCCATCCACCGCCATCAGTCGTCATGTCGCAATATGCTTGGATTGTAGTACCTGATGGATTTATTGAATATACGCCATCTCCGACTGATCCACCAGAGTTAAGAATAGAATTGCACGAATTATTTGCTATCGGGGATACATTATTTGGGCTAGTTGCTCGTATTGTTCCGGACTGAGTAATATCACGGCCAGCTATGGTATTTGTAGCGCTGATAGTAACACTGACTGTACTAGCGGTTTTTAATGCTGCCAGTCTAACAGCGTCAGACTGGCTACTATCAGACGCTATTGTACTCGCAGTTGTTGAGCCTTGTGTTGAGTAGTAATTTATACTAAACCCACTACCAGGAGCAACACCATCAACTAATCTTTCATCTTTGGTTGGGCACATAGCCCCAGATATAGTTGGGTCACAGCTAGGTTTTTGCCATGGCGAACCGACTACTCCATTGACACATCCAGCTGTTGCGTAGTTAGAAGGTGCAACAACTCGGCGCCAAAGTGTATTACCTTTAATAAAATAAATCGTATTCATCATCAACGGCTGGTTTTGACTAACAAGGGCACTGTTGCATGCATTCGGTTGTCCTGACATATAGACAATTCCTCTGGCAGAGTTTTGTGGGTTAATAGTTGTTGTGTATGACTTTAGAATTAACATTGGTCCGACTGATGTATCTGAATTGACATTCTTAAACACACCAGTTGCATTATCATAGCCTTGTGGCGAAACTAGGGCGACGTCATTGGCTGCCAAAAAAGAACCACTTAATACGACATCTGATTGAATGCGATTTAAGGCGTCTTGAATGTTGTACGCCATACTGTTTGACGCTCGGGTAGCTAAGACATCGCCAGTCATACTAACAATCGCACTGACAAATATTCCAATCATTAATATTACAATTGGAGCAACGATCAACATTTCAACTAAGGTAAAACCTTTTGAATGATGAATATGTTGGGTTGGGTTATGGCTTGACATAAGTAGCGATGTTTAATGTTTGTTGAGGTGTGTTGTATTTTATCGTCACAAGAACTTTAGAAATAGATGGTGTCGTTGTTGTTGGTATTGTAGGTGTCGAGTATGGACAGGAAATAGTTACCGATACTGTGGCATTTGCGATAATATCGTCAGTTAGGGTTTGGTTTGTAACTGGCGTCAGGGCAGTGCAAGGGTTGGTTGCGTTTGGTTTGTATCGTTGCAGATAGTCATAGGCGACGTTGCTGGCGCGAGCGGTTGCCCTGGCATCGCCACCATCCTTCATAATTACGTCGTATAATTGATAACCTGACATCAAAAAAGCGGCGGCGATAAATAGGGTAACTAATAATTCGACGACTGTGAATCCGGCTGTTGATTGTTGTTTTGTAATATTTTTCATTGGTTTTTACTCGTTACCATGCATATTTTAGTTGATATATCTGGACAGTTATTAGTTGCTGTATCTAATTTTTCAACCTTGTAATAAAGATTAAATTTACGACAATCTTGCGATTCAAGTGTACATAATGATCCGTCACTTTTTAGCGGTTGATAAATGTATTGATTAATACTTGGAACAGGGTTGATGTTATTTCCAGTTGGTTGTGCTTGTCCAGATGGGCTAGTGTCGTAAGCCGAAATAAAAGTTTGAGTCCAATCTGTTTGGCCTGGTGCGGTTAGTGAAGCGGTATCAATATCGCGTAACATTTGCTGAATAGTGTTAGTCATTAAACTTGTGACTGTAAATGTTCCAGAGCTTGTGAACGTGTGCACGGTATTACCGCCTGTATATGGAGTTGTTGATCTAGGGTTTTGGTTTGTAGCGTCAGTGTAAGTGATTGTTCCGCCAGTTGCTGTCATTGAAGTACCTGGGTAAGAAATGATTACTATGCCAGATCCACCATTCCCGCCGCCTGCTGTGCCGCCACCACCTCCACCGCCACCAGTGTACGCAGTTGCGGGTGCGCCTTGCCCGTTTTGCGTACCGTTTCCGCCACCACCAGTGCCACCTGCGCCCCAATAGGCTATTGATGCACCGCCGCCGCCACCACCATATAACGTAGACACTCCCGATATGTCAGTAGCCCAGCCGACACCACCATTCATTTTACCTGGGCCTCCAGGTTCGGTAGCTCCGTCGTATCCGCTTCCACCTATACCACCAGCACCACCACCGCCACCGCCAGACTTTCCATTTGCGCGCCATTGACCAAGGCCGCCATAATTGCCATGAAAGTCTGCTCCACCAGTAGTTAAGCTATTGTTTGTAGAATAGCCACGGTCGTTTGTGCTGCCATCTTGAGCACCAGCACCGCCGCCGCCAGAGCCGCCATCTTTTCCATTGCTGTTTGTTTTTCCGCCACTACCGCCACCGTTGGCATTAATATCGCTAAAAGTTGATGTACCACCCTGTAACCCCGAACCGCCATTACTGCCACCAGCACCGCCATCGCCAACTGTAACTTGGTAGCTTTGGATTGAAATGTTTTTGCTAGCATTATAGAGTACGGCACCAGCACCACCTCCACCGCCAGACTCATTACTGGTACTACTGCCGCCGCCACCGCCGCCCGCAACAACCAATACTTTGATTGGTAGTTGACCACTTGCGATTAGAGATGTTGAAGGATATCTGCCGACTGTTGAGCTAGTGTCTGTGCCAGCTGTATAAAAACTTTCTAAGTGCGAAGCCAGTGTTTCAATATCTGTAGTGCGTTCAGTATCACGAGCACTAGCCTGTGTTTCACGAAGATTGACGACGTTAAGGATTAACAAGGCGCCCATAACTACGATGACAACCATCAATTCTATAAGCGTAAACCCACGACGTTTCATAATATTAATCATAAACGTTTTATGTCTCAATCGCAAGCCATTTAAATTTCAAGTGGCTCTTGTTCGATTTGAACTCGGAAAGTATCGCGGACTTTATTAATAATTTCGTTGCGGGCCATTTCAAGGTCTAGGTATGATGTAGCAGATTCATTAACTAATACCAGTGCATTATTTTCGTAAACACGGACACCATGCAATAATTGACCCTTCAGACCGCAATTTTCAATCAACCAACCGGCTGGAATTTTGTATGTACCGTCAGCCATTTCATACATTGGAATATTTGGGTTAATTGCTTTTAGCCCGTCGACTTGCCACTTGTCGATAATGGCGTTTTTAAAGAAAGATCCAGTATTTGGTGTAGTGGCGGGATTTGGTAATTTGCTGTTGCGAATTTGAATTACAATGTCACGAATAATTTGGCTGGTGAATATGTGCATGTTATGTTCATCAAAATATTTTTGCAAAGCCTCATAGAAAGGTGGCTGTGGTTGGTTTTTGGATAATTTTAAAGTGATAGCAGTAATAACATAACGCCCCTTTGCATCACTACGAAAAATACTGTCTCGGTATGTAAAATTACAATCTGCGGCAGACAACACACCAAAAGTATTAGTTATACTGTCGTAGGCGTCAACTGATATTAATGTGTCAGCAATTTCTTGACCATAAGCGCCGACGTTTTGCACAGGTGTAGCGCCAGCGGTTCCGGGAATGCCTGACATAGCCTCGATGCCACTTAGACCCATTTCGACGGTTCGTTTAACGACTGAATCCCAATTTTCGCCAGCACCTATACGGATAGTCGTCGATGCGGCGTCATCGGCAATGATATCGAATCCTTCAATTCTCATTCGGGCAACAATACCATTAAAACCTTCATCGCGAGCGATAACATTGCTGCCGCCGCCGAGTATAAACATTGGTAATGATTGTGCCTTGGCGCTGTTGTATACATCAGCAACTTCTTGTGGTGTACGGACCTCGGTCATAAAGCGAGCGTTACCGCCCAACTTCATAGTAGTGAAATTTTTTAGGGGAATGTTAGTGTGAATATCCATATTTAATTATTATAGCTTATTTTGGCTATTGGAATGTAGCTATTGGCTATTGACGGGGACAGTAATTTTGTCATTACATCTGTAATTGGTATGTTATAATTAACATCAGTACGCACCCGTAGCTCAGATGGATAGAGTACTTGGCTTCGAACCAAGGGGTCGTAGGTTCGAATCCTGCCGGGTGTACCAAAGAAAACAGCTTACTTATATGGTAGGCTGTTTTCTTTTGCAAGGTCCGTGCTTGCAAAACACTTCAAACAATAAAATGCCTATGTTTTTGTAAAAAAATATTTTATACTATCAACATAATCAAAAAAGGATAAAATGAAAAATTTGTTATTAAAAAAAATACGCCTGAGTTATTACTTTATAATATTGTTTGTTATATTTATTACAATCGAGATAATTGCGCCAAGTGTCAAATTTGATAGCGGTGCGTTGACACTATTTTCAGTCAACTCGTTTTTATATGGATTCTATATATCTCCAATCTTAAGCGCTCAAAAGTCCAGAGTAGAAGAACTGCATAAGATAATCAGGTCCGAAGCTAATGCGATTTTTGCCATGATTATTAGTCTGGCGAAGTTGCCACAATCGCTGCGTGAAAGCATCAAAGATATGTTTGTTGATTATTTAAAGACCTCAGTAAAACAACAAAAACCAGGTGAAGGTGAAGAAAAATACGAAGCAATTATTGCTTACTGTATTGATTATCATGGTCAACATAAAGAAGAAATTGATGCATTACTGGACAAAGTTGTCGCTAATCAACAAAATCGTACGAATTTTGCTATGCAAATTAGCAACAAAGTTTACAGCAACGAGTGGATAATAATTATGATGTTATTTACAGTCACATTATCATTCGTATTATTGATGAATACTGGCGGTGATTTTATATATAAAATTTTGGCAGCACTACTTTGCACCAGCCTAAGTATGTTGATTGTTATTTTGGTTAAAATGTCGACTTTGACTCACAAAAAAGCAAAACAAATTTGGAATCCTTTCAAGAAACTA